>NZ_VOHR01000032.1 GCF_009192725.1 Segeticoccus rhizosphaerae | reverse complement strand
AACCGTAGCCACCGACGGTCGTCATCGCGAAGATGCCAAGCACCATGAACCCGAAGTGGCTGACCGAGGTGTAGGCGATCAGGCGCATCATGTCGGTCTCGCCCCGGCCGACAAGCGACTGTATGCCCTGCGTGACGTGACCGGCAGGTCCGCGTCCGGGTCGCCTCCCTGGGCGCGGATCATCGCCCGCCACACGTCCATCGCACGCCCGTCCCGCAGCGCGTCGGCCGGGTCGACGTCGTCACGTCCGGCCGCGGCGAGCATCTCCCGCGCCAGCGTGACGGTCAGCTCCACGACGTCCGGTGGTCCGCCGCCCGCCAGCACCTCGACCGACTCGCGCACCTCCAGCGCGTTGCCCGCCGTCAGTCCGAGTGGTGTCTGCATGTTGGTGAGCAACGCGACCGTGGTGAGGCCGGCGTCCTGACCGAGTCCGACCATGGTCCGGGCCAGTTCGCGCGCGGACTCGGTGTCCTTCATGAACGCGCCAGACCCCACCTTGACGTCGAGCACCAGTGCCCCGGTGCCCTCGGCGATCTTCTTGCTCATGATCGAGCTGGCGATCAACGGGATCGCCTCGACCGTGCCGGTCACGTCACGCAGGGCATACAGTCGCTTGTCGGCCGGGGCGAGACCGTCGCCAGCCGCGCAGATCACCGCGCCCACCTCCTCGAGCTGGCGCATCATCTCCTCGTTCGACAGCGAGGCGCACCACCCGGGGACGGACTCCAGCTTGTCGAGGGTGCCGCCGGTGTGGCCGAGCCCGCGGCCGGACAGCTGCGGCACGGCAACGCCGCAGGCCGCGACGAGCGGTGCGAGCGGGAGGGTGATCTTGTCGCCGACGCCTCCCGTCGAGTGCTTGTCGCTGGTGGGGCGAGACAGTCGGGAAAAGTCCATTCGCTCGCCCGAGGCGATCATCGCCGCGGTCCATCGGGAGATCTCGTCCCGATCCATGCCGTTCAACAGGATCGCCATGGCCAGTGCAGACATCTGCTCGTCTGCCACGACCCCGCGCGTGTAGGCGTCGACCACCCAGTGGATCTGCCCGGCGGAGAGGCTCTGCCGGTCGCGCTTGGCCCGGATCACGTCGACGGCGTCGAAGACTTCGGTCATGCCTCACGCCCCTCGTAGACCTCGTCGAGGTCGGACACTCCGAACGCCTGGGGCAGCACCTGCGTCATCGGCTGCACGCCTTCCGGCGTCAGGAGCAGGCACTCCGGGCCGCCGTGCTCCCAGAGCAGCTGACGGCACCGTCCGCACGGCATGATCGCCGCGCCGTCCACGTTGACGCAGGCGACGGCGACGAGCCGGCCGCCACCGCCGGCGACGAGATCCGAGACCATGCCGCACTCGGCGCACAGCGCGACGCCGTAGGCCGCGTTCTCGACGTTGCAGCCGGCCACCACGCGCCCGTCATCGACGAGCCCGGCGACGCCGACCGGATATTTCGAGTATGGCGCGTAGGCGCGTCCCATGAGCTCGATCGCCTTGTCGCGCAGGACCTCCCAGTCGATGCCCGCCTGCTCGGCTGCCATCGCGGAGTCCTGAACGTGCTGCCGCTGGTCCGACACGACTCACTCCTTGGTGTAGGGCTCGCCATCGGCAGCGGGCGCCTTGACCCGTCCCACCAGCCCGGCCACTGCGAAGATCGTGGCCAGGTAGGGCAGCATCGCCAGGAAGCTGGACGGGATCGCGACCGGAGCCGAGATGAAGGACAGCAGCGTGCCGAGGGCGTCGGCGAACCCGAAGAGCAAGGCGGCGCCCAGCGCACCACGCGGCGACCAGCCCCCGAAGATCACCGCGGCCAGGGCGATGAACCCCTTGCCGGAGGAGATGTCCTTGGTGAACGACCCGACCGCGCCGATGGTGAGGAACGCGCCACCGAGGCCGGCGACGCAGCCACCGAGGATGACGTTGCGGTAGCGGGTGCGCAGCACGTTGATGCCGACGGTGTCGGCGGCCTTGGGATGCTCCCCCACGGCGCGGGTGCGCAGGCCCCAGCGGGTCCGCAGCAGCGCCACGTCGATGACGATGATCAGCAGGTACATCAGGTAGACGATGATGTTGGCGTCGAACAGCAACGGTCCGAGGATCGGGATGTCGCCGAGGACCGGGATCTTGATCGGGGAGAAGAAGCCGGGGTTGTTCAGGCTGTCCTGGTTGGGCTGCATCAGCGCGTCGTAGATGAAGCCCGTGAGACCGAGGGCGAGGACGTTGATGACGACACCCAGGATGATCTGGTTGACGACGTAGCGGATCGCGAAGACGGCGAGTAGCGCGCCCATCAGCCCGCCGGCGATCATCGCGGCGATCAGCCCGACGCCGAGGTTGTGTGCCATCGAGCCCGCCAGCGCGCCGGCGAACGCTCCGGTGAGCATCTGCCCCTCGATGGCGATGTTGATGACCGCGGAGCGCTCACAGAGGATGCCGGCCAGGGCACCCAGGATCAGGGGTGTCGCCAGGAAGATGGACTGCGAGAGCAGCCCGACCAGGTCGATGCTGGCGCCGCCCTCCTGGCCGGTGGCGGCCCAGCACAGGAAGGAGAAGATGAACGCGACGCCCGCGACGACTCCGACCCACCGCATCGCGCGACGACCGAAGCCTCGGACGGCCTGCCACAGGCCGAGCAGGATGATCAGGACGCCGAGCACGACGATGGCGGTCCGCGCCGGGAGCACCAGGTTGGGCACGCCGATGGCCGCGTCGGGCTGCCCCAGTTGGAACGTCGCCGACACTCCCGGGTGGGCGCCGAGACCCAGACCCAGCACGCACAGCACCCCGAGGGCGACCATGAGCACGCCGGTGATGACCCGGCGCTTCGTGCTGGTGCGTCGGACGACCTTCTTGACGACGACGAGGTCGTCCTGGTCGGGGTCTCCGCCCGACGGTGTGGCCAGCTCGACGGCGCTCATGCCGGGGTCCCCGCGGAGTTGCGGAGGCCCGGGCTGCCCCCGGGAAGCACGGGAGGCCGGGGTCCCCGAGAGGTACCGGAGCAAGCTTGCGAGCGGAGAACCTCGTGGGGTGGCTGTGTGGGGTGACTCATCCGTTCCATCCCTTCGCGAGGACCTGGCCCACGCCGCCGCGGGCGCGGACCCGGAAGACCGCCTGCACCAGGGCCGGCGCGGCGATGAACATGACGATCAGGGCCTGGACGACCTGCACGAGGTCGACCGGGGTGCCGGTGACCGACAGCATCGTCACGCTGCCCGCGCGCAACGCGCCGAACAGCAGGCCTGCCAGGACGGTGCCGCCGGGCTTGCCCCGGCCGAGCAACGCGACGGTGATCGCGTCGAAGCCGATCCCGGCGTCGATGTCCTGCGTGATGGCCGGGTTGGTGCCGAGGATCTGCGCGCAGCCGGCCAGCCCGCACAGCCCACCGGCGATGAGCATGACCGCGACGTAGCTGCGCTCGACGTGCATTCCCGCGGTGCGTGCGGCGTTCTGGTTGGCGCCGACGGCGCGCAGCCGGAAGCCCAACGTGCTGCGGTCAAGCAGCCACCAGCAGCCCAGCGCCGCGAGCAGCGCGATCAGCAGTCCGGCGTGCACCCGCAGGTCACCACCCAACAGGTGCGGCAAGCGGGCATTGCCCTCGACCGGGTTGGAGATCGCCTGCCCGAACGGCGGCGCCTGGAAGCCCGGGGTGCCGAGCAGGAACGCGAGCAAGTTGAACGCAATGTAGTTGAGCATGATCGTGGTGATGACCTCGTGGGCGCCGGTGCGCGCCTTCAGCCATCCGGCGATGCCGCCCCAGAGCGCACCACCGAGGGTGCCGGCCGCCAGGGCCACCAGCACGTGCACCACGACCGGCAGGTCCCACGCGAAGCCGACGTAGCCGGCGAAGACCGCGCCGATGATGATCTGCCCCTGGCCGCCGATGTTGAACAGGCCCGCGCGGAAGGCGAGCGCGACCGAGAGGCCACCGAGGATCAGCGGGGTCGCGTTGACCAACGTCTCCGAGATGGGCCCGAGGATCGCGGTCGCGCTGCCGCTGGCGAACGACGACGGATCCACGACCGATCCCTCGAAAAGCGCCAGGTAGGCGTTGCCCACTGCCTTCAGGGCCGCCGAGACGGTGTCCAGCGGCGCCGCGAAGAAGTACTTGGAGGCCGCACGGGTGGCGGGGTCGCCGATCGCGATCAGCACCGCCCCGACGAGGCCGGCCAGGACGAGGGCGAGGAAGGTGAGCAGCACCGGGTTGTCCCCGTGCAGCATCCTCCCCATCCGGCTGCCGGCTCCCTTGCCGCTCTCCGACCCCGGCCCGGCGGAGTCGTCGGGCGGCTCCGTCTGCGTGGACATTGCGCCCTGGGCCGGGCTGGCCCCGTCGGCGGGTTCGGTCGCGTCGCTCGGCCCGATGGGCCCGGTGGGAGGCTTTTCCTGCGTCATTCCGTAGCCCCCCCGAAGCATCGGAGGCCGGGGCCCCCGCGAAGTGTCGGGGCGGAGTGGAGAACTTCGTGGGGTGGCAGGGAAGCGGAGAACTTCGTGGGGCTCCTCATAGGTCCTCCCTTGCGCTCGTGCTGGCGGCGGGTTCGTCCACCGAGGTCGACCCGGCCATCAGCAGGCCGATCTCCTGCGCTGAGGAACCGGCCGGCAGCTCGCCGATGATCTTGCCGCGATACATCACGCCGATGCGGTCGGCGAGTCCGAGGACCTCGTCCAGCTCGGTCGAGATCAGCACCACGGCGGTGCCCTTGTCCCGTTCCTCCACGATCCGGCGGTGGACGAACTCCATCGAACCGACGTCGAGGCCGCGGGTGGGCTGGGCCACCACCAGCAGGCGCAGCGGACGGGACAGCTCCCGGGCGAGCACCACCTTCTGCTGGTTGCCGCCCGACAGCGTGGACGCCTCCGCCCGCGCGGACTGCGTGCGCACGTCGAACTCCTCGATACGTTGCTGGGCGTTCTTGCGGATGGCCCGCAGGTCCAGCGTGCCGCGGTCGCCGAACGGCGGCTGGTTGTAGGTGTCCAGCACGAAGTTCTCCGCAAGCGTGAAGCTGCCGACGAGACCGTCGTGCATCCGGTCCTCGGGCACGTAGCCGACACCGCTGTGCAGGATGTCGTTGACCGCGGTCCGGGTGATGTCCTTGCCGTCCAAGCGGATCGACCCGTGCGTCGCGCGGGCCAGTCCGACGAGGGCCTCGGTCAGCTCGGTCTGGCCGTTGCCCTGGACCCCCGCGATGGCGTAGATCTCGCCGGCCCGCACGGTGAGCGAGACGTCGTCGACCTGCACCTGGCCGTCCGCGTCGAGCACGCGCAGGTCGGCCACCTCCAGCACCGGTTCGCCCGGCGTGGCGAGGTCCTTGTCGATGGTCAGCTTCACCGGTCGGCCCACCATCATCGAGGCCAGCTCGGCGGCGGACGACTCCGGCGAGGCCTGGCCGACCACCTTGCCGCGCCGGATGACGGTGATCTTGTCCGCGACCTCGCGCACCTCGCGCAGCTTGTGGCTGATGAACACGATGGAGGTGCCGGCCTCCCGGAGTGCCTTCATCACGGTGATCAGGTCGTCGATCTCCTGCGGGGTGAGCACGGCGGTCGGCTCGTCGAGGATGAGCACCTTGGCGTCACGCACGAGGGCCTTGATGATCTCCACCCGCTGCTGGACCCCGACCGGCAGGTCCTCGACCAGTGCGTCCGGCGGCACGTCGAGGCCGTAGCGCTTGGACACCTCGGTGACCTCGCGCCGCGCCCGGCGCCGGTCGAGCAGCCCGAACATCTTGGTGCGTTCGTGGCCCAGGCTGACGTTCTCGGCGACGGTGAAGACGGGCACGAGCATGAAGTGTTGGTGCACCATCCCGATCCCCGCGCGCATCGCGTCCCCCGGGCCGGAGAACGTGACCGGCTCGCCGTCGACGAGGATCTCGCCCTCGTCGGGCTGGTAGAGCCCGTAGAGCACGTTCATCAGCGTGCTCTTGCCGGCTCCGTTCTCGCCGAGCAGCGCATGGATCTCCCCAGGCTCGACCACCAGGTCGATCTGGTCGTTGGCGACCAGGGAGCCGAAGCGCTTGGTGATGCCTCTCAGCTCGAGCTTCACACGTTTCTCCGTTGACAGGTGACACAGCGGCCAGGGGGGCGGGGAGCCCCCCTGGCCGCAGACCGACGCAGACTACTCCTTGCGGCTTACTCCTTGGGCTGCGCCGGCGAGGTGATCTTGATCTTGCCGGAGATGATGTCGGCCTTGACCTGGTCGACCTCCTTCTTCAGGTCTGCCGGGACCTTGCTGTCGAACTCGTGATAGGGCGCAAGGCCGACACCTTCGTTCTTCAGGTCGCCGATGTAGTTGCCGGTGGGGAGCGTGCCGTCGGCACCCTTCTCGACGTACTGCGCCACCGAGTCCGCGAGGTTCTTGGTCGCGCTGGTGAGGATGTACTGGCAGTACTGCTTGGCGCTGATGCAGCCGTCCGTGTCGACCCAGATCACGCTGACCTTGCCGCCCGAGCTCTGCGCGGCCGCACCGGCGCCCAGCCCCGTGCCGCCGGCGACGGGGAAGACGATGTCGGCCCCCTGCTGAGCGAAGGCCTGGCTGATCTGCTTGCCCTTGTTCTGGTCGGTGAACGAGTTGGCGAAGGTGCCGCCCTTCTGGTTCTTCTCGTTCCAGCCGAGGACCTGCACGTTCTTGCCCTTGGCCTTGTTGTAGTACTGCACGCCCTCCCAGAAGCCGTCCATGTAGATGGTGACCGGCGGGATGTTGAGGCCGCCGAAGGTGGCGACCTTGCCCGACTTGGTCATGCCCGCCGCCAGGTAGCCGGCGAGGAACGCCGCCTCCGCGGTGTTGTACTGCAGACCGTAGACGTTCGTGCCGCTGGAGGGCGCGTCGATCTGGCCGAAGTGCGTCTTGGGGTTCTTGGCCGCGGTCTTCTTCACGGCGTCTGCCATCAGGCCACCGACCGCCAGGACGGTGTCACACCCCTTCTTGACCTCGGCGTTGAGGTTGGGGACGTAGTCGTTGGAGCTGTTCGACGGGACGTAGCTGATCTTGATGTTGGGGTTGGACTTGTTGGCCTCCTGCAGTCCGGCCCAGGACGACTGGTTGAACGAGCGGTCGTCGACGCCGCCCGTGTCCAGGACCATGCACGCCTGCAGCGCCTTGCCGCTCGCCTGCGTGCTGCCCCCGCCGGTGGCAGCCGGGGCGGCACTCGTGGCACCCGCGTTGCCGGTGCTGCCACCGGCCGGCGTCGTGCTCGAGCTGTCCGTGGGCTTGCTTCCGCAGGCACTCACCGTGAGCCCCACCAGGGCGACTGTTGCCGCCACCTTCATGACCGAACGCACAAGCGTCTCCATTCATCCACGTCGTGAAGCACCGGACGGTATCCGACCACCATGGTCAGGCCGTGTGCCGGCGCTGGTCGCGCCCTCCGGGGCGCAATCTCGGCAGAGAATATCTCGCCAGGTGGGATGCTGTCTGCCGCAGGGCGACCTGTTGTCCCAACCGTTACTTACGGGTACCGGTGGGCCCGCCCACCGCGCAGGCGGCCGCCAGCAACCGGGCCGCCACCAGGACCGCACGGTCGGCGACCACCAGGTCGCCCTGGTGCAGCTCGTAGGTCGGCCCACCGGGAGTGCGGGTACCCAGCCGCACCAGTGCGCCGGAAGCACCAGAGGCGCCGGTGAGGTACCACCCGAAGTCCTCGCCCCCGAGCGACTGCCGGGTCGGGACGGCCGCTCCGGGATCCAGGGCCGCCGCTGCTGCGGCACGTAGCGTCGCCACCACGGCGTCGTCGTTGACGACCGGCGGGACGCCGCGCACGTGCTCGACCTGTGCGGACACGCCATACGGTGCAACCACCTCGTGGACCAGGTCCTCGATCAGCGTGCCGGTGGATGCCCACGCCTCGGCGTCCAGCATCCGCAGGGTGCCGGTCGCCTGCCCCGAGGCAGGTATGACGTTCGAGGCACCTCCCGCGTGAATCGTCCCCCACACCAGCGCGGCCCCGGCCCGGGGATCCAGCCGCCGCGACAGCGCGGCGGGCACATCGGTGACCACCTTGGCGAGCGCGTAGGTGAGGTCCTGGGTCAGGTGCGGGCGCGAGGTGTGCCCGCCCTTGCCCGAGAGGGTGACGGTCACGGAGTCGGCGGCCGCCGTCACCGGCCCCTCGACCAGGCCGACCTGGCCGACGTCGATGGTCGGGTCGCAGTGCACCGCGAGGGCGCGGTCGACCCCCGAGAGGCCGCCCTGTTCCAGCACGGTGTGCGCGCCGCCCGGGATAACCTCCTCCGCCGGCTGGAAGATGAGCCGTACCCCGATCCCCTTCTCGCGCAAGGCCTCCGCATGTTCCTGCAACGCCAGCCCGGCGCCGAGTACGGCGACGGTGTGCACGTCGTGGCCACAGGCGTGGCAGACGTCCTGCGTCTGCGAGGCCCAGGCCAGGCCGGTGCGCTCGGGCACCGGCAGCCCGTCCAGGTCGGCACGCAGCGCCACCCGGTGGGCAGGCTCCTGCGCACCCACCTCGGCGATCAGCCCGGTGCCCGGCAGAGGACGGACCCGGATACCCGCTGCCGCCAGCCGGCTCGAGACGAAGGAGGTCGTGCGGGTCTCGCGCCAGGACAGCTCGGGGTGGGTGTGCAGGTCCCTGCGCCACGCGACCAGCTCGTCCTGCCGGGAGTCGACGGCAGCAACGAGGGACGCGATCAAGTCGGGGGAGGCCACGACCCGACAGCCTACCGGCGCAGGGGCGGCGCCTCGGTCAACCCTGCTGTCCCGGAGCGACCAGCAGAACGGCGAAAGGCCGGGCAACGGCGCTCGCAGCGCGCTCGGTCAGCACCTCGACGGCCGTCCCGAAGGCGGGTGCGTCCGCCCGCGCCAGCCCGTCCCATCCGGTCCACAGCACCAACGTGCCGACCGGGTGCTCGACCTCGGAGAGGCTATCGGCGAGCGCGTCCCAGTTGTGACCGAACCACTCCGGGAAGCCGAACGCCTGCTGGCAGCGGTCGAGCAGGGCTGCCTTGTCCAGGGCACCGGTCGTGTCGAGGAGCACGACCGACCAGCCGGCACGGCGCCCCAGCTGCGCGGCTCGGTCCGCCGCGTCTCCCGATCCGTCGTCCCCGCGCAGGACCGTGCCCGGCCGCGCTCCCGCGAGCACCTGGTCGAGCACCACCCACTGCTGCGGTGTCGTGCCCGACCGTCGCGCTCCTTGGTCATCCGCGCCTCGCTGCGCTCCCGTTGGCCGACCGTCGTCGCCGCTCATCGTCGAACCTGCTCGAAGGACTGGTAGTGGTCGTCCGTGTAGTAGAGGGTGCCGTCCCTCGCCTTGATCAGCCGGCGTGCTCCGCGGTCGTCCGATCCCGGTGTCTCCACCGTGTACTCACGGTAGGTGCCGCTCGGCGCCTGCGGCAGGAGCCCCTCCCGGTTGCCGAAGACCCCATCGTCCTGGCGGTAGGGGTAGGGCCCGCCCCGGTCGATCAGGTCGATGGTCTCGCGCGCCTGGGGTGGCAGCGCGGCATACGCGATCGTGCCGATGGTGCCCTGCCCGCTGTGGTGGGCGTCCTGCTGCTGACTGGTCCCGCTCGGCGAGCCAGGGCCGTCGCCGGCGCTGCTCAGGCCACCGCTGATCCAGAGCGCGACAAGGGCGACGAGCAGGACCGCGACCGCCGAGACGACGGAGCGGCCGCCCCGCCGACGTCCCACCAGGCTCAAAACGCGTCGCGGGGGACGTAGAGGCCCCACACGTCGCGCAGGGCGTGGGCCACTTCGCCCCCGGTGGCGCGGGCGGCGAGGGCCTCGCGCATCGGAAGCAGGACGTTGTCGGTGCCGGATGCGGCCGCGCGCATCCGGTCCAGGGCGCGTTGCACGGCGTCACCGTCGCGGTCCTTGCGCAAGGCGGCCAAGCGCTCGCCCTGCTCCGCCTCGATCGCGGGGTCGACCCGCAGCGGCTCGTAGGGCTCCTCCTCGGGGACGGTGTACTTGTTGAGGCCGACGACGGTGCGCTCACCGTGGTCGATCTCGAGCGCGACCCGGTAGGCGCTCCGCTCGATCTCCTCCTTCTGGAACCCCTGCTCGATGGCCGCGACCGCGCCGCCGCGGTCCTCGACGGCCTGCATCAGCGCGAGGATCTCCCCCTCGAGGTCGTCGGTCATCGACTCCACCACGTAGGAGCCGGCGAACGGGTCGACGGTCTTGGTCACGTCGGTCTCGTAGGCGATGACCTGCTGGGTGCGCAGCGCGAGCCGGGCGGCCTTGGCCGTGGGCAGCGCGATCGCCTCGTCGTAGGAGTTGGTGTGCAGCGACTGTGTCCCGCCGAGCACTGCGCCGAGGCCCTGCAACGCCACCCGGACCATGTTGACCTCGGGCTGCTGGGCCGTCAGCTGGACGCCCGCGGTCTGGGTGTGGAAGCGCAGCATCATCGACTTCGGGTTGCGGGCGCCGAACTCCTCCCTCATCACCCGCGCCCAGATCCGCCGGGCCGCCCGGAACTTGGCGACCTCTTCGAGGAGCGTCGTCCGCGCCACGAAGAAGAACGACAGCCGAGGAGCGAAGTCGTCGACGGACAGGCCGGCCGACAGTGCCGCGCGCACGTACTCCTTCGCGTTGGCGAGGGTGAAGGCGATCTCCTGCGCCGGCGTCGCCCCGGCCTCGGCCATGTGGTAGCCGCTGATCGAGATCGTGTTCCACCGGGGCAGCTCGGCCCGGCAGTAGCCGAAGATGTCGCTGATGAGGCGCAGCGACTCCTTCGGCGGGTAGATGTAGGTGCCGCGGGCGATGTACTCCTTGAGCACGTCGTTCTGGATGGTCCCCGTGAGCTGGTCGGCGCGGATCCCCTCGGCCTCCGCGGTGAGCTGGTAGAGCAGCAGCAGCGTCGAGGCCGGCGCGTTGATCGTCATCGAGGTGGAGACCTGGTCCAGCGGCAGGCCGTGGAACAGGGTGCGCATGTCGTCGAGGCTGTCGATCGCCACGCCGACCTTGCCGACCTCGCCGTGCGCGATCGCCTCGTCCGAGTCGTAGCCCATCTGGGTCGGCAGGTCGAACGCGACCGACAGCCCGCCCGTGCCGGCGCCGACCAGCTGGTGGTAGCGCTCGTTGGACTCCTTGGCCGTGCCGAAGCCGGCGTACTGGCGCATCGTCCAGGGCCGGCCGGTGTACATCGTCGGGTAGACGCCCCGCGTGTAGGGGTACTGGCCGGGGGCGCCCAGCGCCTCCTGCGGGTCGAACCCGGACAGCGACGACGCGTCATACAGGGGCTGGATGGGGAGTCCGGACTCGCTGCGGGCGACGTCGTCGTCCGGGGCACCGGTGGGACCGTCAGGCATGTCGGCGAGCCTACTGGCCCTGCCGTCCTCCCGGACCGGGTCGTGCGGCAGGTCACGGCTGCCCCGTCGGTGCCTGTGTGAGCCGCTCGCGCCCGGCTGTCCCCCGCTTGGACACGATCCGGAGTCGCAAAGGTCTGGAGATGGTAAAGAACTCGTCTAGCGCCGGTCGGGCGACGTGGCATGGGGCACGATGAAGCGGTCGCCAGGGGAAGGGATCAGGGCCCAGGAATGTCGTCATCGCGCCGCCTCGTGCTGCACGCGCGCCTGCTGTGGCGAGCCTCTCCCGTGTACGTGGTCCTGTGCCTCCTCCTGACGCTGCTCAGTGCGGCCGCCACCGTGTCGCTCCTCGTCGTGTCGGGGCACCTCGTGGGCTCCTTCGCCGAGGCCTACCGCCAGGGGCCGGGCAGCCAGGCCGCCAGCGAGACCTGGCGGCTCATGGTGCTCGTCGGGGTGCTGTTCGTGCTGGCCCCCGTGTGCCAGGTGGGGATGGAGGCCTGCGCCAACGCCCTGTCCGCCCGCTACCTCGTGCTGGTCTTCGACCTGCTCGCCGAGACGGCGCTCGCACCGCACGGGATCGCTCACCTCGAGGACCCGGAGAAGACCTCCCAGCTCGAGGGTCTGGTCACCGCGTCACGTGACTGGAGCTTCATGCAGGGTGTCCTCTCGACGTGGCAGCTGCTGCTCGTCCGGCTGACCGGTCTGGGGGCGCTCGGCGTGCTCCTGACGTGGAGCTGGTGGGCGCCGCTGCTGCTCGTGGGCGCGTGGCTGCTGCTGTCCCGCACCTTCCGCCGGTGGATGGACAGCGCCACCGACAACCTGCTCGACGTCACCGGCAACGACCGGCGCAAGGCGGCCTACCTGCGCAGCCTGCTGATGGACCGCTCCTTCGCCAAGGAGGTGCGCCTGTTCGGCCTCAGCGACTTCCTCGCCGCCCGCTACCGCCGCACCTGGCTGGCCGCGATGCAGCTGGTCTGGTCCAACCGCAACCGCACGCTCGGACCCGTCGGGTGGGCGACGCTGGTCATGCTCCTGGTCAACGCCGGTGCCTTCGCCCTGCTCGGTCGCGAGGCGTGGACCGGGGCGCTGTCGGTCGCGGGCCTGGTCACGATGGCGCAGGCCATCCCCCAGCTGGAGAACTTCGGACCGGTCGGGGACATGCAGATGTATGTCGCGCGCAACACCGCCGTCGTCGCGCAGCTGGCGCAGCTGCGCGGCGAGCTCGGAATGGCGCGAAGCCGACCTGGACCGGACCTTCCCGGCGCCCCCGGAGAGGTCCCGACGGCCGACGAGGTCACGCAGGTCGCCCCCGCAGAGATCGTGCTGGATGACGTCTCCTTCGGCTACCCCACGCGGGAGGACCAGGTCTTCTCGGGGCTCGACCTGCGCGTCCCGGCCGGCCAGTCACTCGGCGTGGTCGGGGTCAACGGCGCGGGCAAGTCCACCCTGATCAAGCTGCTGTGCGGTCTCTACGCCCCCGACTCCGGCACCGTGCGCATCGACGGTCGCAACCCGATGGCCGACGACGCCACCCGGCGCCGGGTGGCGGTGATCTTCCAGGACTTCGTGCGCTACCAGCTCTCGTTGCGCGACAACGTGCTGCTCGGTGCCGACGACGGTCCGGAGAGCTCACGCGCACTGTCGCGAGCGCTCGACGAGGCGTCGGGCACGCCGCTGCTGAAGCGCCTCCCGCAGGGGTGGGGCACGGTGCTGTCCGCCGAGTACGACCACGGCCAGGACCTCTCCGGCGGCCAGTGGCAGCGGGTCGCCCTGGCGCGTGCGTTCTCGGCGCTCGATCGCGGTGCCGGGGTCCTGGTGCTGGACGAGCCCACAGCGGCGCTCGACGTCCGCGCCGAGAAGGAGCTGTTCGACCGCTTCCTCGAGGTCACCCACGGAATGACGAGCATCCTGGTCAGCCACCGGCTGTCCAGCGTCCGGCACGCCGACCGCATCGTCGTCGTCGACGAAGGACGGGTCGTCGAGGACGGCAGCCACGAGGAGCTGATGCGAGCCGAGGGCCCCTACGCGCAGATGTTCAGACTGCAGGCCGCTCGGTTCACCGAGTGCGGTGACCATCACGGCGGCTCCCCCCACGACTCGGACCATGCCACCGCGCACGAGGAGGACGATCTGAGTGCGTGAGTTCCTGCGGGCGGTCTGGCTCGTCACCGCCATGTCGTTCCGCCTCAGCCCGTGGCAGTCGGTGGCCGCCATGCTCGAGACCCTGGGCAAGGGCCTGATCATGCTGCAGCCGCTCTTTCTCGCCTTCCTGGTGGACGGCCTGATCAAGAACGAGCAGGGACGGCTCGTCGTCGGCGCCGTCGGCATGGTCGCCTCGATCGCGCTGAACATGGGCCTGCAGCTGGTCGGCACGCACGCCAGGGTGATGCAGCTCGAGCGGGTGGGCTTCGAGTTCGACGCGCGGATCGCGCGGATCACCGCCGGCATCCCCACGCTCGACCACCTCGAGTCGGCGCGCTACCAGGACGAGCTGCAGGTCCTGCGCGACCAGCAGGGCACCCTCGGCCAGTCGTTCAACCTTCTGCTCAACACCGTCAACAACCTGGTCTTCGCCGGCGGGACGATCATCGTCGCGGTGACTGCCGACGCGCGCCTGGCCATCGTGACGCTGATCGCGGTGCCCGGCCTGCTGCTGACCCGCTGGACCGTCCGGTGGGACAAGGAGGGCGAGCAGCGGGCGGCCGAGCCCTCGCGCCGCACCGGGCACCTCGTCGACCTGGTGACCGGCGCGACACCGAGCGCCGAGCTGCGCGTCTTCGGCACCCGCCAGACGGTCCGCGACCTGCTGCGTGAGTCCGTCGCCGGGTGGCGCCGCCCGATCGTCGGAGCCCAGCTGCGCACCGGCCTGGTCCAGGGGGTCGAGTCCCTCGTCTTCTTCGGCGTCGCAGCGGTGGTGATCGCCTGGATGGTGCGAGACGCCATACGGGGCGTGGTGAACCCGGGCACGGTGGCCCTCGCGGTGATGATGGTGCAGCGGCTGCAGATGACCGTGGTCGTGCTGCGCAACACCAGCCAGCAGCTGACCAAGATGGTGCGCAACGTCCGCCGGTTCCTGTGGCTGCAGGAATACGCGGACACGGTGGCGCGCGAGCACCAGGGGCGGCGTGAGCCTCCGGAGGTGCTGCACAGCGGGATCCGGGTCGAGGGGGTGAGCTTCTCCTACGACGGCACATCGGAGCGTTCCCTGCGCAACGTCACGCTCGACCTGCCTGCCGGTTCGATCGTCGCGCTGGTCGGCGAGAACGGCGCCGGCAAGTCGACCCTGGTCAAGCTGTTGACGGGGATGCACGAGCCCACCGAAGGCGTGGTGCGGGTCGACGGCACGCCACTGACGAACCTCGACCTCACAGCCTGGCGCGGCCGCGTCTCAGGCGCCTTCCAGGACCACGCCCGGTTCGAGCTGGTGGCGCAGGAGTCGATCGGGATCGGAGACCTGCCGCGCGTCGACGACCACGCGCGCGTGCTCGAGGCGGTGCACCTCGGCGCCGGCGACGACCTGCTCGAGGCTCTGCCGGAGGGGCTGGACACGCAGCTGGGCACCACCTGGCAGGACGGCGTGGGTCTGTCCGGTGGGCAGTGGCAACGCGTCGCCATCGCACGCGGTCTGATGCGTCAGACCCCGCTGCTGCTGGTGCTCGACGAACCCACGGCCGCCCTGGACGCGGCGACCGAGCACGCGCTGTTCGAGCGCTATGCCGAGGCCGCGCGCGAGGCGGGAGCACGGGGTTCGGTCACCCTCCTGGTGACCCACCGCTTCTCCACCGTCGCGAGCGCCGACCTCGTCGTCGTCCTCGACCAGGGGCGCGTCCTCGAGGCGGGCACCCACGAGGAGCTGATCGCCGCCCGTGGTCGCTACGCCGAGCTCTACGAGCTCCAGGCCCGCGGCTACCGCTGACCCCGCGAGGAATCATCGCGAGGTTTCGGCCCCTGAGAGAGCACCAAACCTCGCGAAGATTCCACACGGGACGGACGGTTGTCCCCAAGGGGTCGGCCCGTCATCGCCCCATCCACGGGGACCGCTGCGGGAGCACCACCACCGGTCGCCGGGACCAGAGTGAGCGGTATGACGACCAGGCCGCCTGCCAGCGACGCAGCACCGACCGCCGACCAGGGGCGGCAACCTCACGAGCGCGAGTTCCCCCGGGTGCCGGGCCAGGTCGGACTCGCGACGCGCCGCCAACTGCGTGACAGGGGTTGGCGCCCCAAGGCGGTGCGACATCGACTCGCTCACACCTGGCAGCTGGTCTACCCGCGACTGGCCCAAGCGACACGAGGAGACGCACGTCCGGCGCTCTGACCGCGCCTTCGCCACCTATCGCGTGTGTGCTGCCATCCCCGTCACGACGCCCTCGCGGTGCCTCCTTGACGCGGCGTCCTGGGAGATCCCCGACACCGAGGACCAGATGGCCCTGACCCTCGCGGTCCTCCAGCAGGGGCTCACCCGCCCGAGGGACGTCCACCGCGAGCCGCGTTACGCCCGCCGCAACCACACCCTGGGCGTATCCCAGGGCGTGGCCGCCTTCGAGCGCGGCGCATGGTCGAGGCCCGAGGCGGTGCTCGGCGAGCTCTTCGACGGCAGCAACGTCCTGCCGCATGTCTGCCTCAACACGAGGCTGGTGCTGCCGGGCGGTTCCGTGCGCGTCCCGGACGGCTACGTGCGGGAGGTGGCGCTCGCCATACAGGTGCATTCGCGCACTTAGGGGTCTCCACTTAACCGGAGCCGTGCTGGTTGTGCCCTCGCCAGGGCCTGGTGGCGCGGGGCCGGTCGATACTGGGTGGGTGACCGGTCGCTCCGGGCGGACGTGGCGGCACCGTGCGTGGCCGCGGCCGCTTGATCAGCTGCCGGTAGCGGACCGGGTCGTGGCCAACGGCCAGCTGGAGCACACGCAGGAAGACCAGGCCACGGCTGCGTGAGCGACGGCGGTTGAAGCGGAAGCAGAACTCGTCCAGGTAGCTGGGCAGATGGTCGATGTCGACGGCGCCCTGGTGGGTGGACAGCAGCCACCGCTTGACCAGCGACGCCGCTCGGTGCACTCCAGGCAGCAGCTTGCCGATGTCCTCGCCCAGGGCCTTGGCGGCACGCTGGCTGCGCCGGTCATGGACGTAGCCGATCTTGTCGATACCTAGGTAGCCGTTCCATCCGTCGGTGACCACCGTGGAGCCAGGGGCGATGTTGTCGGTGATGAACGGGTGCAGGGTCGCGGCCGAACCGTCCGGGATGATCCGCATTCGGCACCGTCCGAACCCCTTGGACGGGTTGACTTCCACCGCAACGGCGACCAGCGCCTTCTTGCCCTTGGCCCGGCCGCCGGCCAGTCCGGCCTCCTCGCCGCCGATGTAGGTCTCGTCCACCTCGACCTGCCCAGACAGCAGCTCTCGACCGGGCCGGATCAGCACCTGCCGCAGCCGGTGCAACATCGCCCACGCGGTCTGGTACGAGCCGATCTGCAGCGTGCGCTGCAGATCCTGCGCCGAGATGCCGTCCTTGGCGGCCGCGAACGACCAGCACGCGTGAAACCACACCGTCAACGGCGTGCGGGTCCGATCGAAGATCGTGCCCGCTGTCACCGACGTGCGATGCGAGCATCTGGTGCACTCCCAACGGCCGTCCCCCAGCTGCCAACCACCGCCGCCCCCGCATTCATCACACAGGAAGCCCTCGGGCCAGCGCAGCCACGCCAGGTAGTCCCGGCAGTCCGCGTCCGTAGCGAACCAGGACAGGAACTCGCCGACCGACCGCGGGTAGTCGCGCCCAGCACGGAGCAGCGTCATGAGCCAAATCTACTCCGGTTAAGTGGAGACCCCTACGCGCACTTACCACGCGCGCGAGGAGTACTGGCAGCGCACGGTCGAGGCCGACACCGACCTGACGAGGGCGGGTGTCGTGGTCCTTGGCGTCACCCCGCAGACGCTCTACGACACCGGCGAGTCGTTCCTACGCGACGTCGAACAGACCGCGGCGAAGCTCCACGGCCGACCGTTGCCCGACATCGCGATCCGCTCCCGCTGCTGCTGACCCGCTTCCGGCCGCCCTGGCTCGGGAGGGACTGGGGTGGCCGGGGGCGGGGCCGGGCGGGTCAGGTCAGGTCGGTGCGGCCGGACCGGTGCAGTATGTCGACCACGGACTTCACGTCCTGCGCCCGTTCGCGGGTGGTCACCAGCAGGGCGTCCGGGGTGTCGACGACGACCACGTCGTCCAGGCCGAGGGTGACCACGGTCCGGCCCGAGCGTGGTGCCACGACCCCCGTCGAGTCCTGGGCGATCACCAGGTCGCGATCGCCGAGGACCTTCAGGCCCGGCACGTCGTCGGTGTCGGCGAGCAGCGCGGCGAGAGAAGCGAAGTCGCCCACGTCGTCCCAACTGAACGTGCCCGGGACCACGGCCACCCGGCCCTGCGCAGCAGCAGGCTCGGCCACCGCGTGGTCGATCGCGATCTTGGTGAGCGAGGGCCAGAGCTCGTCGAGCCGCGCCGGGTCGCTGGCGATGTCGCGCAGCCCCTGGGCGAGGTCCGGCTGGTAGCGCGCGAGCAGCTCGAGCAAGACGCTCGCCTTGACCACGAACATTCCTGCGTTCCAGCGGTATTCACCGGTCTCGAGGTATTCACGAGCCGTTTCGGCATCGGGTTTCTCCACGAAGGACGACACCTGGCGCGCGTGCGGCGCTCCACGCACGGTCAGGCCGTCGCCGACGTGGATGTATCCGAAGCCGGTCGCCGGGTAGGCCGGCTCGATCCCGATCGTCACGAGGTAGCCGGTGCGGGCCACCGCGACCGCCTCCCGCACACACCCACGGAACGCCTCCGGCTCGCCGATCACGTGGTCGGCCGCGAACGACCCGATGACCGCCTCGGGATCGCGTCGTTCGAGCAGCGCCGCGGCCAGACCGATGGCCGGCATGCTGTCGCGGGGGGACGGTTCGGCGACGAGGTCCTCGGGCGCCAGGCCGGGCAGCTGCGACCGCACCGCGTCGGCGTGCCGCGCCCCGGTCACGACGAACAGGTTGCCGCCCACCAACGGCGCCAGCCGGTCGCACGTGTCCTGCAGCAGCGAGCGTCCGGTGCCCGTCAGGTCGTGCAGGAACTTCGGTGAGGAGGCCCGGGACAACGGCCACAGCCGCGTGCCGGCACCCCCCGCCGGGATGACCGCCCAGAACCCCTCGAGGTCTCGGACCGACGTCGTCTCAGGCATGCCGGAGACGGTAGCGCACGGCATACGACGCAGTGAGTCGTTGCTCACAACTGACGGACGCGAGACCACCCCGGGGCCGGTGGCGGCCGACCCATCACTAGCATTGTGCCGATCCGGACGACACCGTCCCCGCGAGAGGACCGTGGTCGTCCTTCGTCTCGCAGGAAAGGGACGCACCGTGGCAGTGCAGCCAAAGGCCGCCTCCGGCTCGTTGTACCGGGGCCGAGAGGGCATGTGGTCGTGGGTCGCCCACCGCATCGCCGGCGTACTCATCTTCTTCTTCCTCTTCGCCCACGTGCTGGACACCGCCCTCGTGCGCGTCTCCCCCGAGGCCTACAACACGGTCATCGGTACCTACCAGAACCCGGTCGTCGCGTTCGGCGAGATCGGTCTGGTCGCGGCGGTCGTCTTCCACGCCTACAACGGCATCCGCATCATCCTGGTCGACACCAACACCTGGGCGACCCGCAACCAGCGCAGGCTGTTCTGGGTCGTCGTGGGCCTCTGGGTCGTCACGATGGGCCCCTTCATCTGGCGCCACCTCTCCCACGTCTTCGGCTGAAAGGACTGGTCCCCATGAGCACCACCACCTCGGCCGACTCCAACCGTGGCCCGGTCGTCACCGACCTGACGACGAAGTCCCCCTACGAGCGCCGCACCCACAGCCGCGGCAACTTCGAGCTGTGGTCCTGGCTGTTCATGCGCGCTTCGGGCGTGCTGCTGCTCGTCCTGGTCTTCGGCCACCTCTTCGTCAACCTGATGACCGGCGACGGCATCAAGGGGGTCGACTTCGCTTTCGTGGCCGGCAAGTGGAGCAGCCCGTTCTGGCAGTTCTGGGACCTGCTGATGCTGTGGCTCGCCGAGCTGCACGGCGTCAACGGCGTGCGGACCATCATCAACGACTACACCGAGCGGGACTCGACGCGGCTGGTCCTCAAGACGCTGCTGTTCCTGTCCGCACTCCTCGTGATGGTGCTGGGGACCCTGGTGATCTTCACCTTCGACCCGTGCATCGACCCGAACTCCACGTTGCAGCAGTGCACCGGCCGTTGAGCCACCCGAGCGACCTGAGCCAAGTGAGGCATTGAGAGCATGCAGACACACCAGTATGACGTCGTGATCGTCGGTGCCGGAGGCGCCGGCATGCGGGCCGCCCTCGAGTCGTCCGGGCGGGCCCGGACCGCGGTCCTCACCAAGCTCTACCCCACCCGCTCGCACACCGGTGCGGCCCAGGGCGGCATGTGCGCCGCGCTGTCCAACGTCGAGGAGGACAACTGGGAGTGGCACACCTTCGACACGGTCAAGGGCGGCGACTACATCGTCGACCAGGACGCCGCGGAGATCATGTGCCGCGAGGCCATCAAGGCCGTCATCGACCTGGAGAAGATGGGGCTTCCGTTCAACCGCACCCCTGAGGGCCGGATCGACCAGCGCCGGTTCGGCGGGCACACCCGCAACCACGGTGAGGCCGCCGTGCGCCGCTCCTGCTACGCAGCGGACCGCACCGGCCACATGATCCTGCAGACGCTCTACCAGAACTGCGTCAAACAGGGCGTCGAGTTCTACAACGAGTTCTACGTCCTCGACCTGGTCCTCGCCGAGAGCGAGGCCCACGGCGGCGAACCGGCCGTCGCGGGGGTCATCGCCTATGAGCTGGCCACTGGGGAGATCCACTCCTTCCGGGCCAAGGCGGTCGTGCTCGCCACCGGGGGTGCGGGCAAGGTCTTCAAGACCACGTCCAACGCGCACACGCTGACCGGTGACGGCATGGGCATCGCCTTCCGGCGCGGGCTCCCCCTCGAGGACCTCGAGTTCTTCCAGTTCCACCCGACCGGCCTGGCCGGGCTCGGCATCCTGCTGTCGGAGGCGGCGCGCGGCGAGGGCGGCATCCTGCGCAACTCCGAGGGTGAGCGCTTCATGGAGCGTTACGCACCCACCATCAAGGACCTCGCCCCCCGCGACATCGTCGCGCGCTCGATGGCCAACGAGGTCCGGGAGGGCCGCGGTTGCGGTCCGAACCGGGACTACGTGCTGCTCGACCTCACCCACCTCGAGCCGGCCCACATCGACGCGAAGCTGCCGGACATCACCGAGTTCGCCCGCACCTACCTCGGCGTCGAGCCCTACACCGAGCCCATCCCGGTCTACCCGACGGCGCACTACGCGATGGGCGGCGTGCCGACCAACACCGACGCCGAGGTCCTGCGCAACAACACCGAGACGGTTCCCGGCCTGTATGCCGCGGGAGAGGTCGCCTGCGTCAGCGTCCACGGCGCGAACCGCCTCGGCACCAACAGCCTGCTCGACATCAACGTCTTCGGGCGCCGGGCCGGCATCGCGGCGGCGAAGTTCGCCCAGGACGCCCCCTGGGTCGAGATGCCGGGCAGCCCCGAGCAGCACACCCTCAACCTGCTCGAGGACATCCGCGGTCGGGCGCAGGGCGAGCGGGTGGCCGACCTGCGCCGGACGCTGCAGGAGACCATGGACCGCGACGTGCAGGTCTTCCGCACCGAGGAGTCGATGACCGAGGCCCTCGAGGTGGTGCAGCAGCTCAAGGAGCGCTACCAGCACGTCGTCGTGCAGGACAAGGGCAAGCGCTACAACCTCGACCTGCTCGAGGCGGTGGAGCTCGGCTTCCTGATCGAGCTCGCCGAGGTCGTCGTCCTGGGCGCCCTGGCCCGCAAGGAGTCGCGCGGCGGACACTTCCGTGAGGACTTCACCAAGCGGGACGACGAGAACTTCATGGTCCACACGATGGCCTACCGCACGCCGCTCGGCGCGAACGAGCAGCGTGGGGTGTCCATCTTCACCGACAAGGTCCGGCTCGACTACAAGCCGGTCAACGTGACCCGCTACCAGCCGATGGAGCGCAAGTACTGATGAGCGTCGACGCACCCAGCAAGAAGCCGATCGCCGAGGCGGTCGAGGTCCCCACGTTCCAGATCACGCTGCGGATCGAGCGCTACAACCCCGAGTTCGACACCGAGTCGCACTACGAGGACTACGAGGTCACGGTGCACGGCACCGACCGCGTCCTGGACGCCCTGCACACGATCAAGTGGGACATGGACGGCTCCCTGTCCTTCCGCCGCTCCTGCGCCCACGGGGTGTGTGGTTCGGACGCGATGCGCATCAACGGCAAGAACCGGCTGGCGTGCAAGACCCTGGTCAAGGACGTCAACCCGGACAAGCCGATCACGATCGAGCCGATCAAGGGTCTGCCGGTCGAGAAGGACCTGATCGTCGACATGGAGCCGTTCTTCGACTCCTACCGCGAGATCATGCCGTTCCTGGTGACCACCGGTCACGAGCCGACCCACGAGCGCATCCAGAGCCAGGCCGACAAGGACCGCTTCGACGACACCACCAAGTGCATCCTGTGCGCCGCGTGCACGAGCAGCTGCCCGGTCTTCTGGAACGACGGTCAGTACTTCGGGCCCGCCGCGATCGTCAACGCGCACCGGTTCATCTTCGACAGCCGGGACGAGGCGGGCGACCAGAGGCTGCAGATCCTCAACGACAAGGAGGGCGTGTGGCGCTGCCGCACGGTCTTCAACTGCACCGAGGCCTGCCCCCGCGGCATCGAGGTGACCAAGGCCATCGCCGAGGTCAAGCGCGCCATCATCACCCGCCGCGTCTGACGCGAGGAGTCATCCCGGCGTGGAGTCGGGGGGCGGCGCGCGGCGGGTCAGCGGCGGCGCACGACGTCCACCACGGTCCGGGCCAACCGGCCGACCGAGCCGACCGCGAGGGCACCGGTGG
>NZ_VOHR01000319.1 GCF_009192725.1 Segeticoccus rhizosphaerae | reverse complement strand
AGGTCCCGGCGGCCACCATCGTGGACGCGGACGCGCCGGCCAGGCGGTCGCCGGGGGCACCCCTCGCACGCCGACCACGTGCTCGAGCGCCGTGACGTGCCGCGTCCGCTGGCGCAGGACGCGAACCGGTGGCGAGATCGTTCGGGCGAGGGTCGGCAGGGGTTGCGCGGGGTGCCACGTGGACAGGGCGAGCGGGCCTCGTCAGGTGCCGGGTCGTCATACCCTCCAGTCAGCCAGCCGAGGGGCGGGCGCACCATCGGCCACCACCCCGAGCCGTCCCTGAGCCGACCCTGATCCGGCCCTGAGCACCGCTCGACCTACCATCGGGGGGTGGCAACCCCCTCCCCTCGGGCCTCGCTGTGGCTGCGGCGCGTCCTCGTCTTCAACCTCGTCGTCGAGGTGCTCATCGTCGTCACCGGTGGGCTGGTCCGGCTCACCGGATCGGGCCTCGGCTGCCCGTCCTGGCCGCACTGCGTGCCGGGGTCGTTCGTCCCGGTCGCCCACCAGGCGCAGGGCTTCCACAAGTACATCGAGTTCGGCAACCGGACGCTGACCGGTGTCGTGAGCATCGCGGTGGTCGCCGTGATCGTCGGGCTCTGGTTCTGGGCGCCGACGCGCCGCCGACTGCTGCGACCGGCGTTCCTCGTCCTCGCGGGAGTCGCCGCCCAAGCGGTGATCGGGGGCATCACGGTCCGCACCGGCCTCAACCCGGCGATCGTCGCCGGGCACTTCCTGGTGTCCATGCTGCTCGTCGCCACGTCCGCGTGGCTGCTCGAGCGCTACGACGAGGGCGACGGGCCGCCACGGACCCTTGTGCGACCCGAGATCCGCGGACTGGCCGCGCTGGCGAGCGTGCTCGCGGCCGTGATCCTGGTGCTCGGCACCCTCGTGACGGGCTCGGGACCGCACTCGGGCGACGCCCAGGAGCCCGCCCGCCTCGGCCTCGACCCGCGCTCCATGTCGTGGTTGCACGCCGATGCGGTGATGCTCTTCGTCGGTCTCGTCGTCGCCGTGCTGCTCGCGGTCAAGGTCACCGACGCGGGCGCGCGTCCCCTGCGCGCCTGGCTCCTCGTGCTGGCCGTGACCCTGGGCCAGGGCGTCGTCGGTTACGTGCAGTACTTCACCGGGCTTCCCTGGCCGGTCGTGCTCGTGCACATGCTCGGGGCGAGCCTGCTCGTCGTCTCCCTGGTGCACGGAGTGCTCAGCCTGCGCGTGCGCGAGCCCGTGCCCCTCACCGCGCCGGTCGCGCACGCTCCCGACACGGCCGAGGCGCCCGCCTGAGATTGATGGCAGGACGCCCTGCCGTGCCAGTTCCGCGGGTCCGTGGACTCTGCACCCGGCTGGGCCGAGCGGTCAGAGGGAGAGGTGCAGCAGAGGGTCGATGGCCACGCCCAGGAACAGCAGCGTGAGGTAGCTGATCGAGTAGTGGAACAGGCGCATCGCGCGGAGCGCCTTGGCGTCCGCGCTGGCCCGGGCCCGGGACAGCAGGCGGTGCGCCTCCACGAGGAACAGCGCGCCGGACACGACCGCGACCACCAGGTAGAGCCAGCCCATCGACGCGACCGGCACCAGCGCCAGGGAAGCGGCCACCGTGGCCCAGGTGTAGAGCACCACCTGGCGGGCCACCGCGAGGTCCTTGGCCACCACCGGCAGCATCGGCACGTGCGCCGCCGCGTAGTCCTCCTTGAACCGCATCGACAGCGGCCAGTAGTGCGGCGGGGTCCAGAAGAAGACCACCAGGAACAGGACGACCGCCGGCCATTCGACCTTGTTGGTGACGGCCGACCACCCGATGAGCACCGGCATACAGCCCGCGACCCCACCCCACACGATGTTCTGGGACGTGCGCCGCTTGAGCAGCATCGTGTAGAAGCCGACGTAGAGCACGATCGCGCCGAGCGAGAGTGCGGCCGAGAGCCAGTTCACGAGCAACCCGAGCCACACCACCGAGAGCGCGCCCAGCACGATGCCGAAGACCAGGGCCGCCCGCGGGGTGATCGCTCCCGTGACCAGGGGCCGGTTCGACGTGCGGTGCATGACCTTGTCGATGTCGCGGTCGAGGTAGCAGTTCAGGGTGTTGGCCGAGCTCGCCGAGAGCGTGCCGCCCACGAGGGTCGCGGCGACCAGCCACGCCGGCGGGAAACCGCGCTCGGCCAGGAACATCACGGGAAAGGTCGTGACAAGCAGCAACTCGATGATCCGGGGCTTGGTCAGCGCCACGTAGTCGTGGACCACGCTCCGGAACCCGCCGGTCCTGACGGCACCGGAGCCAGTCGTCGACGCGTGGGAGCGCGGCTCGAGAGCGGTCACGATGTCCTTCGGTCGGTGGTGCGGTGGGAGTGTGTCGTGGCGGGGGCGGATGGCCGTGCCGAGTCTATCTCGCCGAGACCTCCACCCGGGCCCGGCCTACCCGAGGCCGCCGTGCCCTGACGGGACTAGGCTCGCCACGAGCGAAGGACCACCAGCCCACGAAGGAGCCGTGATCGTGACCGCAGGGACCGAGCAGAACCGACTGGGCCGGCGTGACCCCGCCCTGGCCCTCCCCGTCGCCGACCAGGTCGGCTGGAACGACCTCGACGTGCGTGCCGTCGACACGGTCCGCGTGCTCGCGGCGGATGCCGTGCAGAAGACCGGCAACGGTCACCCCGGCACCGCGATGAGCCTCGCGCCGGTGGCCTACCTCCTCTACCAGAAGGTCATGCGCCACGACCCGAGCGACGCCCACTGGCTCGGCCGCGACCGGTTCGTCCTGTCCTGCGGGCACTCCAGCCTCACGCAGTACATCCAGCTCTACCTGTCCGGCTACGGCCTGGAGCTGTCCGACCTGGAGGCCCTGCGCACCTGGGGGTCCAAGACGCCCGGCCACCCCGAGGTCCACCACACCACCGGCGTGGAGATCACGACCGGCCCACTCGGCTCCGGGCTCGCCTCCGCAGTCGGTATGGCGTTCGCCCAGCGTCGCCAGCGGGGCCTGTTCGACCCCGACGCGGCACCCGGCGAGAGCCCGTTCGACCACCACATCTACGTGCTGGCGTCCGACGGCGACATCATGGAGGGCGTCTCGTCCGAGGCGAGCTCGCTGGCCGGTCACCAGGAACTGGGCAACCTCACCCTGATCTACGACGCCAACCAGATCTCGATCGAGGACGACACCGACATCTCGTTCTCCGAGGACGTCGCCAAGCGCTACGAAGCCTACGGCTGGCACGTCGAGACGGTCGACTGGCGCGAAGGGCACCCCTACACCGAGAACGTCGACGCGCTGTATGCCGCCATCGAGAGCGGCAAGCACGTCACCGACAAGCCGACCCTCGTGGTGCTGCACACCATCATCGCGTGGCCGGCGCCGACCAAGCAGGACACCGGCGCCTCCCACGGCTCGGCCCTCGGCGCCGACGAGGTCGCAGCCACCAAGCGGCTGCTCGGGTTCGACCCCGAGCAGAACTTCGCGGTGGAGGACGACGTCATCGCCCACGCCCGTCAGGTGGTCGAGCGCGGACAGAAGGCGCACGCCGACTGGCAGCCCTCCTTCGACGCCTGGCGCGAGGCCAACCCCGAGCGGGCCGCACTCTACGACCGGGTTTCCGCACGCCAGTTGCCCGACGGCTTGGATGAGGCCCTGCCGACCTTCGAGGCGGACGAGAAGGGACTGGCCACCCGCGCGGCGTCGGGCAAGGTCCTGAACGCCCTCGCCGACGTGATGCCGGAGCTCTGGGGTGGGTCGGCCGACCTGGCCGGCTCCAACAACACCACCATGGAGGGCGTCCCGAGCTTCATCCCCACGGGCAAGCAGACCGAGGAGTTCCAGGGCAATCCCTACGGCCGCACGCTGCACTTCGGCATCCGCGAGCACGGGATGGGGATGATCCTCAACGGCATCGCGCTCGAAGGACTCACCCGCCCCTACGGCGGTACCTTCCTGGTCTTCTCCGACTACATGCGGCCGGCGGTCCGGCTCGCGGCCATCCAACAGCTGCCCGTCACCTACGTGTGGACGCACGACTCGATCGGCCTCGGCGAGGACGGGCCCACCCACCAGCCGGTGGAGCAGCTGGCCGCGCTGCGCGCCATACCGGGCCTGGACGTCGTCCGCCCGGCGGACGCCAACGAGACCGCCGTCGCCTGGCGCACGGTGCTCGGTCACCACGACCGGCCCGCCGCGCTGGCGCTCACCCGGCAGGCC
>NZ_VOHR01000318.1 GCF_009192725.1 Segeticoccus rhizosphaerae | reverse complement strand
GCGCAAGGGCTACCTGCGCCGCGACCCCGACCGCCCGCGCGCCATCGAGGTCGTCTCCCCCGACCTGGGGCGTAGCGCGCGCGGCTACCGGGCCGGCGACTCGCGCGCGGCCTCCACCCCCGACGAGGTCGACGAGACGGGCATCGGCGACGAGCGTCCCGCCGCGTCGTACGTGCCGGTGGTGGGCCGCATCGCCGCCGGTGGACCGATCCTGGCCGAGGAGGTCGTCGAGGACGTCTTCCCGCTGCCCAAGCAGATCGTCGGCGAGGGCGAGCTCTTCCTGCTCAAGGTCGTCGGCGACTCGATGATCGACGCGGCGATCTGCGACGGCGACTGGGTGGTCGTGCACCAGCAGCAGACCGCCGAGAACGGCGACATCGTCGCGGCCCTGCTCGACCACGAGGCGACGGTCAAGACGTTCAAGCGCACCAAGGGACACGTGTGGCTGATGCCGCACAACGACGCCTACGAGCCGATCGACGGCGATGACGCCTCGATCCTCGGCAAGGTCACCGCGGTGCTGCGCCGCGTCTGAGTCGGACCCCTGCTGTCGCGGCCGGATCGTCGCGGTCAGAGGTCGGCCACCAGCCGGGTCAGCGTCTCGCCCAACGGGGCGTCCAGCCGCAGCGTTGCCTCACCGTCACCGCGCGACCAACCCCGGGTGACGATGGCGATCGGCATCCCCAGCTTGTCTGCCCGGCG
Organism: Segeticoccus rhizosphaerae; assembly: GCF_009192725.1. Classification (GTDB taxonomy): domain Bacteria; phylum Actinomycetota; class Actinomycetes; order Actinomycetales; family Dermatophilaceae; genus Segeticoccus; species Segeticoccus rhizosphaerae. The sequence goes on along the minus strand of NZ_VOHR01000318.1, from coordinate 3,494 downwards.
GACGAACCGGTATCCCGACATCACCGCCAGCGACGACCCCAGCACCAGCAGGCCCGCGGACGATTCCACCAACGCAAAACACTGCTCCACCAACGGTTTCGGCACCGACTCACCGAAGAACACCACGTCGGGCTTGAGCGTGTCGTGGCCACAGACCAGGCAGCGGGGCGCGCGGAACCTCTCGATCGCCGCGTCGGGGATGTCGACGTCGCCGTCCGGCCGCAGCTGGCCGACCGCCACCTCGAAGTCGGGATTGGCCTCGTCCAGCCAGGCCTGCACGTCGTCGCGCCGGTAGGTCTCGCCGCAGGTGAGGCAGCGCACCCGGTCGAGGGTGCCGTGCAGCTCGAGGACGTCGTGGGCGCCGGCCTTCTGGTGCAGCTCGTCGACGTTCTGGGTGATGACGCCCCGCGTCAGGCCCCGCCGTTCCAGTTCGGCAACCGCCCGGTGTCCTGCGTTGGGCGCCGCCGCCTTGAATCGCCCCCATCCCATGAAACTCCTTGCCCAGTAACGCTGCCGGGCGCTGGAGGAGGCGACGAACTCGTCATACGTCATGGGGGTCACGCGCCGGATGCCCTCGGGGCCGCGGTAGTCCGGGATCCCCGACTCGGTGGACAGCCCCGCCCCGGTCAGGACGGTCAGGTCGCCGCCGCGCACCAACTGGACCAGCGCGGCATACGTCTCGTCCCGGGACGTGGCAACGGCGGTCATGCTCCCAGTATGCGGGACGGTCAGAAGCGCCCCAACAAGGTGCGCCGTGACGATCCACGCAGTATGCCGTCCGCGACCTTCGCGTCGGCGACCTGCGGATGCGGCGGCTCCAGCGGTGCATCCAGCCGGATCAGGCGTGGGGCGTGCTCGCGCACCGCTTGGTCGGCCACGAGGTATCCGTGTCGCTCGAGCACCTGCTGCAAGCCGTCGCTGAACGCGTCGAGGTCGGTGCGCACCGCGTTGATGCGTTCGGTGGTGGCGGCCGGGTAGTGGCCGGGGACAACGGCATCCAACGACCAGCTGGCTCCGGTGAGCGCGTCCTGGGCGAAGCGCGCCTGCAGCCACCGCAGCCGGGTGGTCTGGCCGCCGCTGGTGGCGATCCCGAGGATCTGCAGCAGTTGGCCCCACACGGTGTGCGTGGTGCGCGCCCGGAACACCGTGCCGCCGTCGCTGACCAGCACCGTCGCGTGGTCGGCCCACACTGCCTCAACCCCCAGCGTGTCGTAGGCGCCGCCGTCGGTGAGCTCGATGTGCCGCAGGATCTCGGCGTGCTGCTGCGGGTCGGCGTGCCCGGGGTCGCCGCCCTTCAGGCCCATCTCCACACCGTTGAGGACCTGCGGGGCGAAGAACGGCGGGTAGGCGCAGGTCGCGGCGACCGCGTCGGCGATCCGCAGTCCGGGCGGTGGGTCGGCGTGGCCGAGGCGGTAGTCGCCCACACGGCCGTGGGGCCGGACCGCGTTGGGGTCAGCGAAGATCCACGAGACGCCGTAGGCAACCTCGGTCGCGCAGGTGAGCACCGCGGGACCGTCGGGCGCGTTGTCGCGCAGGTCACCCGCCCACCACGGCACGGCCACGGCCAGCCGGCCCGCGAGCGCTCGCACCGCGCTGTCCGGCATGAACCAGCGCGGCGGCCAGAGCTTGGCCAGCAGCGCGGGGGTCCGCACGTTGTGCCCGGCGAGGCGGCGCAACGGGTCGGCGACGTAGCGCTCGAAGCCCTTCACCACCACCTCCCCGCCCGACTCGTCCGGCCAGACCAGCCGTGAGTCGGCGAGCAGGTTGGCGGTCAGTGCTCCCCCCGAGACGCCGCTGATCGACCGCAACCCGCCGAGGACGCCGAGCTCGTTGAGCCGGCGGACCGCGCCGAGGTGGAACAACGCCGCGCGGTAGCCGCCGCCGGAGAGGCAGAGCGCCGTGCCGTGCCGGGGTCCCGGCGCGGCCGGCCCGTCCGGTGCCGGCCCGGCCGCGGCCAGCTGGGCCGTCGCCGGACTCGCCGGGTGACGTGGTCGGGACACGCCACCATGCAACCACGCGGCGCCGACTTCGGCGGCCGGACGGGTTACCGGGCGCCGAGGGCGTCGGCCACGAGGTCGACGTCGGCGGCGGTGTTCCAGACGTGGAAGGCGATCCGCACGCCCCCGGCCCGTGACGACACGGTGACCCCGGCGTCACCCAGCCGGGTGGCGATCGAACCGTCGGCGTCGTCGAGCCGAAGCACCGGCCGGCCTTCCGGGCGCAGACCGAGCCGCTCTCGCAGGCCGTCGGCGAGTGCCACGTCGTGGTCACGGATCGCCTCGATCGGCGCCATCGACATCACCTCGAGTGCGGGGACCGCGCCGACCCACGACAGCCAGGCCGGTGAGACGTCGAAGCGGCTGGCGTTCGAGGACAGCACCATGTCCGGTCCGTAGCAGGAGCCCCAGATGTCGTCACCGGCATACCAACCGGCGACCACGGGCCGCAGCCACGAGACGGCACCGGGGCGCACGGTGAAATACGTCGTGCCGCGCGGCTGGCACATCCACTTGTAGGCCGAACAGACGGTCAGGTCGTAGTCGCCCGCGTCGAACGGCAGCCAGCCCGCTGCCTGGGTGACGTCGCAGAAGGTGAGCGCGCCTGCAAGGCGAGCGGATTCGGCGATCGCCGCCCCATCACAGAGGCTCCCGCACGCGCTCTGCGCCAGGGAGAACGAGACCAGCGTGGTGCGCTCGGTGATCGACGCGGCCACCTCGCCGAGCGGCACATGGCGGACACTGATCCGACCCGTCTGCGCCTGGACGAGGAACGGGAAGATCATCGAGGTGAAGTCACCCTCGACGCAGAGCACCTCGGCCCCGTCGGGCAACGATGCGGCGACCACCCCGGCATACACCGACGCCTGCGGACCGACTGAGACCCACTCGGCGGGCACGCCGACGAACCGCCCGTATGCCGTGCGCGCCGCCTGGACGTCGGCGTCGTAACCGGTGGCGGTCGCGCGGCCGAGCTGCCACTGCTCCAGCGCGGACCGGAGCGCCTGGACCACAGGCTCGGGCGGCAGGCCCATGGTGCTCGCGTTGAGGTAGCCGGGTGCCGGCGCAAACTGGGCCTTGAGCCGCGCCAGCGCGTCCGCGCTGGGGGAACTGCTGGTGGAACTGGCTGCTGCGGGGAGCTCGGGCTGTCCCTGGCGCGGGGAGGTGAGAGTCGGCATACATCCACGATGACCGATTCCGACTTATCACACAAGACCACAAGTTATTGACTTTGAGTAACGCTCGATTATGGTTGGGTCATGATCGACGCCGCCGGCCTTCGGGTGATGAAGGCGATCCACGACGAGGGCAGCTTCACGGCTGCCGCAGCCGCTCTCGGCTTCTCCCAGCCGGCCATCTCACAGATGGTGCGCCGGCTCGAGGAGCGCACCGGCACGGTGCTCGTCGAGCGGATCGGACGCAGCGTGCGGCTCACCGAGGCCGGGGACGTGCTCGCCCGGCACGCGGTGCCGGTGCTCGCGGCCCTCGAGGCGGCCA
>NZ_VOHR01000317.1 GCF_009192725.1 Segeticoccus rhizosphaerae | reverse complement strand
TGTTGTTGCCGTCCGGAGCCGTCTCGCGGCGGCCGCGGGCGTCGCCGGGCTGGGCGGCGCGGAGCCGTTCGATCCGGGCGCGCAGCGCAGTGTTGGTGTACAAGGAGTCGACCGACACGCCGGCGGCCCGGGCGACGGAGCGGAACGTCACTGGCACTCCAATGCGCGTCAGGTGTCGGATGCCCTCGTCCGCCTTGGCGATCGCGCGTTGCTGCTTCTGTGCGGCGGCACGGGTCAGGGCGGCGGACCGTGCCTCGGACCGAGTGAGCGTGCCGGTCACCGTGGCCATGGGGGTGATGGGGGTGTCCCCTGGTAGGGGGCCGATGGTGATGGCGACCGGCCCGGTGTGCTGGTAGCCGGTACGGCCGCGGAGGCCGGCGCCTCGCGCGCCGTCGGCGGGTGCCCGGTCCTCGAGGCGGGTGATGATCAGCTGCAGGGACCGGACGGGGGCCGATTGCTGCTCGAGCCCGACATCAGCGTGTCGCCAACCGACCCACCGACCCCATCAAACACGTTGATGACGGCCAGAATCCACTGTCAGATCAGTCCGAGCTTGAGCGGTATATCGAGCGGGCGGACGCGCAAACGCGCGCCTTCATCCAGGGGCAACCTTGGGCAGGCAGGACACCCCGAAACCGAGTCCTGAGCCGTTCGTCTCCGGCTCGGCTGCCGAAGCCGACATGACTGAACGGGCGGTCACCGCCGGGGCCCCTGCCCCGGGCCAGACCCGCGAGCGGGCGGGGTCGTGCGCCTCTCGTGGGCTGCGCCGGCCGTCTTGCGGGCTGCGGGTAGGGGCTGTTGGTCCACGGCGGCCGGAGCACAGCAGACGCCGGCGTCCCGCTGGTGGGTGGCCGCCGCGGCCGCCACTTGGAGGCCGTTTCCGACGCGTTCCAGGGGGCCCTCAAGGGTCCGCACCGCCTGGTTCGCCCTCGCGAGTTCGTCGTGGGTGGCCACGACGAACTGTCCGGCGCGAACGACCGCCTGGGTGTCCTCCAGGTCCGGTGTGAAGGCGTGCTGCACGGCCGAGTTCACGTGGCTGGCTGCCGCGGAGGCGGTGGGGGCCATCACTTCGAGCACACCGGCCAGGCCCTGCAGGTAGCCCTCCAACCGGCCCGAGCTCCCGGGCCCAGCCGGGCTCGTCACCACCAGCCACCTGCCGTAGGGCGACCAGGGCTTCGACCATGGTTGATCTCGCCCGGTCCAGGTGATCCCGGATCAGCTGGGCGTCCGGAAGGATCACCCGGGCGCCTCTGCCGACACTAGTCAGCTGCTCACGGACGTGAGCGACGTGTCCGGCGGCCTGGTCGGGACCGGTCGCGGCGTGCGCTTTGGCCGACGCGGCTTCCACCTCGGCCATCCGGTGGTCAAGACGGGTCAGGGCGCTGCGGGTGCAGTCCATGGCTGTCTGTGCGGCGGACACCTGCCTGTGTGTCGTGATCAGCTGGCGGGCCACCTCGGCCAAGGGATCGGCGGGTGGCGTGCCGCCACCGAAGTCGGAAGGCTGGGAGGTCATGACGGGCTCGACTCGGTCCAGCCCGTCACCGGCGGCCGACCGGAACCGGTGGAGGGGATTGCGCGCCCGGCCCCATGCTGGCGGTAGGTGTCCGCCACACTCCTGGCCGCACCGGCACGTTCGGCGCCCGTGTCGCCGAGGTCGTCGCGTGCCACCGGCAGGCTACGCCCACTCGCAGGCGGGACGACCACCGCGTCGTGCGGATGCACCGCACGTAGCAGCGGGAGGTAGACCGCCACCTCGTCCGTCCCGGAGATTCTCAGTTGCTCGGTCACGGCAGCTCCTCTCGCCCGCCCCCACAAGGCAGTTCGCGAGGCGCTGGTGATCATCAGGCGCGGGCGGATCCGTCCGTGATCCGGCACGTGCGGGCTTCTGACGACCCAACGCAGGACTGGCCGGACCCTCCCAGGGACGAGAGCCGTGATGCTCAGCGAGAGCACGACCAGCGGAGGCGCGACAACACCCGTGCTGCCTGTACGGGGCACGCGGCAGGCAGCGAACCTGAACGCTCAGGGATGCGGCACCGACCTGCGGTGGGCGCCTGCGGGCGGTGGGGGCTTGCGGGCTGGGTCGGAACTGTCCCCGGCGGGGCTACTGCGGGTTGCGCCCGCGATCCCCACCCGCAGGATCGACGCCGAAGTGTCGACGAACGTGCCGGGCGAAGCCGGGAACCGTGAAGGCCAGGTGGCCGTGCGCCGTGTCGGTGACGATGCCTGCGCCACGCAGCCGGGCTCGCGGAACACCCAGGGCGTCGGATTCCACTCCCATAGCCGCCGCCAAGTCAGCTCGCCGTGCCGGTCCATCACCCAAGCTCGCCAGGGCCCGCACGAGACGAATGTCATTGTGATTGGTCACCTTTGACAGCCGGGCGGTGAACAGCTCCTCGATATCTTCCTCCACGGCCGCCAATGCATGGCCGACCTGCGCGCCGGTCAGCCTGGCGCCCGGGTCGGGCAGCCCCGCCTGCCGCCAGGTGTTGTCGCCGACCAGTTGCAGCGTGTGCGGATACCCGGCCGCGTACTCGACGGCCGCCTCCAGCGCGGCGCCGTCCCAGGTCACGCCAAGCTGTGCAGCTGGTGAGGCCAAGGCCATCAACGCGGCGTCGTGGCTCAGGTCGTCCAGTCTCCGGCAGGCGAACCGCCCCGAGTTGCTGACCGCCTGGTTGATCAGGGCAACGCTGACGTGCAGGCCGGCCGCCAGGATGCCGCCGGCAGATCAGGCCGTTCGGACTGGAAGTGCTGCCAGGCGTAGGACAGAGTGCGCAGCCCGCCCGGGTCGGCGGCCTGGATCTCGTCGACCAGCAGAACCACCCCCCCGCCGGCCCCGCTCGCCGGCCGCAGCCGACGCCGCCACCACCAAATCCTCAAACTCTCGCGTCGAGCCCTGGGCGGCGAAGGACTGCCGAGCAGGGTCACCTTGCCACGTTGCCTCCACCGAGGCGACCCCCGGCACACCGCCGGTCACCTTCACCTCCAGATGCTCCAGCGCCGCGCGCACCTGGCCGCGCCCCGCCGCGTCCCAGCCCCGGGTGACCCGGCCGACCTCCTCGGCGACCGCCGGGATCAACGCGACCGCCTCACCGGCGGTCACCCACACCGTGACCGCCCCCAGCTCCTCGGCCTGCTGCTGCGCCCGCCGCAACAACGAGGTCTTCCCCACGCCCCGGGCCGCGTGGTCGACCCGGACCCGCCCGACCAGGCGCTGCAGCTGCGTCATGTACGACAGCCGCTCGCCAATCTCCGCGAGCTGCTTATCCCGCCCTGGCACCTCCCGCGCGACCTGGCCAGGGGTGTACGGGCTCGGCTGAACCATCACCACCTCCACCAATACGCATCGATACGTTTCACCCGAGGCGTACCGGTCCGTATAGCTGACTCCCCGGCCTAAGTCTGGTCCGCGGCGGCTGAGCGCTGCGTCCAGCAGAGGCAGGCAGGCAGTGCCGGTATGGAGACGCAACTACCCGGTTGGCGAACCGAGGACCCGGCCGCGGGTCGTGCAGGCCATCACCCGGCCCGCCGCGTCACGCAGAGGCCGGCCGGCGCACGCTCCCGCACACCAGTCGGCGCTCATTCGACCGGCCGCGAATCATCCGACGGCTCACCCGTTCCGGCTCGATCCGCACCCTGCCGCTCGCCTCCACCGCCGGGGTACGACATCGCCAGCCGCCGCAACCGGGTCACCTCGCGGGCAGTCAGCTCATCACCGCACCACTCCACCAGGTCGCGCACCGCCAGCCCCTCGCTGCTCATCTGAGCCAGCGCGTGCCCGGCGCGACGCTCGATCAGCGCGACCTGTTCATCCCGCTCACGGACCGCCACCAACACCTGCACCGCCAAGCGCTCCAGTCGCTTCTCGCGCTCGGCCTGGCGAGCACGCCGTTTCGCCTGCGCATCCAGCGCTGTCCGGCGCGCCTGCTGCTTGATCGACTGCTTATCCATATCCACCGTCACCTCGCCCAGATCGAACCGTGTCACCTCCCCAAGGCACGTCGACCCACGCTGGTGATCACCGCCGACCAGACGCCTCCTTCAGCGCCCACGCACCCCCACCGAAAACGCCAAATCCCAAGTCCTACACACCTCTTGCATCCTGGCTAAAAGGGTCCCGAATCAACGTGCGGTTGACCGACGCCGTTGGTTTGCAGGGACGAGTTGCTTTGGCTGGTTGCGGGGCGGGCGGCATCACCCCTGATGAGG
>NZ_VOHR01000316.1 GCF_009192725.1 Segeticoccus rhizosphaerae | reverse complement strand
GTCGCTGCGGGTCTCCCAGGCCGACGCGCGCGAGCGGCACCGCGGGCTGTCGCACCACAGCCGGACGGCCTACGGCAGGGTCGCCCTGGTGGCGGCCGATGTGCCGGTGCCGATGCTGGGTGGCGAGGTGGGGGACCTCGTGCGGACCGGCGCCGACGAGCTGGTGCGCGACAGCGCTGGGCGGCTCACGGCATACGAGATCGACCTGACGGGGCTGGACGCGGCCCTCTCGGCCAGCCCCGTGCCCCTGTCGACCATGGGGCGCGGACTCCACCAGGACCGGGCGTCCTTCGTCGCGGCGGCCGCGGCCGGCCGCCACGCCGCGAGACTGCTCGGGAGCTAGTGGGTGCCGGTCAGCGGACGTCGACGAGGTCGACGACGAAGATGAGCGACTCGCCCGGCTTGATGGCTGCTCCCGCACCGCGGTCGCCGTAGCCGAGCGCCGCCGGGATGGTCAGCTTGCGGCGGCCGCCGACCTTCATGCCGACGATGCCCTCGTCCCAACCGCGGATGACCTGACCGACACCGAGCCGGAAGTCGAGGGGTTCGCCGCGGTTCCAGGAGGCGTCGAACTCCTCGCCGGAGGAGTGGGCGACCCCGACGTAGTGCGCGCTGACGGTGTCGCCCGCCGCGGCCTCGCGGCCGTCGCCCTCCTTGACGTCCTCGATGACCAGCTCGGTGGGTGGCTGGTCACCGGGAAAGTCGATCTCCGGCTTGGTGGTCTGCGGGTCGAAGCCCATGGGGAATCCCTTTCGGTGGTACGGCGTCGTCAGCTCGCGGCCAGCAGGTCGACCACGAACACCATGGTGTCGGTGCCCTTGATCGGACCCTGTCCCTTCTTGCCGTAGCCCTCGTCCGGCGGCACGACCACCAGCAGCCGGCTGCCGACCGGCTGGCCCTGCACGGCCTTGTCCCAGCCGGCGATGACCTGTCGGGGCTGAGCGCCCACCTGGAAGGTGAACGGCTCTCGGCCGATGCTGCTGTCGAAGACCTTGCCGTTGCGCCAGAGGACCCCGGTGTAGTTCACGGTGACCTGCTGGCCAGGCTTGACCTCGGCGCCCTTGCCCTTGATCAGGGGCTGGACCACGAGCTTCTTGGGAGCGGCGTGCTTGGGGATGGTGAACGAGGCCGGCTTGTCCGCCGTGACCTTGACCTTGGGCAGGCCCGGCTTCGGCTTGACCGCCGTGCCCTGGGCCGACTTCAGCGGGGTGGTGGCCTTCTGGATGTCCACGTAGAACAGCAACGTGTCGTTGGGGCCGATGCCGAGCTGGGAGTTGCCGTTGCTCCCGAAGGCGTCGGCCGGCGGGATCGCCACGACGACCTTGGAGCCGACCTTCTGCCCCGGCAGCCCCTTGACCAGACCGGGGAAAAGACCCTTGGCCGCGAGGTCCAGCGTGGCCGCGGACTTGCCGTAGTTGCTCTCCAGCTGCTTGCCGTTGGAGCCGTTGACGACCAGGTAGTCGACGGTCAGGGTCTGCGCCTTGGTCACCTTCTCGCCGTCACCTGGGGACACCACCTTGGTCTCGGTCTGGGACACGGAGAAGGGCTTGTGCTTCAGGCTGACCTGCGGGCCGTTCTTGCCCTTGCTCTTCACGACGAGGTCGGTGAGCGGGCTGTCGGAGGCCTGCGTCGCGCCCCCCGAAGGGGCCGAGGCCGACCCACCGGGCGTGCTTGAGGCCGAGGGCGAGGCACTGCCGCCCGAGTCACCCGAGCCGCACCCGGCGACGAGCAGCAGCGGAAGGACGCCTGCGGCGAGCAGGCGGTTTCGGTTCAGACGCACGCGAGAAGACCTTTGATCGGGGGGAGGTTGCCGTCGTTCACGATAACCGCAGAGCCTGTGAGTTCCCCAAAGGGGAGCCGTGAGGTTGCTACATGCTTTCGATCAGCCGGGCCACCCGGGCGTCGACCGCGGCGAACGGGTCCTTGCACAGGACCGTGCGCTGGGCCTGGTCGTTGAGCTTGAGGTGCACCCAGTCGACGGTGAAGTCGCGACGGTGCTCCTGGGCGGCCCGGATGAAGTCTCCGCGCAGCTTGGCCCGCGTGGTCTGCGGGGGCACCGACTTGGCCTCGAAGATCTCCAGGTCGGTGCACACGCGGGCGGTCTTGCCCCGCCGCTGCCACAGGTAGAACAGGCCACGTTCACGGTTGATGTCGTGATAGGTCAGGTCGATCTGCAGCATCCGGGGGTCGTCCAGCGCGAGGTGGTGCTTGTCGGCATACCGGCTCAGCAGCTGGTACTTCATCACCCAGTCGATCTCGGTGTCCACGCTGGACAGGTCGTCGGACTCGACTGCGGACAGGGTGCGCTGCCACAGGTCGAGAACGCTCTTGTGCGTGGGGTCGTCGAGCCCCTCGCGATCGGCGAAGGCCGCCGCCTTCTCGTAGTACTCGCTCTGGATGTCCAGCGCGGACAGCTCGCGTCCGTTGGCCAGCCGGACCTTGTGCCGGCCGCTCATGTCGTGGCTGATGTCGCGGATCGCCCTGATCGGGTTCTCCAGCGTCAGGTCGCGCATGATCACGCCGGCCTCGATCATCCGCAGCACGAGGTCGGCCGACCCCACCTTCAGCATGGTCGTGGTCTCGCTCATGTTGGAGTCGCCGACGATCACGTGCAGGCGGCGATACTTCTCGGCGTCGGCGTGCGGCTCGTCCCGGGTGTTGATGATCGGACGTGACCGGGTGGTCGCGCTGGACACGCCCTCCCAGATGTGATCGGCGCGCTGGCTCAGCGAGTAGGTCGGGGCCCGTCCGACGGTGACGATCTTGCCTGCGCCACAAGTGAGTTGGCGGCTGACGAGGAACGGGATGAGGATGTCGGAGATCCTCGCGAACTCGCCCTGCCGGCCGACGAGGTAGTTCTCGTGGCAGCCGTAGGAGTTGCCGGCCGAGTCGGTGTTGTTCTTGAAGACGTAGATCTGGCCGGCCACGCCCTCCTCGGAGATCCTGGCCTGGGCGTCGTCCACCAGCCCCTCGACCACCCGCTCCCCCGCCTTGTCGTGCACGACGACCTGACGCACGTCGTCGCACTCGGGAGTGGCGTATTCCGGGTGGCTCCCGACGTCGAGGTAGAGCCGGGCGCCGTTGGCCAGGAAGACGTTGCTGGAGCGGCCCCACGAGACGACCTTGCGGAAGAGGTAACGCGCCACCTCGTCGGGGGTCAGTCGGCGCTGGCCCTCGAACGTGCACGTGACGCCGTACTCGTTCTCGATACCGAAGATCCGCCGCTCCATGTCCTCACTCTAGACACGGCCTCCGCTCTGCGCTCAGCGAAGTTGCGCGACCCGCCGGGGTGCGCGTGCTTGGGTGGTGGCCATGCGCATCCTGATCCTCGGTGGCACCGCCTGGCTGGGCGGCCAGATCGCCCACACCGCTCTCGACCGCGGCCACGACGTGACCGCTCTGGCCCGCGGGGAATCCGGCAGCGTCCCGGCCGGAGCCACCCTGGTGCGCGCCGACCGCTCACGACCGGACGCCTACGACCGGGTCCGTGGGCAGGACTGGGACGCGGTCGTCGATGTGACCTGGCAGCCCGGCTTCGTGCGGTCGGCCACCACCGCGCTCGCGGGACGCGTCGGGCACTGGGTCTACGTCTCCTCCTGCTCGGTCTACGCCGACCACGACACCCCCGGCGCAGACGAGTCCGCTGCGCTGCTGCCCGCCCTCGACTCGGACACCGCTGACCGGGAGACGTATGGCGAGGCGAAGGTCGCCTGCGAGGCGCTCCTTCGTGAAGCGGTGGGCGAGCGACGCTGCACCCTGGCCCGGGCCGGGCTGATCGGTGGCCCCGGCGACCACACCGACCGCACGACCTACTGGCCGTCGCGGTTCGCCGCCCCAGCCGACCCGGGACACGGGGACGGCTCCGGCGGAGCCGTCCTGGTGCCCGACTCCCCCGCCCTCAGCACCCAGGTGATCGACGTGCGCGATCTCGCCACGTGGTTGGTGCACTGTGCCGAGGGCCGGGTGGCCGGTGCCTACAACGTCAGCGGCCACGTGACCTCGCTGCCCGACCACCTGGCCACCGCCCGGCGGGTCGCGGGGCACACCGGGCCGCTCTTGCGGGTCGGCCAGAACTGGCTCGCCGAGCATCGGGTGGAGCCGTGGGCCGGCCCGCGCTCGCTGCCGCTCTGGTTGCCGTTGCCCGAGTATGCCGGGTTCTCGGCCCGCGACATCGGCGCGGCCCTGCGGGCCGGTCTGACGCCACGGCCCCTGGCCGAGACGCTGGC
>NZ_VOHR01000315.1 GCF_009192725.1 Segeticoccus rhizosphaerae | reverse complement strand
GCGGCGACGTCCAGCGTGCCGCTGCGGACCTGGCGCTCCTGGCCGCCGCCGTGGCTGAGTGGCACGAGCCGGGCGTCGCGACGCGCGACGAGCGCGCCGACCCCGATGGGGCCACCGACCTTGTGGCCGGTGATGGACATCAGGTCGGCGCCGCTCTCAGCGAAGTCGACCGGCACCTGGCCAACGGCCTGCACGGCATCGGTGTGCATGGGGACGCCGAACTCGTGTGCAATGGCAGCGATCTGGCGGATCGGTTGCACCGTGCCCACTTCGTTGTTGGCCCACATCACACTGACCAGCGAGACCGACTCCGGATCGCTCTCGATGGCCGCACGCACGGTCTCGGGATGGACCCTCCCGACCTCGTCGACCTCGAGCCAGGTCACCTTCGCGCCCTCGTGTGCCACGAGGAAGTCGACGCAGTCCAGCACGGCGTGGTGCTCGATTGCGCTGACCAGCAGCCGGGCCCGGCGCGGGTCGGCGTCCCGGCGGGCCCAGTAGGTGCCCTTGACGGCGAGGTTGTCGGACTCGGTGCCGCCGGAGGTGAACAGCACCTCCGAGGGCCGCGCGCCGAGGGCTCCGGCGATGGTCTCGCGGGACTCCTCGACCACCCGCCGCGCCGCTCGGCCTGCCGCGTGCAGCGACGACGCGTTGCCGACGACACGCATCTGCGCCGTCATCGCCTCGATGGCAGCGGGGAGCATCGGCGTGGTCGCCGCATGGTCCAGGTAGGTCCGGGTGGTCTCAGGCACGCGCTCGATTCTACGTCGCGCCGCATCCACCCCACCCGTGAGGAATCTTCGCGAGGTTGCGTGCCCCCTGGGGGGGCCGAAACCTCGCAATGATTCCTCACGTGGGTGGGGTGGGTCGGGAATGCCCACTCTCCATACATCGCCTGGAACTCGTCCTCGCTGATCTCCTCCACGAGCGAGATGCGAGGACGAGCACGCACGAGGGCCCGGTCCGCGATCGCTCGCGGGCCGGGCCCTGTCGTATGCCGTGTGGTCGGGTGCCGCTCAGCCCTTGGCGGCCTTGACGGCGTCGGTGGCCTGCGGCAGGACCTTGAACAGGTCGCCGACCACGCCGAAGTCGACCAACTCGAAGATGGGGGCCTCTTCGTCCTTGTTTACGGCCACGATCGTCTTGGAGGTCTGCATGCCGGCACGGTGCTGGATCGCGCCGGAGATCCCGGCCGCAACGTAGAGCTGCGGCGAGACCTGCTTGCCGGTCTGGCCGACCTGGTTGGCGTGGGGATACCAGCCGGCGTCGACTGCGGCGCGCGAAGCACCCACCGCGGCACCGAGCGAGTCGGCGAACGCCTCGACCGGGCCGAAGTCACCCGCGGTCCCGCGACCGCCGGAGACGACGATGGCGGCCTCGGTCAGCTCCGGGCGGCCGCTGGCCTCCTTGGGCTTCCGGTCGGTGATGCGGGCCGTCTTGGCCGAGTCGGAGATGTCCACCTCGACCGTCTCCTCCGCCGCCGCGCCCGCAACCTGTTCCGGCGTGGCCGAGTTGGGCTTGACAGCGACGATCGGCGTGCCCTTGGTGACGGTGGACGTCACGGTGTAGGAGCCGGCGAAGACCGACTGCACGGTGCGCACGCCTCCGTCGGCCGGCTGCACGTCGACCGCGTCGGTGATCAGGCCCGACTCGGTCTTGATGGCCAGGCGGGCCGCGACCTCACGCCCGTCGGCCGACGCCGCGACGAGCACCGCGGCCGGGGACGTGGACGCGACGAGCTGGGCAAGCGCCTCCGCCGTCGGAGCCACGAGGTAGTCGGTGACATCGGCGGACTCGATGCGGTAGACCTTCTCCGCGCCGTACTGCGCCAGCACCCCCTTGGCACTGTCGTATCCGGCCCCGACGAAGACGGCGGACGGCTCGCCCAGGCGGCGGGCGATGGTGAGCAGCTCGGCGGTCGTCTTGCGGACCTCACCGTCGGCGTGGTCGACCAGAACGAGAACTTCAGCCATGGTCAATCTCCTTGTCTTGGTCGGTCAGATGAACTTCTGCGCGGACAGGAACTGCGCCAGCTTGGTGCCACCGTCGCCCTCGTCGGTGACGATCTGGCCCTTCTGCCGCGGCGGCCGCTTCTCGAACGACTCCACCGTCGTCCACGCCGCGTCCAGCCCGACCGATCCGGCGTCGACGCCCAGGTCGGCAAGGCTCCACGTCTCGACCGGCTTCTTCTTGGCCGCCATGATCCCCTTGAACGAGGGGTAGCGCGGCTCGTTGATCTGGTCGGTGACCGACACCACGGCCGGCAGCGACGCCTCGATCGTCTCGGAGGCCACGTCGCCGTCGCGGCGGATCGTGGCCTTGCCGCCCTCGACGGTCAGCTCGGAGGCCACGGTGACCTGCGGGAGGCCCAGGCGCTCGGCCAGCATGGCCGGGACCACGCTCATGGTCCCGTCAGTCGACGCGAGCCCGGTCAGGACCAAGTCGACGTCGCCGATCTTCTTGATCGCCTCGGCCAGGATGAGCGAGGTCGCGACCGCGTCGGATCCGTGGATCGCCGCGTCGTTGACGTGGACGCCCCTGTGCGCGCCCATCTGCAGGGACTTCTTGATCGCGTCGGCGGCCTGGTCCGGCCCCACGGTGAGCACCGTCACCTCGCCCTGGGCGGCGTCGACCAGCTGCAGAGCCGCCTCCACCGGGTACTCGTCCAGCTCCGACAGGAGCCCGTCGACACCCTCACGGTCGGTGGTGTTGTCCTCGTTGAACGTGCGCTCCGACTGGGCGTCGGGCACGTGTTTGACACAGACGACGATGTTCATGTGCCGCTCGTCCTCTTCCATGGTTCGGATGATGCTGCTCGGATGATCGGGTCAGTCCTTCTGCTGCGCCGACAGCGACGGCATACCCCCATGGTGCCGGGGCAGCGTCGGGACCGGACACGGCAGACGTTACCTGCGGCAGGTGCCCGACGCGACGCCGATCCGGCGTGAGCAAGCGCACATCGCGCGCGACCGATCTGCCCCGGGCGCAGCCACCGGCCCGCTTCCTCTGGTACACAGACGAGGTGACTGACTTGATTCTCGGCCCCGTGCTGCGGCACGTGGGTGAACGCGACGCGACCGTCTGGGTCGAGACGAGCGGACCGACCACGGTCGAGGTGCTCGGCCACCGCGAGCCGACCTGGACCGTGTCCGGCCACCACTACGCCCTGGTCCACGTGACCGACCTGCCGCCCGCCTCGACGACGACGTATGACGTGCGCCTGGACGACACGCTCGTGTGGCCGCTCCCGGACGACCGCCGTCCGGCGCCCACGATCAGGACGCTCGACCCCGACCGCGCGCTCCGGCTGATCTTCGGGTCCTGCCGCTTCGCGACACCGACGGCTCTGGGCCCAGCCTCCCCGGAGCCGGACGCGCTCGACGCCTACGCGCGCCGGATGATGGCCCAGCCGACGACGGAGTGGCCCGACGCGCTTTTGTTGCTCGGTGACCAGGTCTATGCGGACGAGACCTCCCCCGCGGTCGCGGAGCGCATCCGGGAGCACCGCGACGTCGACGAGCCGCCCGGCCAGGAGGTCCGGGACTTCGAGGAGTACACGTGGCTCTACCACGAGTCGTGGTCCGACCCCGAGGTGCGGTGGATCCTGTCGACGGTGCCCAGCTCGATGATCTTCGACGACCACGACGTCCGCGACGACTGGAACACGTCCGCCGCGTGGAGGCGGGACATGCAGGCGACCTCGTGGTGGCAGGAGAGGATCATCGGTGGACTCGGCTCCTACTGGGTCTACCAGCACCTGGGCAACCTCTCGCCCCGCGACCTCGAGACCGACGAGCTCTACCAGCGCGTCCGTCAACACGACGGCGACGCCAAGGACCTGGTCCGGGCCTTCGCCGTGGCCGCCGACGCGGAGGCCGACGGGGGCAAGGGAGCCAGGTGGTCCTACCGTCGAGACCTCGGCCGGACCCGCCTGCTGGTCATCGACTCCCGCTGCGGTCGCATCCTCGAGCAGTCACCACGCTCGATGATCTCCGAGGCGGAGTTCGGCTGGATCAGCGAACAGGTGTCGGGCGACTACGACCACCTCCTGGTGGGGACGTCGCTGCCGTGGCTGCTGCCCCGCGCCCTGCACGACCTGGAGTCGTGGAACGAGCGGCTGGCCAGTGGGGTCCGCGGTCGGCTCGTCGCCCGCTGGGCCGAGTGGCTGCGCCGGCGGGCCGACCTCGAGCACTGGGCGGCGTTCCGGGCCTCGTTCGACGCCCTCGCC
>NZ_VOHR01000314.1 GCF_009192725.1 Segeticoccus rhizosphaerae | reverse complement strand
GAGCTGGCGCAGCAGGCTCGACTGCGAGCGGCGCGCGTCGGTCGCGCCGGGCACGTCCAGCGGCAGCCGGGCCGCCTCGACGGCGCCGCGCAGGGACTGGACCGCGTGCAGCAGTCGACTGTCCTGCGCGGTGTCGGTCACACGGTGCAGCCTGCCCTGTCCGGGGCCGTTCGCTCAACTTGACCCGCCGGGCGACGCAGGCGAGCGGGGCTCAAGCGAAGAGGGGCTCCCCGACGTAACCGCCCCTGCGCACGCCGGGCGGCACCGCGAACAGCGCTGAGCCGGTGTGCTGGAGGTATTCCATCATCGCGTCGTCGCGCGACAGCTTGTTCTGGACGGGGACGTACTGGGTGTCCGGGTCCCGGACGTAGACGATGAAGAACAACCCGGCATCCAGCCGCCCGAGGGCGTCGTTGCCGTCGGTGAAGTTGTAGCCGCGGCGCAGCATCTGCACCCCGTGGTTCTGGCTCGGGTGGGCAAGGCGCACGTGGCTGTCCAGGGGGATCAGCGGTGTGCCGCCCCTGCCCTTGAGGGAGAAGTCCGGCTCGGTGAACTCGGTGCCGCCGGACAGCGGAGCGCCTTCCGCGCGGTCGCGGCCGACGATGTTCTCCTGCTCCCGCAGCGACGACCGGTCCCAGGTCTCGATGACCATGTTGATCCGCCGGGCCACGAGGTAGGAGCCGCCCGTCATCCACTCGGCGCGGGGGTCGTCGCCGTCCGCCACCCAGATGAACTTCTCGACCGCCGAGGTGTCCTCCGCCTTGAGGTTGGCCGTGCCGTCCTTGAAGCCGAAGAGGTTGCGGGGCGTCTGTTGGCTGCGGGAAGTGGACGACGTGCGGCCGAAGCCGAGCTGCGCCCAGCGGATCGCCGCCGTGCCGAACGCGATTCGTGCCAGGTTGCGGATCGCGTGGACGGCGACCTGCGGGTCGTCGGCGCAGGCCTGGACGCACAGGTCACCGTCGCTGCGCTCGGACGACAGGTTGTCGGCCGGGAAGTGCGGCAGCCGGCGCAGCGCCTGGGGTTGGCGGTGTGCGAGGCCGAACCGGTCCCTGCCGTCCGCGTCGCGGAACAGGCTCGGACCGAAGCCGAAGGTCAGCGTCAGCCGCGACGGCGGCAGACCGGTGGCCTCGCCGGTGTCGCTGGGGGGCGCGTCATACGGCAGGGGCTGGTCACCGACCGGCTGACCGGCGGTCATCCGGGCGGCCGCGGCGGTCCAGTCCCGCAGCAGCGCGACGAGGTCGTCACGGGAGTCGGTGGTGACGTCGAACGCCGCGAAGTGCAGCCGGTCCTGTGCCGGGGTGACGATGCCGGCCTGGTGGGTCCCGTGGAAGGGGTAGCCGTCCGGCACCGACGACGTCGGCGGGTCGTCGGCCGTGGCGCGCCCGGTGCCGAGCCCTCCCGCGAAGCCCGCCGCGGCGCCGACCGCCGCACCGGCGCCGGCGAGCCCGAAGAAGCGACGGCGCGACACCCCGGGGTGCTCGGTGGACGGGGCCATGGGACCTCCTCGAAAGTCAGCCGGCCAGGGTCGCGGGTCAGGGTTGGCAGGTCAGAGAGTGACGGCGGCGGTGAGCTTCGACAGCGGCTCGGACAGGGCGTTGACGGCGTCGGACAGCTTCCGGACCTGGGTCTTGTCGAGCTCGGTGTAGGAGACGAAGCCGTCGCCCTTCCGGTGCGCGTCCAGCAGGTCCTGCAGAGCGGTGAAGCGCCGGTCGATCTGCCGGTCGAGCTCCGGGTTGTCCTTCTTCAGCAGCGGCCGCAGTCCCTCCCAGGCGACGCGGGCGCCGTCGACGTTGGCCTGGAAGTCCCACAGGTCGGTGTGCGACCAGATCTCCTCCTCGCCGGTCACCTTGCCGGTGGCCACCTCGTCGAGCAGGCCCTTCGCGCCGTTGCCGATCTGGTCGGCGGTGAAGGTGATGGTGCGGGTGCGCTGGTAGAGGTCCTTGGTGTCCTTCAGCAGCTGGTCGGCAATGGCTGTGCGCTGGGCGTCCGTCATCGGCTGGTAGCCGGACTTCGGCGGCCACAGGTCCTTCTCGATGCGGTGCCAGCCGGTCCACTTCTGGCCCTCCTGGAGGTCCGCCTCGCGCAGGTCCATCTTGGGGTCGAGGTCGCCGAAGGACTCGGCGACCGGCTCGATCCGCTCCCAGTGGACGCGTGCATCGGCATACAGTGCTCGGGCCTGCTCGTCCTTGCCCGCCTCATAGAGGGAGACGAACTTCCTGGTCTTGGCGAGCAGCTGCTCGGTCTGGTCCTTGACGTAGCTGGCGTACTGCTCGTTGGCCGCCTTGACCAGCTCGGCGTCCTTGCCGGTGGCCTGCGCCGGCTCGCCGGAGTCGGTGACGGTGAAGGCGTCCCGGATCCCGTCGCCGACCATGCCGGGCTTGCAGGCGGTGAAGTAGTCGCCGGGCGGTGCCTTCACGACCAGGTCGCGGGTCAGGCCGGGCCCGATGTTCTCCACCTCGCCGATGATCCGCAGCCCGTCCTCGGCGAGCAGGTAGAACTCGGTGACCTTGCTGCCGTCGTTCTTGACGTTGAAGACGAGGCTGCCCGACGGCGCCTTCTGCGCCGACACGTCGCAGGCGTCGTTGGTCGAGGTCACGGCCATCTCGCGAGGGCTGTCGGTGCCGCCGCCCTCCGAGGAAGGGCTGTTGCTCGTGCAGGCCGCCATCAGCGGCACGGCGACGGCGAGGGCCAGCGAGGAGGTCACGAGTCGGCGCTTCATGCGGAGGCTCCTTGGGAGGTGGTCGACGCCGGCTTCGGCGCGGTCGAGGCGGTGCGGGGCGGCGTGGTGCGCCGGATCGTCCGGAGGAACAGGAACATCACCGGTATGACGTAGAGCACCCAGACCGCTGCCTCCAGCCAGGTCGTGGCCGGAGAGAAGTTGAGCGTGCCCTTGAGCAGGGTGCCGATCCACGAGCTCGGATCGATGGTGCCGCTGACGTCGAACGCCAGGTCGTGCAGACCGGGCAGGAAACGCGCCTCCTGCAGGTCGTGGACGCCATACGACAGCACTCCGGCCGCGACGAGGATGAGGAAGCCCCCGGTCCAGGCGAAGAACTTGCCGAAGTTGAGCTTGAGGGCGCCGCGGTAGATGAGGAAGCCGAGCAGCACCGCGGTCACGATGCCGAGGGCCGCCCCGATCAGCGGGGCCGTCGTCGACCCGGCTCCGCTGGCGGCTGCCTGGGTGGCGGCCCAGAGAAACAGTGCCGTCTCGAGGCCCTCGCGGCCGACCGCCAGCAGGGCGACGAGCACCAGGGCCAGCCGACCACCGTCGGCGGCCTTGTCGATCTGTCCACGCAGCTCGCCGGACAGGCCGCGCGCCGACCGGGCCATCCAGAAGATCATCCAGGTCACGAATCCGACCGCGATGATCGACAGCGTCCCGCCGATGAACTCCTGCGCCTCGAAGGTCAGCCCGCGGGGGCCGAAGGTGAGCAGCGCCCCGAAACCCAGCGAGACCCCGATGGCGAGGGCGACCCCTCCCCAGATCCGTGGCAGCAGCTGGGCGCGTCCGGACTTGACCAGGTAGGCCACGAGGATGACCACGACGAGCGAGGCCTCGAGCCCCTCACGCAGGCCGACGAGATAGTTCCCGAGCACGGGTCCGTCCTCACCAGATCGAGACGACCGCCTCGGACGAGGCGACGGGCGTATGCCGTCCGGCAGTCTGACATAGGGTTGCCTTACCTCACAACGTGGCCCACGCCACGCAACAGGCGGGGAAGCAGCACGGCGGCGGCGGCCATCAGGAGCACTCCGGCGAGGGCCGCGGCGGACATGCTCTGGGTGAAGGCGTCGCGGGCCACCGCCAGGACCGTGTCTCCGGCGCCGCCCGGAAGGTGCGCCGCGGTGACGGTGGCGCCGGCCAGGGTCTGGGTCGCCTCGTCGGCCGTGCCGGGAGGCAACCCGGCAGGAAGCGCGTCACCCATCTGGGTCCGGTAGACGGCGGCGCCGATGCTGCCGAGCACCGCCATGCCGAGCGCGCCGCCGAACTCGCTCGCGGTCTCCATGAGGGCGGAGACCGCACCCGCCTTCTCCGGCTCGACGGCACCGACCACCGTGTCCGTGACGAGGGTCAGCACGGCGACCAGGCCGACGGCGAGCAGCCCGGCGCCCACGAGGACCACGACCAGGCCGGAGTCGGCCCGCGCCCGGCTCAGCACCACGAACGCGCCCGCGGCCACGGCGAACCCTCCGCTCATCACCCGGGGGCGCCCGACCCGCGCGCCGAGCTGCACCGCGACCGGCGCCGCGCCCGCCACGGC
>NZ_VOHR01000313.1 GCF_009192725.1 Segeticoccus rhizosphaerae | reverse complement strand
GGGACCGACCTGCCCGCGGTGCGCCTCCTCGCCGAAGAGGTCGGCTCGGCGGCAGCCGCCCTCACCCGCGCGGGGGCCGCCCTCGACCGTGGGCGATCGAGCCGGTCACGGGCCGATGAGCACGCCGCCCTGGTGACGGCGCAATCGGCGGAGGTGGAGCGGTTGCAGCAGGTCGCGTGTCAGCACGAGGAGCGCCGCAAGACCCTCGCCGCGCAGCTCGAGGCCCTGTCTGCCGTGGCCTCGAAACTCGAAGCGCATCGCTCCCGTGACTCCGCGCTGCGCCGGGCCGTGTCGTTGGCCACCTCACGCTCTCAGGCTGCAGAGCGGATCGACGTTCTGACGGATCAGGAGTCCGTGCTCGCGCCAGCCTCCCTGGCCGACGGCGAGGAGGTGGTGCGCCTGCACCGGCTGCGCATCGAGGGGATGGCCGCCGAGCTGGCCATCGGCCTGGTCGACGGGCAGGACTGCCCCGTCTGTGGATCCGCGGAGCACCCGCGTCCCGCAGAGGGCACCGCGACCGTGTCCTCACACCAGATCGAAGCGGCCGAGCGGCGTGCAGCAGCGTCCCGCACGGCGCACGACGAGGTCCGGCACGAGCTGGCCACGGTCCGGGCTCGGCACGACACCCAGGTCGAGCAGTTGGGCGCGTGTCTGAGCGGTCTGGGCCTGGCCTATGACCCAGCGGACGTGACGATCGATCAGCTGCAGGGCCTGACCGACGAGACGAGGCGCGCAGCCACCGAGGCGCAGGAGGCGGGTCAGGCGCGCGACGACGCCGAGCAGGAGCGGCAGGCGCTGGCCACCTCCGCCGAACGCACCCGAGCAGACCAAGAGGCCGCACGGAACACCCTCGCGGTGGCTGCCGCCACGCGGGATGCCGCACTGGCGGAGGCGAGGAGTGCCGTCAGGGACCTCACCAAGCTGATGAGGGAGCACCACGAGCACTGCCCTTGCGCAGACCCTGCGCTCACTCCGGACGGGCCGGACAGCGAACCGGCCGCCGGCGGCCTCGACGAACCACCGGCCAGCAGCCTGGAGATGTCCGGCCAGCAGCTACAGGACATCGTTGCCCGACACCGCGCTGCCACCGAGCTGCTGGCCGGGCTGGCCGCTGCGCTGCAGGAGCGGGCGTCGGCGCACCGTGTCCTGGCCCGGGCGCGGGACGCACTGCAGACGGCACTGACTGAGAACGGTTTCGCCGATGCCGAGGCGGCCCGCGCCGCGTCGCGGTCGGATGACCAGATGGCCGCCCTGGAGCGAGAGCTGCGCGAGTTCGACCGACGGCGGGAGACGGCGGAGGCGGTGCTCGCGGAGCCGGAGGTCATGGCGGCACAGGCGAAGGACGTCCCCGACCTGGAAGCGCTGACCCAGCTCGAGCGCGACGCACGCGAGTCACACACGGCCGCCGACCGCGCTGCCGCGCACTACGCGCGCGCCGAGAGCAGGCTGCGTCAGCTGTCGCGTGAGATCCACACGACGCTCGAGCGGCTCGACACCCAGGAGGCCGCACACAGGAGTCTGCAGGACCTCGCTGAGTGTGTGGCCGGCACCGGGCCGGACAACGAGCTCAAGATGCGGCTGTCAGCGTTCGTCCTGGCCGCACGTCTCGAGGAGGTTGCGCGTTACGCCAACGAGCGGCTCGGGGTGATGAGCGACGGCCGCTACACCCTGCGGCACTCGGACGCGCGGGCAGCACGTGGGGCGCGCAGCGGCCTTGGCCTGCGGGTCACCGACGCCTGGACCGGCATCGAGCGCGAGACGAACACCCTGTCCGGGGGCGAGGCCTTCCTCGCCTCGCTCGCGCTCGCTCTCGGCCTCGGCGACGCCGTCCGCGCCGAGGCCGGCGGCCTCGACCTGCAGACGCTCTTCGTCGACGAGGGTTTCGGCAGCCTCGACGAGGAGAGCCTCGAACACGTCATGGGCATCCTCGACGACCTGCGTGCCGGCGGCCGTGCCGTCGGCATCGTCAGCCACGTGCCGGAGCTGCGCCAGCGCATCCGCGCTCAGGTCCGGGTCACCAAGACCCCGGCCGGGTCGCACCTGTCGGTCTGCACCACCCTCGCCGACGAGCCCGCCGCCTGACGTTCCGCTGCTCAGTGAGGGTCCCTGGTGGGGTCAGTCCTCGAAGGCCTCGGGCGGCGGGCAGGAGCAGACCAGGTGGCGGTCACCGTAGGCGCCATCGACGCGGCGGACCGGAGACCAGTACTTCGCCGTCGGGTCCACGCCCTTCGGGTAGGCCGCGGTCATCCGGTCGAACGGATGCGACCACTCCCCCGCGATCGACTGGGCCGTGTAGGGGGCGTGCCGCAGCACGCTCTCGGCGGCCTCCACCGATCCCGACTCCACCTGCGCGATCTCCTCGCGAATCGCGATCATCGCCTCGATGAACCGGTCGAGCTCGGTCAGGTCCTCGGACTCGGTCGGCTCGACCATCAGGGTGCCGGCGACTGGGAACGACATGGTTGGCGCGTGGAAGCCGTAGTCGATCAGCCGCTTGGCCACGTCATCGACGGTGACGCCGGTGCGCTTGGTGAGGTCTCGCAGGTCGAGGATGCACTCGTGTGCCACCAGACCGTCGGCGCCGGCGTAGAGCACGGGAAAGTGCTCACGTAGCCGCGCCGCGATGTAGTTCGCGGACAGCACGGCCACCTGCGAGGCCCGGGTCAGACCCTCGCCGCCCATCAACCGCACGTAGGCCCACGAGATCGGCAGGATGCTCGCCGAGCCGAACGGCGCGGCCGAGATGGGGCCGACACCGGACTTGGGGCCGGCTTCCTCGGAGAAGGGGTGGTTGGGGAGGAACGGCGCGAGGTGGGAGCGCACCCCGATCGGGCCGACGCCGGGCCCACCTCCGCCGTGCGGGATGCAGAAGGTCTTGTGCAGGTTGAGGTGCGACACGTCGCCACCGAAGTGGCCGGGTCGGGCCAGGCCCATCATCGCGTTGAGGTTGGCCCCGTCGAGGTAGACCTGGCCTCCGGCGTCGTGCACGAGAGCACACAGGTCGCTGATGGTGTCCTCGAAGACCCCGTGGGTGGAGGGATAGGTCACCATGATCGCGGCAAGGCTGTCGCGGTGCTGGTCGACCTTCGCCGCGAGGTCCTCCATGTCGATCTCGCCACTGGTGGCGGTCTTGACCACGACCACCTTGAGCCCGGCCATCACCGCGCTGGCGGCATTGGTGCCGTGGGCGCTGGCGGGGATCAGGCAGACGTTGCGACCGGTCTCCCCGCGAGAGCGGTGGTAGGCGTGGATCGCCAGCAGTCCCGCGAGCTCCCCCTGCGAGCCGGCGTTGGGTTGTAGCGAGACCTCGTCGTAGCCGGTGATCTCGGCGAGCCAGTCTCCCAGCTGCCCGATCAGTGCCCGCAGCCCCTCGGTCTGATCGGCCGGGGCGAACGGGTGCAGGTTGGCGAACTCCGGCCAGGTGATCGGCTCCATCTCGGTCGTGGCGTTCAGCTTCATCGTGCAGGAGCCGAGCGGGATCATGCCGCGGTCGAGTGCGTAGTCCCGGTCGGCCAACGTGCGCAGGTAGCGAAGCATGGCCGTCTCGCTGCGGTGGCTGTGGAAGACCGGGTGGGTGAGGAAGTCGGTCTCCCGCTGCTGCTCGGCCGACCAGACCGGGCCGGCCGCCATCGCCTCCCGGAGCGACTCCGGCGTCGGCTCCTCCACACCGAAGGCGGCGCAGACCGCGCTCAGGTGCGTCAGGGTGATCGTCTCGTCGGTGCTGATCGAGATCCGGTCGTCGTCGACCGCCCAAAGGTTGACGCCCCGCTCCGCGGCCGCGGCGACGACCGGCCGTGCCCGGCCGGGCACGCGCACCGTGAGGGTGTCGAAGAAGGAGGATGTCTCAATCTCTACTCCACCCTGAGATAAACAGGTCGCCAACGCGGCAGCGTGGGCATGCACCGCTCGGCCGATGCGGCGCAGACCGTCCGGCCCGTGCCACACGGCATACATCGACGCCATCACCGCGAGCAGCACCTGTGCGGTGCAGATGTTGGAGGTCGCCTTCTCGCGCCGGATGTGCTGCTCGCGCGTCTGCAGGGCGAGCCGGTAGGCGGGGGCACCGTCGGCGTCGACGCTGACGCCGACCAGTCGGCCGGGCAGCGTCCGCTCCAGCCCCTTCCGCACACTCATGTAACCCGCGTGCGGTCCGCCGAAGCCCATCGGCACCCCGAACCGCTGCGTGGTGCCGACCGCGACGTCCGCACCCCACTGCGCCGGCTCGCGCAGCAGGGTCAGCGCCAGCAGGTCGGCCGCCGCCGAACACCGACCGG
>NZ_VOHR01000312.1 GCF_009192725.1 Segeticoccus rhizosphaerae | reverse complement strand
CCGACCTCGCGGCGGCGCCGGGGGTCGGCGTCGACCGACCCCGCTCGCCGCAACCGCTCGTGACCGCGGCTCCGCGGGCCGACCTGGTCATCTGGGCGCCGCCCGACGTCGCGGCAGCGCTGCGCCCCCGTGCAGAGGACTTCGGCAGGACGCGCGGGGTCAGCGTCACCGTCGAGTCGGTCTCGGACGTCCGCTCTGCGCTGCAGGACGTGACGGCACCCGAGAGTGGGCCGGACGTCTTCCTGGGGCCACACACCTGGCTGGGCGAGATGGAGCAGCAGCGCGTCATCAGCCGGGTCACGCTGTCCCGCAACCAGCAGCGACGGCTCGCGCCGAAGGCGTTGGCGGGGGCCCGCTACGACGGCCAGCTCTGGGGGGTGCCCTACGCGATCGCCAACCTGGCCCTGGTGCGCAACACCGATCTGGCTCCGCAGGCGCCCCAGACCTACGAGCAGCTGATCGCGAACGGGCGCCGGCTCAAGGCCGAGGGCAAGGTCAACCGGATCCTGTTGCAGAGCACCGGCAGCACCGGGGACGTCTACTCGGGCTATCCCTATCTGCGCGCCTACGGCGGTGGCATCTTCGCCAAGACCCCGAACGGCCAGTACTCACCCGGCCGGCTCGTCCTCGACAGCCCCGCGTCCCTGGAGGGCGCCCGTCGGCTCGCCGAGCTCGGCCGCGAGGGCGTCATCCAGCCGGACGTCGACAACACGAATGCGGTGCCCCTCTTCGGCGACCGCCACGGGGCCTACCTCGTCACCGGCGCCTGGTCGGTACCGGTGATCCAGGCGTCTGGGGTTCCCTACGCGATCTCCCCGCTGCCGGCCCTGCCCCGCGGTGGCAAGCCCGTCCCCCTGCTCGACGTGGACCTGTTCTACGTCTCCGCGACGGCGCAGAGCCCCAAGCTCGCGCAGGAGTTCGTCCGCGACTGTGCGACGCGTCGGGACGTGCAGGTGCGGTTGGCCAGGGCGACGGGTCTCCCGCCGGCGCTGACGGCCGCCTACCGCGACGTCGCTGCCCGGGACCACCACTACGCCGCGTGGTTCGACGCCGGGCGCGACGGTGACCCGGTGCCCTCGGTGCCGGCGATGCAGGCGGTGTGGGGACCGTTGGGGCAGGCCTTCGCCGACATCGTGGCAGGCAAGGACCCTCAGCACAGTCTGACGGCTGCGGCCCGGCAGATCTCCTCCGACCTGCCCTGATCCTCGCTGGCGACCCCCCTTCCCGCCGGCTCCTTCGGTGACCACGGGTGCCTCGGGGCGGTTTCCGTCATCGTTACCCAATCGGCGCGCTCGGAGTACCTGTTCCTCGCCGAGCTGATCGTGCGAGGGTCGACCCAGTCACCGGCCGGAGAGAGCCCACTCCCGTCGGGCCTGAGCCGGGCTCAGCGGCCTTGGCCCGCAGTGCGCAGACGCAGGAAGGTCTGCAGCACTTCGAGGACCGTCGCGACGTCCGGGACGCGGTGGCTGGCGCCGGTCTCGCCCTCACCCACCTTGATCGTCAGATCTCCGTCGTCCGGTGACAGCACCTCGAAGGCCCGCTCGTCGGTGACGTCGTCGCCGATGTAGGCGGTGGCCCGAACCCCACGCGCCGCGGCGAGCGCGCGGACCGCGGCGCCCTTGCTGGTCTCCACGACCGAGAGCTCCACCACGTCCTTGCCCGGCAGGACGTGCACGCCGGTATGCCGCGTGGCCACCTCGCGCGCGGCGGTCGCCGCGTGTGCCGCGACCTCCCCGTCCACGTCCCGGGTGTGCAGCGCGACCGCCGTGGCCTTGTGCTCGATGCGCACGGGAGGATGGGCTCGCGCCACGGCCTCCAGGTCGGCCGTCACGGCGGCGAGGCGCTCGGTCACCGAGCCATCTGCCGAGGAATCTGGCTCAGTGCCAACGGATCCCGCGAGAACGGGGTCGCTCGACTCAGCACCGTGGCTGCCGATCAACGCGATCGGTTCGTCAGGGGCGACCCCCGTGAGCCTGGAGAGCGTTGCCAGGTCCCTACCCGACACGACCGCGGTGGTGACGCCGGGCAGGGCGGCGGCAGCACGCAGCGCCTCGATCGCCCCCGGGGTGGCGCGTGCCTGCATCGGGTCGGTGACGAACGGTGCGAGGGTGCCGTCGAAGTCGACGCCCAGCAGGACCGCGGGCCGGGCCGCGAACGTGACGAGCGCGGCATACAGCTCATCCGGCAGGAGGGTCACGCCGACTTCCCGTGACGACCCTGCCGTTCCGGTCGCTCGGGGGCGCTGGCCAGGGCCTCCAGGTAACGCTGGGCCCAGCGTTGGACGTCGTGGTCGGCGACTCGCTTGCGCAGGGCGCGCATCCGGCGGCGTCGGTCGGCTTCCGGTGCCCGGACCGCCCGCATGATGGTCTGCTTGAGCCCCTCGATGTCGTGGGGATTGCAGACGAAGGCCTGGTGCAGCTCGCGGGCCGCGCCGGTGAACTCGCTGAGCACGAGCGCTCCGCCGAGGTCGTGCCGGCACGAGACGTATTCCTTGGCCACGAGGTTCATCCCGTCCCGCAGCGGTGTCACCAGCATGACGTCGGCCGCGAGGAACAGCGCCGCCATCTCGCTGCGCGGGTAGGAGTGGTGCAGGTACTGGACCGCCTGGGCCCCGATCGGCGAGTGCTCGCCGTTGATCCGGCCGACGGTGCCCTCGACCTGCGTGCGCAGGTTGCGGTAGGCCGCGACGCGCTCACGGCTCGGCGTCGCGACCTGGAGCAGCGCCGTCTCCGGCGGGGCCACCTCGCCGTCGCGCAGCAGCTCCTCGTAGGCCTTCAACCGGTGCCGGATGCCCTTGGTGTAGTCGAGTCTGTCGACGCCGAGCATGAGGATCTCGGGGTCACCGAGGGACGAGCGGATCTCGGCGGCCCGGGCCTTGACCTCCGGGGTGCGGGCCAGCTCGTCGAGTCCGTTGAAGTCGATGGAGATCGGGATGGCGCTCGCCCGGACCGTGTGTGCCTCGCCGTCATCACCGTGGGGATGGTGGGTGACGGTGTCTCCCTTGGTGGGGAGGCCGACGAGCCGCCGACAGGCCCGCAGGAAGTTCTCCGCGTCGGCGGTGCGCTGGAACCCCAGGAAGTCGGCGCCGAGCAGGCCCTCGACCAGGCTCTGACGCCACGGCAGCTGGGCGAACAGCTCCACCGGGGGGAAGGGGATGTGGTTGAACCAGCCGATCCGCACGTCCGGCCGCAGCTCGCGCAGCATGGCCGGCACGAGCTGCAGCTGGTAGTCGTGCACCCAGACGGTCGCTCCCGGTGCCGCCACCCGGGCGGCCGCCTCCGCGAACCGCTGGTTGACCGCGCGGTAGGCGTTCCACCAGAAGCGGTGGAACGTCGCGCTCACGATCACGTCGTGGTAGATCGGCCACAAGGTCTCGTTGGAGAAGCCCTCGTAGTATTGCTCGACCTCTTCGGCGGACAAGGCCACCGGCTGGAGGTACATGTCGTTCTCGACGAACGGCTCCGGCGCCTCACCGGCCTCACCGGCCCAGCCCACCCAGGCGCCGTCACGGCCCGGCATCACGGACTCCATGGCGGTGACCAGGCCACCGGGGCTGGTGCGCCACTGCTCCGTCCCGTCCGGGTCGACGACCCGGTCGACGGGGAGGCGGTTGGCCACCACCACGAGATCGAAGGTCCTCACGCGGGGACGGGCCAAGACGGTCACCTCTGGTGTCTGGGAGGGGGGACGGTGGACGCAGGGCCAGTCTAGTCGGGCGACGCCGAGGTCGCCCGGTGTCGCGCGACAGCCCCGGAACCCTCGAGCCGGCGCGGCGGCTCTGGCGGCGCGGCGGCTTTCGGGCTACCGTCGAATATGCGCATCTCCGACGTGATCCGACGCAAGCAGGACCCCGGGATCGTGACCATCGGTCCCGGTGAGACCGTCTCGGCCCTCCTCGCCCTGCTCGAGGAGCACCGCATCGGTGCCGTCGTCGTGACCGACGACGGGACCACACCTGCCGGCATCGTCAGTGAACGTGACATCGTCCGGCACCTACACTCCGACGGCGCCGCGCTCCTCGACGCCACCGTGAGCTCCATCATGACCAGCGCGCTGCAGACCTGCACCCCCGAGGACGACCTCGACACGCTGGCGCGGCAGATGACCGAGCACCGCGTCCGGCACGTCCCCGTGCTGCGAGACGGCCGGCTCCACTCGATCGTCAGCATCGGCGACATCGTCAAGAACCGCATCGACGAGCTGCAGGACGAGCGGGACCAGCTGGTCGGGTACATCCACCAGCGGTGACCCGCGCGGCGCGCGGGGTCGGGCGTCGGCCGCAGCGGGCCGAGCCGGTGCCGCGG
>NZ_VOHR01000311.1 GCF_009192725.1 Segeticoccus rhizosphaerae | reverse complement strand
CCAGTCCTCGCCAAGGTGCTGGCCGAGCGCGCCGAGCTGTGGGCGGGGGCGGGGCGCTCGATGGCGCGGTCGTCGCTGCTCGCGCCGCTCATCGACCGGGTCGCCGTGGCTCGGCCGCTGATTGACGGCGTCGACCTGTCCGAGCGGTTGGCCCGGTTGTGGTGGCTGGTCGAACGGTGCAAGGAGCCGGAACCGCTCACCTCGGCGGGATACCTCAAGCCGGCCACGGTGCGTGACTTTGTCGGTGATGTCGGCGAACCGCACGGCTTCGGCCGGGGCAACAGGGAGTCGCAGCGGCCCGACCTGCGCTACACGCGGCAGGTGGCACAGGGCCTGTCCCTGGTGCGTCGGCACGCGGGCGAGTTGAGGACCACCAAGCAGGCGACGAGCACGAGCTCGCCCGCGGAGCTCGCGCCGCTGGTGGCGCGGCGCTGGCTGGACCGTGGGCCGTGGGACGTCGAGCAGCACGCGCGCGAGGCCGTCGTGGCGACGCTGCTGACCGGGCCGAGCACCACCGACGACCTCGTCGCGACCGTCATGGTCGTGCTCGGCGAGATGGGTTGGCGCGGCAGCGACGGGTCTCCGCTCACCGCCGAGGACACCTACTGGTTCGCCCTCGAGCCCTATCGCGAGCTGCACCACGTCGGGCTGCTCGCTGACCACGGCTACTCCGGTCAGGTCTCGCTGGCACCGGGTGCGGCGGAGCTGCTGCTGGAGTCTGTGCGGCAGTTCCTCGCCCACCGAGACCCGCGCGCCTACGCCCTGGCCTGACCCCGTGGCGGTCTCGCGGTAGGCGCGCCCTTCCAGCCGAGCACGCGGTGGGCCCTGGAGCAGTCGAAGCCACCGGCCCGGCCGGTCAGCGGAGCGCGCAGCTCGCTGCTGGGGGAGTGCTCGGCGACCAGCTGCTCGATCGGCCGCTGCGCCCGGATGTCCGGAGCCGTGATCAGCAGGCACTCGAAGGGGTTTCCTTCGCCCTCCCGGGTCAGCGAGAGCAGGCAGGCGCGGGCGGCGTCCTCGAGGTCGACGTAGCCCCACAGGTTGCGCGCGTCCTCGCGCTCCGACGTGGCGCCGTCGAGCGAGCGGAGCTCGTCACGGGTGAGGATCCACTGGAACCGCAGCGCTGTCACGGTCATGCCGCGCCGGGCATACATCTGCCCCATCCGTTCTAGGAAGTCCTTGGTGAGGGCATAGGGATCGACGTACTGCAGCGGGCTGTCCTCGTCGACCGGCAGATAGGGCTGGTCGAAGGGCTGGGTCGACCAGGCGGTGCCGTAGATTGCACCGCTGGAGGCCAGGACGGCCGTGCGGATGCCCGTGTTCCACGACTCCTCGAGGGCGTTGAACGTCGACACGGTGTTGGTCTGGACAAGGTCTGCCGGCTCGATGTCCTCGGGGCTCGGGATGCCGGCGCAGTGGATGATCGCGTCCGCACCGCGCACGGAGCGCGCTACCGCGTGCCGATCGAGCAGGTCGAGGACCTCGCCATCCCGGCCGTCAACGACCGGCCTCACATCCGCCTCGACCACCTCGTGCCCGGCCGCGGCGACCTGGCGGCACACCTCCGCGCCGAGCTTGCCCCGCGCTCCGCTCACCCACACCCGCATGCGCTCAGGCTAGGCGCTGGCCGGAGCGGGAGTGGACCAGCGGGACAGGTCAGAAGTACCAGGGGAAGGGACTCCAGTCGGGGTCGCGCCTCTCCAGGAAGGAGTCCCGCCCCTCGACCGCTTCGTCGGTCATGTAGGCCAGCCGGGTCGCCTCGCCGGCGAAGACCTGCTGGCCCATCAGCCCGTCGTCGGTCAGGTTGAAGGCGAACTTCAGCATCCGCTGGGCGGTCGGGCTCTTGCCATTGATCTCGGTGGCGGCTCGCAGCGCCTCCGCCTCGAGGTCGGCGTGGTCGGCCACGATGTTGACCGCCCCCATCCGCTGCATCGCCTCGGCGTCGTAGGTGCGGCCGAGGAAGAAGATCTCGCGGGCGTTCTTCTGCCCCACCATCTTTGCCAGGTATGCCGACCCGTAGCCTGCGTCGAAGCTGCCCACGTCGGCGTCGGTCTGCTTGAACCGGGCGTGTTCCCGGCTGGCGATGGTCAGGTCGCAGACGACGTGCAGGGAGTGGCCGCCGCCCGCCGCCCAGCCGTTGACCACCGCGATGAC
This sequence comes from Segeticoccus rhizosphaerae, assembly GCF_009192725.1. Lineage (GTDB taxonomy): Bacteria > Actinomycetota > Actinomycetes > Actinomycetales > Dermatophilaceae > Segeticoccus > Segeticoccus rhizosphaerae. Next base: position 2,176 of record NZ_VOHR01000311.1, on the reverse strand, counting down.
CACCTTGGGCATGGTGCGGATCAGCCGCTGCACCTCGAGGATGTGCAACCGGCCGCCCTCGGCCTTGACCCGCGCCGCGTCGATGGTGTCGGCGGTCTCGCCCTGCGCGTACTGGTAGCCACTGCGCCCCCGGATCCTCTGGTCGCCCCCGGAGCAGAACGCCCAACCACCGTCCTTCGCGCTCGGCCCGTTGCCGGTGAGCAGCACCGCGCCGACATCGGGTGTCATCCGGGCATGGTCGAGCGCGCGGTAGAGCTCGTCGACGGTGTGCGGCCGGAAGGCGTTGCGCACCTCGGGACGGTCGAAGGCGATCCGCACGGCGCCGGTCTGCACGGCCCGGTGGTAGGTGATGTCGGTGAACTCGAACCCTTCCACCGGCATCCACGCGCTCGGGTCGAAGATCTCGGACACCTGCTGGGTCTGGTCGCTGCTCACGTCAGCGAGGATAGGCGCATGGCTCTCGACGCGGCGGGCCACGGTCAGCGAGCACGCTGTGGCGGGTGGTCGGCTGATTTGCACCCGGAGCCGCCCCTGAAGCCGACCCCCATGGTAGAGGGCGAATTCGTTGATTCCGGGACGAGCGGCACCGCACTGGGGGATGCTGTGCCATCGGCCGCCGACCGGTGGCCCCACCCTGGAGGAAACCCATGAGACTTCGTCACCTCGGCCGACTCGGTGCGGCTGCTGCGTCGTCCCTGGCGCTGATGGTCGCCGCTGCAGGCGTCGCATCGGCCCACGAGTGCTTCAACGCCAGCCGGTCCGACCAGGGCAACGCTTCTGCCGGCGCCCACTCCGCCGCGTGGGAAACGGTCAGCCTGGACACCGTCCTCACCCAGTTCATCGGCCTACCAAGTGATCTGGCCGCCTGCGTCGAGGCCAAGGCGCCGGCTGCGGGTGTCCCGAGCTCCTTCACCTTCGGCATGAAGCAAGCCGTCGGGCAGGGGGGCGTCATCGCGGAACGCAACCCCAACATGGAGGCCAAGGGCCTGGGCTCCGACGGCAAGGGCATCGACCACGCCGAGGACGCCTACGGTGAGGCGATCGGCATGCTCATCGAAGAGTGCAGCGCGACCGCCTGACCCTCCCCGGCCTCCGCTGAGGGTGGGACGCACGCCGCGCGTCCCACCCTCACCAGTGCAGGCGGTCGGTGAAGCTCTAGGACACCTGCTGGGTCTGGTCGCTGGTCGGATCAGCGAGGATGGGCGCATGCCCGCCGACGCCCTGCCCGACCTCGACGAGTTGCTGGCGGGGCTGCGGGTCGTGCAGATCCCGATGCGCACCCGGTTCCGCGGGGTCACGGTGCGTGAGGCGGCCCTGCTGCACGGACCAGCCGGATGGGGCGAGTTCTCACCGTTCCCCGAGTACGCCCCAGCCGAGGCCTCCCGTTGGCTGATCGCCGCCGTCGAGGCCGCCTGGCGGGACTGGCCCGACCCGGTCCGCGAAAGCGTGCCGGTCAACGCCACCGTCCCCGCGGTCTCCCCAAGGCAGGTGCCCGAGGTGTTGGCCCGGTATGACGGGTGCTCCACCGCCAAGGTCAAGGTCGCCGAGCGCGGCCAGCACCTCGAGGACGACCTCGACCGGGTGGCCGCGGTCCGCGACGTCATGGGCCCGGGCGCACGGATCCGGGTGGACGCCAACGGGGGTTGGGACGTCGCGCAGGCGACGGAGGCGCTGAGGCGGCTCGCGCCATACGGGTTGGAGTATGCCGAGCAGCCGTGCCCGAGCGTCGGGGAGCTGGCGCGGCTGCGAGTCGCCTTGGCGCACAGGGGGATCGACGTGTTGGTTGCCGCCGACGAGTCGATCCGCAAGGCGTCCGACCCGCTGCGCGTGGTGCGGGAGGAGGCGGCGGACGTCATCGTCGTGAAGGTGGCACCGCTGGGGGGAGTGCGGACGGCCCTGCGGATCGCGGCGGAGTGCGGCCTGCCCACGGTGGTGTCCAGCGCGCTCGACACGAGTGTCGGCATGGCGGCGGGGGTCGCGCTCGCGGCGGCCTTGCCGGAGCTGCCGCACGCCTGTGGCCTCGGCACCGTCGAGCTCCTGGAGGGCGACGTGACGGCGGATCGGCTCGTGCCCTCCGGTGGCCAGGTCACCGTGCGACGACCCGGGCCGGACGAGGGGTTGCTGGCGAGGTGGGCCGCGCCCCGGGACCGCGAGCTGTGGTGGCGCGACCGGGTGC
>NZ_VOHR01000310.1 GCF_009192725.1 Segeticoccus rhizosphaerae | reverse complement strand
GACCGCCGGCGTCGGCGCGGCCGTGGTGTATGGCGTGCTGGCCCTGGCGGGCGCGCTGCCAGGCGGTGTGGTCCTGGCTGTGGAGGCCGTGTCCCGTCGCCGTGGCTCCGCGCGCGGCGCGAAGGACCCGGAGGACGGGAAGGACACGCAGGACACGGCCGCGACGGCGTCCTCGAACGGTCAAGGTCAGACAACGACGCAGCGGCCACGACCGGCCCTGCCGACACGACGTGCCGCGGCCGATGGCTGACCGTCCCTACACCGTGCTCAGCTGCGGCATGTCCCTGGACGGCTATCTCGACTCGGCCTCCGGCGAGCGGCTCGTGCTGTCCAACCGCGCCGACCTCGACCGCGTGGATGCGGTGCGTGCGACCTGCGACGCGATCCTCGTGGGGGCCGCCACCGTCCGCAACGACGACCCCCGGCTGACGGTGCGGGCCGCGCGCCGCCGCACAGCACGCGTCGCCCGGGGCCGGACACCCTCGCCGATCAAGGTCACCGTGACCGGCTCAGGCGACCTCGACCCACGGACCCGGTTCTTCACCCACGGCGGTGGCACCAAGCTGGTCTACGCCGCGAGCGCCGCCGCGACCGCGTGCAGCAACCTGCACTCGGTGGCGACCGTGGTCGACGCCGGGGCGACGGTGACCATGCGCTGGCTCAGTGAGGACCTGCACGCCCGCGGTGTCCGCCGGCTCATGGTGGAAGGCGGCGGACACGTCCACACCCAGTTCCTGACCGACGACCTGGCCGACGAGCTGCACCTGGTCGTCGCGCCCTTCTTCGTCGGCGACTCGCAGGCGGTGCGGTTCGTCGCCGACGGCGCCTTCCCCTTCCACGCGGGGCGCCGGGCCCGGCTGGCCCAGGTGCGACAGCTGGGTGACGTGGTGCTGCTGCGCTACGGCCTGTCCGACCGGTTCACGCAAGTGGAGCCGGACCGCGACGGCGACGGCGGCCCGCCCGCGGAGTCGGTGGGCCAGTAGTAGCTGTCCGGCAGCGGCCGCGCCCCGAAGATGGCCTGCCCGACCCGGACCACGGTGGCCCCCTCCTCGACCGCCACCTCGAAGTCCCCGGACATGCCCATCGACAGGCCGCCGGGACCGATCAGGTCGGGATCGATCTCACGGGCCCGGTCCCTCACCTCGCGCAGCCGCACGAAGCAGGGTCGGACCCGCTCGGTGTCGTCGCTGAACACGGCCAGCGTCATCAGCCCCTGGATCCGCAGCGAGGTGAACCGGGGCAGCTGCCGCAAGAAGCCCAGGGCCTCCCCCGGCGGCAGACCGTACTTCGAGTCCTCGCCGGACGTGTTGACCTGCACGTAGACGTCCAGGCTGCGGCCCGCTGCCTGCAGTCTCCGGTCCAGTGCCTCGGCCACCTTGAGCCGGTCGAGCGCGTGGAACTCGGTGGCGAAGGCCACCACGTCCTTGGTCTTGTTGGTCTGCAGGTGCCCGATGATCGACCACTCGACGGCGAGGTCGGCCAGCGCGTCGTGCTTGCGCGCCGCCTCCTGGACCTTGTTCTCACCCAGCCGGTGGCAGCCGGCCTGCACCGCGAGCCGGATCCGGTCCTCGGTCACGGTCTTGCTGACCGGGAGCAGCGCCACCTCGCCGGGTCGGCGACCCGACCGGCGCGCAGCGGCGTCGATGAGGGCGCGCACGTGGTCGAGGTGGTCGGCGAGCTCCTGCACCGTTCCGGCCGTCGGGTACCGCGGCCCGGTCCCACTCCCGTCGGCTGGCACACGGACAGCCTACGAGGCCTGCCGTCCCTCAGCGGCGGAAGCGAGCCAGGGTGAGCCCGAGCAGCCGCGCCACCACCAGAGCCACGTAGTTCAGCCCGGCCAGCTGCTCGAGCATGATGAAGGAACGGGCGTGCGCCGTGCCGGGCACGATGTCGGACAGCCCGGTGTTGGTCATCGTGGTGAAGGACAGGAAGAGCAGCTCCATCCAGGACAGCGGCGTGTTGGGGTCGGGGGCCGCCCCGAGGAACGCGTTGGGCCAGATGACCTGGATCGCGCTGTAGAGGTAGGCGAACCCCCAGGCCACGACGGTGAAGCAGGCACCGGTCGCGAACAGCTCGTCCCGGGTGACCCAGTTGTCCGCGAACATGTACCGCAGCAGCGCCCACGCCGTGTAGAAGTAGAAGATCGCGTGCGTGAACCCCGACATGAGCTCCACCGCGGACACGCCGGGATCGACGGCTTCGAACACCGTGAGCGCCACCGCCGGTATGCCGATCACGACGCTGACGATGTTCATCGCCGGTGTGCGACGCACGGCCAGCACGGCCAGCCCGAGCACGAGGACGCCGATCACCGAGACGACGGTCCGGCCGGCAGAGGTGGCGTCCGTGAACGGGTAGATGATCACGCTGCCCAGCTGGACGGCGAGCAGCACCGCTGAGGGATGGTCCTTGACGGTCTCCCAGGCATCCCGCACTCGCGTCATGCGGGACACCTTAGGGAAAGAGCCCCCTGCCCGGTGTCAGCGCCTCTCGGTCAGCGACCACGCGTCCTCGTCGCTCTCCGCCTCGACCTCTTCCAGGCCCTCCGGCGGCGCGGCCCCCGCTTCGGGGCGCACCGGGGCGGGGGGCGCCGGGGCGGGGGCAGCCGCAGCGTCTGCCCGGTCGTCGTAGACCGGGTCGTCGTCGGGCACGTCCTCGCCCCGCATCAGCGCCAGCGTGGTCGCCAGGTCGTCCGGCTTGACCAGGACGTCACGCGCCTTGGACCCCTCCGACGGTCCGACGACGCCACGTGACTCGAGCAGGTCCATCAGCCGGCCGGCCTTGGCGAACCCGACCCGCAGCTTGCGCTGCAGCATCGAGGTGGAGCCGAACTGCGTGGTGACCACCAGCTCCGTGGCCTGCAGCAGCAGGTCGAGGTCGTCGCCGATGTCCTCGTCGATCTGCTTCTTGGGCGCCACGACCGTGACGTCGTCGCGGTAGTTCGGCTTGAGCTGGCCGGTGACGTGCCCGACGACTCGCTGGATCTCGGACTCGGTGACCCATGCACCCTGGACCCGCATCGGCTTGGAGGCACCCATCGGCAGGAAGAGGGCGTCGCCCTGGCCGATGAGCTTCTCGGCTCCCGGTTGGTCCAGCACGACCCGGGAGTCGGCCAGCGACGAGGTGGCGAACGCCATCCGCGACGGCACGTTGGCCTTGATCAGGCCGGTGACCACGTCGACCGAGGGCCGCTGCGTCGCCAGCACGAGGTGGATGCCGGCCGCGCGCGCCAGCTGGGTGATCCGGACGATCGACTCCTCGACGTCACGCGGCGCGACCATCATCAGGTCGGCCAGCTCGTCGACGATGACCAGCAGGTAGGGGTAGGCCTGCAGCACCCGCTCGGAACCGGGCGGGGTCTTCAGCTTGCCGGTGCGGACCGCCTTGTTGAAGTCGTCGATGTGCTTGTAGCCGAAGGCGGACAGGTCGTCATACCGCGTGTCCATCTCCCGGACGACCCACTGCAGGGCCTCGGCGGCCTTCTTGGGGTTGGTGATGATCGGCGTGATCAGGTGCGGGATGCCCTCGTAGCCGGTCAGTTCCACGCGCTTGGGGTCGACCAGGACCATCCGGACCTCGTCGGGCGTGGCCCGCATCAGGATCGAGGTGATCATCGAGTTGACGAAGCTCGACTTGCCCGCGCCGGTGGCTCCGGCCACCAGCAGGTGCGGCATCTTCGCCAGGTTGGCGATGACGTAGCCGCCCTCGACGTCCTTGCCGACCCCCATGACCATGGGGTGCTCGTTGGCCCGGGCGACCTGGCTGCGCAGCACGTCACCGAGACTGACCGTCTCGCGGTCGGTGTTGGGGATCTCGACGCCGATCGCGGACTTGCCCGGGATCGGGCTGAGGATGCGCACGTCGGCCGACGCCACGGCATACGCGATGTTCCTGGACAGCGCCGTGACCCGCTCGACCTTGGTGCCGCGACCGAGCTCGACCTCGTAGCGAGTCACGGTCGGGCCGCGCATGAAGCCGGTCACCTGGGCGTCGATGTCGAACTGGTCGAGGACCCCGGTGAGTGCCTCCACCACGTGGTCGTTGACGGCCGACCGCTTCTTGTGCGGCGGGCCGGCGGTCAGCAAGGTGTTGTCGGGCAGCGTGTAGGTGACGTCCCCGGCCAGCGCCAGCTGCTCCACCCGCTGCGGCAGCGGGGTCGTCGGGGGCGCCTCGAGGCCGCCCTTGTCGGGGACCTGGCCCGGGCCGGGAGGGTCGGTGGCATCGGTCGAGGGCGGGGGATCGGCAGCACTCGGCGCCAGCACGCCGGGCGCGGTGGGTCGCTTCTCCCCGGGGCGGGGGCCCTTGCCCCGCGAGTCGCCCACGGCGTTGCCGTCGG
>NZ_VOHR01000031.1 GCF_009192725.1 Segeticoccus rhizosphaerae | reverse complement strand
AATTCGGCGCCATGGTGCTCGTCGACGATTCGCACGCCGTCGGCTTCGTCGGCGAAGGCGGCCGCGGCACGCCGGAGCACTTCGCTGTCATGGAGCGGGCGCGACGTGCGATCGTGGCTTTCGCGGAAGAGGTGTTCGCCGTCGTCGACAGGGTGCACGACGAGGCCCTGCGCGCCCACGCGGCCTCGGTCGCCCGGGGGGCACCGCTGGGTGGTGGTGACATCGCTGAGCTGAGCCCCGCCATACGCTCGAACCTGCGAGCAGGGCGCGGGCTGGTCATCGGGATCGGGCTGATCGTGGCTCCCGACGTGCTGCACGACGAGCCGCTGCGGCTGGAGTGGTGGCAGACCGAGCCGGGCCGGGAAGACCCCGTGGCACTCGAGGTGGACCTCAATCGGCTGAGCCTCGGCTTCTACGACTACGAGAGCGCCGAGTGGTTCGACGTGCCACGCAGATCGGGCGCACGGCATGTCGTGGGTCCCTATGTCGACGTCCACGGCACAGGTCAGTACATCCTGACCTTCACCACGCCCCTCGTGGCCGACGGACAGTTCCTCGGCGTGGCAGGAGCAGATGTCCCGGCCGCATGGCTCGAGACCCGACTGCTGCCCGAGCTCGGTGGGGCGCGCGAGGTGGTGGTGCTGGGTGCCGAGGGCAGGGTGGTGCTGTCCACGTCGACCGCCTGGCTCACGGGGGAGCTCGTGTCCGCCGAGGCTGCCGATGCCCTGGGCTTCCAGTCGCTCCCGCGCCTGCCGTGGCGACTCCGGACGGGCAAGTTCTCGAAACCATTGACGTCACAGGTTTAACAGCGCTACCTTCCACCGAAGCGGCGCAGCGATGCTGACGCTGCCCCGCGACGGGCCGATCGTTCGCGGCCGAACCGCACACCCTGGCGTCGTACACCGGGCAGGAGATGAGACATGACGGCTTCCACGGCCCATGAGCTGCACGACGAGGACGACGCCCACCTGGCATCTCTCGGCTACACCTCCGACTTCAAGCGCGACATGAACCTGTGGGGTAACTTCTCGCTCGGGTTCACCTACCTGTCACCGGTCGTCGGGATCTACTCGCTCTTCGCCTTCGCGCTGGCCACCGGGGGCCCGCCGATGATCTGGGCGGTCGTGATCGCCGGAATCGGCCAGCTGCTCGTGGCCCTGGTGTTCGGCGAGGTGGTGGCACAGTTCCCTGTCTCCGGTGGCGTCTACCCGTGGGCCCGACGACTGTGGGGACGCCGGTATGCCTGGATGACCGGGTGGATCTACATGCTCGCCCTGATCGTCACCATCGCCAGTGTGACCTATGGCGCCGGCCCGTTCGTGGCGATGTTGCTGGGCATCGAGCCCTCGACCAACGTGACGATCATCTGCGCACTGGTGCTCATCGCCGTCGTCACCGTCATCAACCTCGGCGGCACCAAGCTGCTCGCCAAGATCGCGTTCTTCGGCTTCGCGGCCGAGCTGTGTGGTGCGGTTGCGGTCGGTGGCTGGCTGCTGCTCACCGAACGGCACCACGGCCTCGGCGTCCTCTTCGACTCGGCGGGCACCAAGGGTGCCGGCTCCTACCTGCCGGCCTTCGCCGCAGCCGCGCTGATCGGGCTCTACCTCTACTACGGGTTCGAGGCGTGTGGCGACGTCGCCGAGGAGGTGCGCAACCCAGGCATCCAGATCCCACGGGCGATGCGGATGACGATCTACATCGGCGGCGTGGCCTCGCTGCTGATCACCCTGGCCCTGATCCTGGCCGTGCCGGACTTCGGCGCCGTGATCTCGGGCAAGGACGCGGATCCGGTCTCCACGGTCTTCCGGGACGCCTTCGGTGCGGTCGGGTTCAAGGTGGTCATGTTCATCGTGCTCATCTCGTTCTTCTCCTGCGCGCTCAGCCTGCAGGCCGCGGCCAGCCGGCTGGTCTACTCCTACGCCCGCGACGACATGATGCCGGCCAGCCACCTGTTCAAGAAGTTCTCGCCGAACCGGCACGTGCCACCGTTCGCGCTGGTGCTGGCGGCGACCGTCCCGGCCCTGATCATCGTCGGGTCCAAGATCTCGGAGAACGCGCTCACCAAGATCATCTCGTTCGCATCCCTCGGCATCTACCTGGCCTTCATGATGGTGGTGCTGGCCGCGCTGCGGGCACGGCTGCGTGGCTGGAAGCCGTCCGGCAAGTTCACCCTCGGCAGGTGGGGTCTCGCCGTCAACATCGCCGCGATCGCCTACCAGGTGGTGGCTGCGGTCAACATGGCTTGGCCCCGCACCCCGGACGTCGCCTGGTACGACAACTGGATCGTCCTGCTGTCGGCCACCATCGTCGTGGCTGTCGGCCTGGTCTACATGATCATCGCCAAGCCATACACCCGTCGTGACGACCTGGTCCACGGCGACGCCAGCACCAGTCAGCCTGCTGTCCATCACACCGAATGAGGAGTATGTCGTGAGCACGAGTCCCCGGGTCCTGCGTAGTTTTGTCGGTGGCGAGTATGTTGACGCCGAGTCGGGTGTGACCAGTGATGTGGTGAGTCCGGTGACGGCGCGGGTGGTGGCGAGGGCGCCGGTGTCGTCGGCGGCCGATGTGGATCGGGCGTATCGGGCGGCGGGTGAGGGTTTTGCGGTGTGGGGTCGGGTGACGCCGGGGGAGCGGCAGGCGGCGTTGTTGAGGTTTGCGGATGCGTTGGAGGCGCGGTCGGGTGAGTTGGTGCGGTTGGAGGCGGAGAATACTGGTAAGCCGTTGGCGTTGACCGCGTCGGAGGAGATCCCGCCGATGTTGGATCAGTTGCGGTTTTTTGCGGGGGCGGCGCGGGTGTTGGAGGGGCGTGCGGCGGGGGAGTATCTGGCGGGTCATACGTCGTGGATTCGGCGGGAGCCGATTGGGGTGGTGGGGCAGGTGACGCCGTGGAACTACCCGATGATGATGGCGATGTGGAAGATCGCGCCGGCGTTGGCGGCGGGGAACGCGATCGTGCTCAAGCCGAGTGATACGACGCCGGAGACGACGTTGTTGATGGCCGAGATCGCGTCGGAGTTCTTGCCGGCGGGTACGTTCAATGTGGTGACTGGTGACCGGGACACGGGGCGGGCGTTGGTGGAGCATCCGGTGCCGGCGTTGGTGGCGATCACCGGGTCGGTGCGGGCCGGGGTGCAGGTGGCGCAGAGCGCGGCGACGGATCTGAAGCGGGTGCATCTGGAGTTGGGTGGGAAGGCGCCGGTGGTGGTGTTCGACGACGCGGACCTGGAGGCGGCGGTGGAGGGGATCGCGACGGCGGGGTATTTCAACGCGGGGCAGGACTGTACGGCGGCGACCCGGGTGTTGGCCGGGCCGGGGATCCATGATGATTTCGTGGCGGCGTTGTCGGAGTTCGCCAGGGCGCAGGCGAAGGTGGGGTTGCCCGAGGATGCGGACGCGTTGTTGGGGCCGGTGAACAACGCGACCCAGTTGGAGCGGGTGCAGGGGTTCTTGTCCCGGTTGCCGGACCACGCGTCGGTGGGTGCCGGTGGGCATCGGGCGGCGGGTCTGGGGGAGGGGTATTTCCTGGAGCCGACGGTGGTGTCGGGGTTGCGGCAGGAGGATGAGGCGGTCCAGGACGAGATCTTCGGTCCGGTGATCACGGTGCAGCAGTTCTCCGATGAGGCGCAGGCGATCGGGTGGGCCAACGGGGTGCAGTACGGGCTGGCTTCCAGTGTGTGGACCAGGGACTTCGGGCGGGCGATGCGGATGTCCAAGGCGCTGGACTTCGGCTGTGTGTGGATCAACACGCACATCCCGGTGGTGGCCGAGATGCCGCACGGCGGGTTCAAGCACTCCGGTTACGGCAAGGACCTGTCCATGTACGGCTTCGAGGACTACACCCGGATCAAGCACGTCATGGCCAACATCGAGTCCTGACATGGTGGTGGTCACTCGTGGACGACCCCCGCCGATCCCGGTGGGGCGCAACGAACCAGGGCAAAGGAGAACGCCATGAAGTTCAGCTACGTGATGCTCCCCGACTACCCGCTCGAGGAGTCCCTACGAGCCATCAAGCTCGCGGACGAGCTCGGCTACTACGCCTGCTACGCGGCGGACGAGACGTGGCACAAGGACCTGTGGCTGCTCTTCGCCGCGGCCGCCAGGGACACGACGAACATCCGCTTCGGCCCGAGCGTCTCGGGCGTGATTCTGCGCGACCCCTCCCTGATCGCACAGGCTGCGGCCACCCTCGACGAGCTGACCGGAGGGCGGGCCGAGGTCGTCCTGGGCTCCGGCAACTTCGGACTGCTCGCGCAGTACGGCATCGACTGGTCCGACACCAAGCCGTTGTCGCGCGTCAAGGAGGGCGTGCACGTCATCCGCACGCTGCTCGACGAGGGCACCATCACCTACGACGGCGACTTCTTCCAGTACAACGGCCTGTTCACCTTCGCCCGCCCGGTCCAGGAGCGACTGCCGGTGAAGATCGGGTCGATGCGCGGCCCCAGGTCCTTCGAGGCGGCCGGCGAGTTCTCCGACGGCTGCCACCACGCACTCAGCTACACCCGGGAGGCCTACGACTACGGCATAAAGCACTTCCGCATCGGCGCCGAGCGTGCCGGCAAGGACCCGGACGACATGGACTTCGGCGCATGGGTCGTCACTGCCGTGGGCCGGGACTCCGCCGCCGCCAAGCAGGCCGCGCGGTCGATGGTCGGCATCTACGCCTCCTCGATGCCTGCCGAGCAGCTCGAGCGCAACGGTGTGGATCCCGACTCGTTGACCCCGATCATCGAGGCCATCGGCGCGGGTGACCTCGCCAAGGGCATCGAGCTGACCAGCCCGGAGCTCGCGGAGAAGCTCTCCGTCGCCGGCACCCCCGAGGAGGTCACCGCCAAGATCAAGGCCGAGATCGAGGGCACGGGTGTCAACCACTTCATCGCGGCCATCACGGACGCGTCCCTGGTGAAGGCCTTCACAGGACAAGCGCTGGACGGCGTCGCCACGGTCGACGAGCAGTTGCGGCTTCTCGCGGAGGAGGTCATGCCCAAGATCGGCTGAGGAGCGAGCCCGGCCCCTCACCTCAAATCGGCTGGTGGACCGGCAGGTCTCGGGAACATGCTGGTCGGTGTGACGATGCTGGTCGAGTCGGTGTCAGGCCGTCGTGGTGCGCCGGCGCAACCGCCAGCGTTCGCGGCGCGCCGGGTGGTGTCCGCGATGGTCGCACTGGCCCTCGTGCTGACCCTCACCAGCAACCCCTACGGCTTCGAGCGCGACGAGCTCTACTTCCGGATGCTGCGTCCGGCCTGGGGGTATGTCGACCAGCCGCCGTTCACTCCGTTGCTCGCCCGGGCGGCGGCACTCGTCTCTGCCGAGCCCTGGGCGGGACGGATCCCGGCGACCTTGGCCGCGGTGTCCTCGGTGCTCGTCCTCGCGCTCATCACCCGCGAGGTCGGGGGGCGGGCCGTTGCACAGGGGCTGTGCGCCTGGTCCTACGCCTTCGCCGCGATCCCGCTCGTCTTCGGGCACGTCCTGCTGACCACCAGCATCGACGTGGTGGTGTGGCCGCTGGTCTGCCTGTTCGTGATCAGGGCGGTCCTCCGGGACCAGCCGCGCTGGTGGCTGGCAGCGGGTCTGGTGCTCGGTCTGAGCACCTACAACAAGCTGCTCGTGGGGCTCCTGGTGGTCGCGCTGGTCGTCGGGGTGCTGGCAGTAGGGCCGCGAGGTGTCCTGCGCAACCGGTGGCTGTGGCTCGCGGTGGCACTGGCAGTGGTCCTGGCGGTGCCCAACGTGGTCTGGCAGGCGACCCACGACTGGCCGCAGCTGGCCATGGGCCGGGCCCTCAGCGACGACAACGCGGCCACGGTGCGCGTGATCATGTGGCCCTATCTGCTCATCCTGCTCGGTCCGCCGTTGACGCCGGTCTGGGTGGCCGGCCTGGTGGCCCTGTGGCGCCGTCGCGAATGGCGGCCCATCCGCTTCCTCGCCGTGGCCTTCGTGGTGCTGCTGGTCGAGACCTGGGTCGGGGGTGGGCAGCTCTACTACCCGATCGGCCTGCTGGCGGTGGTCTTCGCCATCGGCTGCGTGCCCGCTGCGGGGTTCCTGGCCCGCTCGCGTGCGTGGCGTCAGACGGCCTGGGTCCTGATCCCCGTGAACGCGGTCGTCTCCGCACTCATCGCGCTGCCGCTGGTCCCCGCCTCGGCACTGGCGAGCACACCGATCCCCGGGATCAACCAGACCGTCGCCGACCAGATCGGGTGGCCGGAGTATGTCGAGCAGGTGGCCATGGTCTACCGCTCGGTCCCGGCGTCCGAACATCCGGTGCTCCTCACCAGCAACTACGGCGAGGCCGGTGCGCTGGTGCGTTACGGGCCTGCCCTCGGCCTGCCGCGACCGTACAGCGCACACAACCAGCTCTACTTCGACCGGCGACCGCCCGACTCGACCACGACGGTGGTCATCGTGGGCGGACAGTTCGCGGACGTGCGAGACGACTTCGCCACCTGTGAGGTCAGGGGGCGCCTGCACAACCGGGACGATGTCGACAACGAGGAGGTCGGCGAGCCGGTCGCGGTGTGTCGGGGCCCGCGAGCGCCCTGGTCGAGGCTGTGGCCGCGCTTCCAGCACTACGGCTGACCCGACGGCCCAGACGCAGCCTCGACCCCAGCGCTCACCCCAGAGGAATCATCGTGAGGTTTCGTACCCTCCTGGGGGCCTTGGCCTCACGATGATTCCTCACGAGGGGTCGTTGCGGAGGCTCGTGAGGACGGCCTCGGTGAAGGACTCGGTGCTCGCTGTGCCACCGAGGTCCGCGGTCTTCGTCCCCCCGGCCAGGACCTCGGTGAAGGCTCGCTCGAGCCGGGCTGCGGCGTCCTGCTGGCCGAGGTGCTGCAACATCATCGCCCCTGCCCAGATGGCCGCGACCGGGTTGGCCAGTCCCTGACCTGCGATGTCCGGAGCGCTGCCGTGCACGGGCTCGAACAGGGAGGGATGGCGGCCCTCGGGGTTGAGGTTGGCGCTGGGGGCGATGCCGATCGATCCGGTCACGGCCGCCGCCAGGTCGGACAGGATGTCACCGAAGAGGTTGGAGGCCACGATGACGTCGACGCCCTCTGGCTTCAACACCAGGCGGGCGGCGAGTGCGTCGACCAGGACCTTCTCGAGGGAGACACTGTCGTACTGGGCGACCGTTTCCTGCACCACCTCGTCCCAGAACGGCATGGTGTGGATGATGCCGTTGGACTTGGTCGCAGAGACCAGCCGGCCCGAGCGCGACGAGGCCAGCTCACTGGCGAACCGGGTGACCCGCTCGATTCCTGCCCGGGTGAAGACCGCGTCCTGGACCGCGAACTCGTCGGGCTTGCCGCGGTGGAAGCGCCCGCCGACCTCGGAGTACTCGCCCTCCACGTTCTCCCGGACGATCACCATGTCGACGTCCTTGTCGCCCACCGGCGACGGCACACCGGGGAGGGTGCGGTTCGGTCGCAGGTTGACGTACTGCTCGAACTCGCGACGGATCGGGATCAGCAGGCCCCACAGCGTCACGTCGTCGGGGATGGAGGCATCGCCCACGGCGCCGAGAAGGATGCCCTGGCCGGAGGAGAGCTGCTCGATGCCGTCCTCCGGCATCATCCGGCCCGTGGCGTGGTAGTGCTCCGAGCCCCATGCGCGATGCCGCCACTGGATGCTGAAGTCGCCCTGGGAGGCGACCTCATCGAGGCAGGAGATGGCCGCCGGGACCACTTCCTGGCCGATCCCGTCTCCGGGGATCACGTCGATCGTGTAGGTCTCGCTGTTGGGCACGGGCTCATCCTCTCGCGGTGGCCCTGCAGTCTATGGGAGCGCGGGTCGCGGTTCAGAACCCCAGCTCGGTCAGGCCGGGGTGCCCCTCGGGCCGCGGCTGGCCGCTCTCCCAGCGCAGCACGCGCTCGGACTCCTCGATCGGCACGTCGTTGATGCTGGAGTGCCTGGTGTGCATCAAGCCGTTCTCGTCGAAGTCCCAGTCCTCGTTGCCGAAGGAACGCCACCACTGCCCCGACGGGTCATGGGACTCGTAGCAGTAGCGGACCGCGATGCGGCTGCCCTCGGTCGCCCATAGCTCCTTGACGAGGTGGTAGTCCAGCTCCTTGGACCACTTGCTGCGCAGGAACTCGACGATCTGCTCGCGTCCCTGCACGAAGCTGTCCCGGTTGCGCCATCGGCTGTCCTCGGTGTAGGCGAGGGCCACCTGTTCGGGATCCTGTCGGTTCCAGGCGTCCTCGGCTCCCCGGATCTTCTGGATGGCCGACTCCCGGGTGAAGGGAGGGACTGGGGGCTTGACCGTCATAGCGGCTCCGATCTTCTCGTGGTCCACGTGGCCCGCTGCCACGGTGACCTGTTCAGGTCAACCGGCACCGCGGGGGTTGTCATTCCCGCGCGGCCCGCAGCGGCCCCTCGGGCGCGGACAGGGCGCGAGTGTTGGGGGTGCGTGGTCCGGCGTCGCCGGGGTAGAAGGCACACGCCACCACCGACCAATGGAGGGCCAACCGTGAGCGACGACGACGTGGGGACGACTCAGCCCTCGAGCCGGCACCGCCCCGAAGCAGGCGAGGGGAAGGTCTCGTCCCCGACGAAGCTGACCGGGGCGGCGTGGAAGTACGTTGCCCGGAGGACCTTCCGCGAGTTCTCGGCGGACCACTGCACCGATCTGGCGGCCGCACTGACCTACCGGGCACTGCTGGCCCTGTTCCCCGGGCTGATCGCCGTGCTGGGGCTGATCTCGTTGTTCGGCAAGAGCAAGCAGAGCATCGACACCCTGCTCGGCCTCCTGTCGGACGTCGGCGGGGCCAAGTCGGTCGACACCCTGCGGCCGACGGTGGAGTCCCTCGCCCACAGCTCCGGTGGCGGACTGGCCTTCGTGCTCGGACTCGCCGGCGCGGTGTGGTCGGCGTCGGGCTACGTCGGGGCTTTCGGACGGTCGCTGAACCGCGTCTACGACATCGAGGAGGGCCGGCCGATCTGGAAGCTTCGGCCGTGGATGTTGCTCGTGACCTGTGTGCTCGTCGTGCTGGTGGCGGCCGTGCTGCTGGTGCTGGTCGTCTCCGGCCCCCTGGCCGAGGGGATCGGCAACATCATCGGGTTGGGGTCCACCGCGGTCACGGTCTGGCAGATCGCGAAATGGCCCGCCCTGCTGATCGTGCTCGTCCTGATCGTGGCGATCCTCTACTACGCCACGCCCAACGTGAAACAGCCCAGGTTCCGCTGGATCAGCGTCGGTGCCGCAGTCGCCATCATCACGTGGCTGGTGCTGTCGCTCGCCTTTGCCTTCTACATCGCGAACTTCTCCAACTACAACAAGACCTACGGCACGCTCGCCGGTGTCATCGTCTTCCTGTTGTGGCTGTGGATCACCAACGTGGCTCTGCTCTTCGGCGCCGAGCTCGACGCCGAGATGGAGCGCGGAAGGGAGCTCCAGTCCGGCCTACCGGCCGAGGAGCGGCTGCAGCTCGGGCTGCGTGACGACCGTGGCATCGTCAAGCGCCGCGAGCAGGGGGACGAGGCCGAACGGCGGGGCGCCGAGCTCCGGCGCACCGAGGGACGCAGCTCCGACGACCCGCACGACCACCGGGAGTGAGATCCCGCCGGACGGGTAGGAAGCCGCCGAGAGGGAGGGAGCCGCTATGCGTGCACTGACGTGGCAGGGCCCGCGGAAGGTCGAGGTGACCGACGTCCCGGACCCCGGGATACAGCAGCCGACCGACGCCGTGGTCCGGGTGACGTCCACGGCGATCTGTGGGTCCGACCTGCACCTGTATGACGTGTTGGCGCCCTACCTGTCCCCGGGCGACGTGCTGGGGCACGAGTTCATGGGCGTCGTCGAGGCGGTCGGCGACGACGTCGGGGACCTGGAGGTCGGAGACCGGGTGGTCGTGCCGTTCAACATCTCCTGCGGTCGGTGCTGGATGTGCCGCAACGGCCTGCAGTCGCAGTGCGAGACCACACAGGTCACCTCCCAGGGCAAGGGCGCGGCGCTGTTCGGCTACACCTCGCTCTACGGTTCGGTGCCGGGTGGGCAGGCCGAGTACGTGCGGGTGCCCGAGGCGCAGTACGGGCCGATCAAGCTTCCGGGGGAGGGGCCGGACGAGAGATACCTCTACCTCTCCGACGTGCTCCCGACCGCGTGGCAGGCAGTGCGCTACGCCGATGTGGCGCAGGGCAGCACGGTCGTCGTGCTCGGGCTCGGTCCCATCGGGCTGATGGCCGCCCGGATTGCCCGCCACCTGGGCGCGGGGCGGGTGATCGGCGTCGACCTGGTGCCCGAGCGGCTGCGGGCGGCGCAGGAGCATGGGGCTGAGACCTTGGACATCCGCGCCGTGGACGACGTCCCGGCCGCGGTGCTCGAGGCGACCTCGGGCAGGGGAGCCGACAGCGTCATCGATGCCGTCGGTATGGAGGCGCACGGCAACCCCGTGGTGGAGCAGGTCATCAAGGGGGTCGGGTTGCTGCCCGACGCCGCGGCCCGCGCGGCGATGGAGAGGGTGGGGGTGGACCGGCTCCAGGCTCTGCACAGCGCCATGCACTGCGCCCGTCGAGGCGGGACCGTGTCGGTCATCGGTGTCTACGGCGGGATGGCTGACCCGATGCCGATGTTGGTCATGTTCGACAAGCAGCTGACGATCCGGATGGGGCAGGCCAACGTGCGGCGCTGGACCGACGAGATCCTCGACGTGCTGCGGCGGGACGACGACGTGTTGGGCGTCGAGACGCTGGCCACCCACCGCTGGCCCTTGTCGCGAGCCGCGGAGGCCTACCCCATGTTCCGGGCCAAGCAGGACGGTTGCGTCAAGGTGGTGCTGCACCCGGACGGTGCGGGCGGCTGAGCCGGGGAGCTGCTGCGGCGTCCGGTCGGCTCACGGCGACTCCGGAAGCGGTTCAGGTGCCGCACCTCCGCCGTGCGCGGCGGACCCCAGGGCCGCAGGGGCGCTCGCCGCCCTGGGTCGTGACCTGACGGTTCCCGGTTGCTCCACTGCTGGGGCACCGGACGGCACCACCGACCCCGGGTCTGCCGGCGGGCTGCTACCTGCAGCAGTGGCTGCGCCGGCCGCAGGCTCAGGGCCGCCGACCGTGAACTCCTTGGACGCGGCGCTGATGAGGAGCGGCGAGATCGTGACTTTGCGCAGGCCCCATCCCGACTCGCTCTGGGCGAACTCGAGCTTCACGAGAGGCGCGGAGTCGAGCGCCTTGCTCAGGGCGGTCCAGCGCTTTCCCCCGTCCGACGTCGCAAACCGCCACAGTGGGGAGAGACGGCTCGTGTCGCCGACTCGTTGGTCCGAGCCTCCGCTGGCCAGCGCCGCGTTGATCTTGCGCGCCGTGTCGAACTTGTCGAAGTCGGACCGCAGCCGGTCCCGGACGGAGGTGGGTGCCCTCCCGTCGGGGTCGGTCAGCCGGACAGGGTTGGACTCGGCGTAGGTGTAGGCCGGCAGCAGGGACGGGTCGTCCACCACCGCACGGGGGTCCTGCGTCAACGCGGGGTCCGGGCTGTAGAGGAACTCCTCCCGCGGGTCGTACCAGCGCTGCCCGAGGTTGATCAGGCCACGGACCTCGTCCAGGT
Organism: Segeticoccus rhizosphaerae; assembly: GCF_009192725.1. Classification (GTDB taxonomy): domain Bacteria; phylum Actinomycetota; class Actinomycetes; order Actinomycetales; family Dermatophilaceae; genus Segeticoccus; species Segeticoccus rhizosphaerae. The sequence goes on along the minus strand of NZ_VOHR01000031.1, from coordinate 10,969 downwards.
AGCCACCGGCATACAGGTAGGGAGTGCGGTGGATGTCGCTGTGCTCCAGCACCCAGGTCTCCCCGCCCGGGAAGTACTCCAGGTGCTCGAACACGAGCCCCTCGGGGTCGGTGATGACGTTGGTGCTGCCCTGGAGGTCCTTGTGCAGGAAGTATCGCTTCTGTTCGAGCTCGCCGTCGGGCATGGCCTTCTGGGTGGCGATGCGGTCGGTGCCGGCGAAGACGTCCTTCCAGGCGATCTCGCCGTTGAGCACCGTGTACCACTGGTTGACGAAGGCCTTCTCGCCGCCGGGCCCGCGCTCGATGGCCAACCGGCCGGTGTCGTCGTAGGTGTAGCGCGTGGTGCTGCCGTTGTCCGCCACCGAGCTGGCGTGGCCCGTCGCGTCCCAGGTGACGATGCGGCGTTGCCCGGTCTCGTCGTCGGTCCACCCGGTGAGGTTGCCGCCGGCGTCGTGGGTGTAGCTGCGCGTGCCGTTGTGGGTCACCTGGTGCGGCCCCTCGGCGCCGTAGGTCGGGTCGAGCGTGTAGGTGGTGGGCTGCTGCACGAGCCACTTCCGACCGTTGTCGGAGATCTCGTCGGTCTGGGTCTTCGAGGTGATGTTGCCCAGGTCGTCCAGTGTCAGGGTGGAGGAGTAGCGGCGCTGCTTCTTGCCCTGGAACGCGTAGTGCCCGTTGGCCGAGACGAGCCGGTAGTACGGGTCGTACTGGTAGGACTGGGTGCTCGGCCCGCCGTAGAGGCTGGGCTCCGGCGCGGGAAGGGCGTTGTCGGCCTGGGTCACGTTGCCGACCTTGTCGTAGCTGTAGTTGAGGTCCTGCACCTCCCGGTCGGGGGTCACCGTCTGGATCCGGTCCACCAGCCGGTTCTTCGTCCCGTAGGTGTATTCCGTCCACACCCCGTTGCCGGTCTGCTGGAACCGCCGGTCCTGGAACTGGTCGTACTCCAACCGGTCGAGGTAGGTGTAGGTGTGGCCGGCCTTCTCGCCGACCAGGGAGTCCAGCAGGCCGCCTGAGTCGTAGCCGTGCGTGAGCACCTCCCCGTCCGGGTAGTCCAGGGTGAGCAGTCGGCCGAAGGCGTCGTAGCTGAGATCCGTCGTGTACGTGTGGCTCTCGGCGGTCTCGTCGTTGAGGTTGTGCAGCTTCATCGTCGACCGTTCGCTGGCCACCGCGCCCAACGGGTCGTAGGTGAGTTCCTGGTGGCGGGCTCCGTCGTCCACCACGGTGACTCGTCCTGCGGCGTTGCCTGCGGCTCCGGCGTCGCCGTAGCTGTAGTGCACGTCGGGAGTGCCGTCCGGGTGGTCGATCGCCGTCAGCCGGTCCTGGTCATAGGTGTAGCTGATGGCCTGGCCGGCTGCCCGCAGGTTGGCATCCACCTTGCGCACGAGGTTGCCCGCGCCGTCGTAGGTGTCCTGAACCAGCCCCGCATCCGGAGTGTCGGTGGACGTGACGTGGCCCAGCAGGTCATAGCCGTGCGTCGTGGTGTTGCCGCCGGGGTCGGTGACACTGAGCAGCTGGCTCAGCCCGTCATACGCATAGCGGGTGCGCAGGCGAGGCGCGTCCTGCGGCAGCGCGTCCACGATGAGGGTGTTGTCGCGGACGTCGCTGTAGCGGCGCTGCTGGTTGCCGGCGTTGTCGGTGGTCGTCGTCGTGAACACCGTGGACCCGAGATCGGCGGACCCACCGAACCCGTAGTCGTGCGTGGTCGTCGCGCCGCTGGGCCGAACCTCCTTGGTGACCCGGTCAGCCACGTCATACGTCGTCTGCACCGGAGGCACGGGCGAGAGGTTCGTGTTGTAGGCGCTGATCGTGCCGAGAGGCTCCGTGGTGGGATACCACTGCTTGACCAGCCTTCCGAGTGAGTCGAACTCGATCGCGCCGCCGACGGCCATGACGTCGTTACCGCCGGGGTTGTCGCGGCCGGTGAACACGGTGGCGTCCTGCTTGGTCTCGGTCTGCCGGCCCAGGCCGTCGACGAAGGCGACGGTCTGGATCGGGTCGTCCGGGTGCAGCACGTCGAAGTGTGACGCGACGGCATAGCTGTAGTCGTCGAGTCCGGGGGTGTCCCCGGGGTGGTAGGAGAAGTCGACCGTGTGATGGTCGCTGCCCTGCTGGTAGGGGCCGGTGATGCTGACCATCCGGGACTGCGGATCATAGCCGTATGACGTCACCTGGCTGTTCGCGTCGGTGCGGGAGGTGACCAAGCCGGTCGACCCGTCGTACTCCGCGGTCGCGGTGAGCCCGTGGCTGTCCACGGTCTTCGCGATGTCGGTGTGGCGGTCGCCGTCATAGGTGTAGTCGACGGTGTATCCGTCGGGCTGGCCGTCGGGTCCGGGGTGGACGACCTGGTTGTAGTTGCCCCAGGAGTCGAACGTCATGGTGCTGGTGACCGTGGAACCGGAGGAGACCGACTCGACGATCTTGGTCGGTGCCCCGTTCGCGCACAGGTCGGCCGACCCGTCGCGCTGGCGCAGCACCGGGCCGGTCGCGCTCTGCTCGTGCACCACGAAGGTGGCGGGAATCGACAGCCAGCTACCGGGCAGGCAGTCGGAGTAGGTGGTCAGGGCGACGAGGTTGTCGGCATCGGTCTCCGACTCGCCGCCGTCGATCTGCTGCACGAGGTTGCCGCGCCCGTCGTAGGCGAACACGGTGGTGGTCTTCTCCCCGAGGCTCGAGTCCGGGCGGTACCAGGACTGGGTGGTGCTTGCCAGTTGCGGGGCGACGGCCATTCGCAGCAGGCGGGTGCCCGCGGGGTCGGCTGTCGCCGGGGCCAGGTCGGCCGGCTCTCCGGTGGCGAGGTCGATCAGCGACCAGGAGTTCCGGGTCTGCTTGGCCCGGGTCCCGTCTGCCCGCAGGAGGGTGGTGCTCGTCTCCAGACCCGACTCGAAGACGTTGCCGTTGAGGTATTCGTGCTGCACCGAGCGCAGGACCGGGTCGTCGTACGGATCGGCGTCGCCGGCGAACTCGCGCTGCGTCTCCGTGACGGTGCTGAAGCCGAGCAGCTCACGCTCCAACGCGTTGAACGAGTTGCCCTGGTAGGCGAAGGTGGTGAGCAGGGTGTCGGGGCCGTCTCCTGGCCGGCCGTCCTTCGTCGTGACGCTGCCGAGTAGCCACTGGGAGTAAGGCTGGGCGACGCTGTTGCCACCGCGCCGGTAGTCGAGCTCGAAGGAACCGCCGAGCGGGTTGGCCACCGACTTGAGCAGGTTCGTGCGGCCGTGGTTGTTGAGCCGCACCGACATCCCGGAGTCCTCGGTGCTCTTGACGGAGTCGGGGTAACCGTCACCGTTGACGTCGGTCAGCGCGACCTGTGTGGTGCTGACGCTGTGGTCGTAGTGCGCACCGGGGTTGACGATGATGTAGCACGCGGCGATGCAGAGCGGACCGATGCCGAAGGTGAAGTCGGCGCCACCGCCGATGCCCCTGGTGCGTCCGACCGCCGACTGCTGGCCGAGGGGGATGTCGCCGAAGTCGGGGAGGCCCCCGGACAGCTCGAAGGTGCCCTCGGCCATCGTGCCGTACTGGACCTCCTTGGCGAGGCTGGAACCGTTGCCGAAGGCCACCATGACCTTGCCGCCGGTCTGGTGCAGGCGGTCCGCGATGCCGTCACCGTTGACGTCTGCCCAGGAGTAGCTCGACAGGTCCACCGACTCGGTGTCCGAGACACCGCCCGAGAAGGCCTTGTCGTTGATCTCGAACCCGAGGTTCGGGGTGATGGAGCCGGAGTATGACGCGCCGGTCTCGAATCCGCCCTTGGCCCAGGCGATCGGATCGCTGTAGCCGTAGCCGAGGTTGAGCTCGACCGTGACACCGTCGACGCCGGCCTTCACCCGGTCGGGCAGGCCGTCCCCGTTCATGTCCGCGAGGTCGCGCTCGAAGGGCGCGACCGCGTCGTCAGGCAGGTCGGAGAAGCCCTCGTCGCCGCCGACGTCCTGCGTGTTGGGGTTGCTGAACTGGGCGTTGATGCTGAGCCCGGCACCGATCGAGACGCCGTACTCGTCATGGGAGGCTTCTCCACCCTTGCTGGCGGCACCAGGTCCGGCAGCAGCCTTGCCGTTGCTGACCGTCGAATTCTTGCCCGCCGCGGTCGTGTTGCCGAGGGCGTTGGCCTTGATGCCGATCGGTGCGCCACTGAACCCGCCGCCGACAGCGAACGTGGCGTCCTGACGCACCACGTCGGCAGCATCGTGGTGGTCGAGGTAGCCGCCGCGAGGGCCGGTGTACTGCACCTTGCCGGGCGCGACCACGTCGGGGAAGGAGTCGCCGTTCATGTCGAGGTAGTCGAGGAGGCCGAAGCTCGTGCCGCCGGCGAAGGACGCCGACAGCGGGCCGAGTCCTGCGGTGAGGGAGAAGGTCGGTCCGGTCACGGCGAGGCGTCGAGTGGCCCGCGCGTCGCCGCCGGGGGTGGGCTGCAGCGAGTCGGGACTGTCGACGCCGGTGCGGGAGGAGCTCGCGAAGTCGGCGCCGCCGAGCAGGTTGTCCTTGGCTCCCTGCCAGACCGGCACCTGTTGCTTGACCGTCCCATCGGCGTTGCGGACCTCGAGCCAGGTCGGGATGAAGGCGAAGGACTTTCCCTTGGCGGGGTCCTTGTAGGAACCGTCGGAGTTCCAGCCGGTGGGCTTGGAGTCGGGGAAGTCGTCCTGGTCGAACTCGAAGTCGGACTCCACGATCGGCTGGCTCGCGCGGTCGCCGTCGCCGTCGTAGCCGGCGTAGGCCCAGCCGCGGTAGGCCAGCGGGAACACGCCCTGCCGGCCGGCCCAGTACCTGGTGCTGGGCACCGTCGCCGACGTGGTGGCGTCCCCGTCCTTCCAGGACAGTTTGACCGAGGAGCCGAGCACCTTCTCGGAGATCTGCGGGTCGGGCACCGTGATCGCGAACCAGTAGTCCTCGCCCTGGTCCAGGTCGACCGCAAGGTCGGCGGTGCCGATCGAGGTGGCGTCGGCGGCGATCCCGAGCCGCTTCTTGGCGACCAGGACGCCCCGCTGCTTGACGGTCAGGACCGCGTAACCGGCGGGGTGGTCCCCGGCCAGGCTCAGACCCGCGGTGGCCGTGGCGGCACCCTGCACCGTGGAGGTCCATGGCCGGACCGGGACGGCGGCCGTGCTCTGCGGGTAGACGTCGATGTCGGGCGGGATCTGCACCTGGTAGGTCGGCTCGGTCACCGTGCGCAGGAACGTGCCGTTCTCGTCGCGGATGTCGACCGTCTGGGTGACGTCGAGCGTCTTTCCGCCCGCGGTCGCCGACGTGTAGTAGAGCTGCGGGGTCCAGGACAGGTCGGAGACGTCGATGGGCGAGTCGACGGCAAGTCGCACCTGGATCCGGTCGCCGCTGCCGGGTTGGTCCTGGTCGGGGGCGGCCACGTCGAAGTCCGTCGCCACGTCCACCGGCGTGGTGGAGGCGTGACCGGCGGGGATCGTCTGGTGCCAGATGACGGCGCCGTTCCTGATCACCTGCACGGTGACGTCGTCGGTGGTGACCGACGGCTTCACCAACGCTCCGGCCAGGTGCACTGTGCCCTTCAGCGGCATCAGGACGGTGGTGTGCGGTCGTCCGGCGAGCGTGAAGTCCGCCTTCGCGTCATACCGGGTCTGACTGCGGCCGTTGACGTCTGCCGGAGCGGTGGACGTGTCGTTCTGGACGGACGTGTAGTCGATGACGGGCTGCCAGTCGACGCGGTCGCCGGCTCCGTCGTCGACCGACTGCACGCGGAAGTAGATGTGATCGCCGCGCTGCACGGTGACGCCGCCGACGCCGGTGGGGGAGACCGTGGCCCCCGGGGTGGTCATGCCCGCGTGCCAGAGCTCGTCGCCGTTGCGCTGGATGGCGACCCGTACGCCGTCGCCGTGCGCGGGAGTCCAGGACTTCCCGGTGTCGTCACGAGGATCGTAGGTCGCCGCTCCGGCGACGGAGACGGTTCCGGAGTAGGGGGCGACCCAGCGCCGCACGGTGTCCTGCAGCGGGGACTGGTCACGCGCCTGCGCGGCGAGCCCCTTCAGCCGCTCGATCGTGCCGATGTCCACGGTGCCGTCGTCGATGGGCACGGACGTGGCGCCGGAGTCGGAGCCGAACGTCGGCACGCCGGTGACGCCGAGGTGGTTGAAGAAGACGTCGCCGGCGTGCACGAAATCGGGCAGTCCGTCGTTGTTCACGTCGGTGAAGTAGTCCTCGCCGATCGCGAAGTCTGCGCCGATGCCGAACTGGACCGCGACACCCGGATAGGCCTCAGGCCCGCCACCGAAGCCCACGTGGGCCTCGGTGGAGAGCTGGTCGACCGGCTGGTCGATCACCTGGTGAGCGGCGCCGAACGTCGGTGTGCCCGACGCGCCGGGACCGCTCGTGTTGAGGCGGTACTGCACCGTCTTGCCCGGGCCGGAACGGAACACCTTGTCGGGCAGCATGTCTCCGTTGATGTCCATCAGCTCTGCGACGCCTTCGGTGGCGCCACCGCTGATGGTCAACGAGCCGCCGAACGATCCCACCTTCAACGGGTCGGCCGGGTTGAAGCCCAGGTAGGCGTGCACGTCACCCGCGTTGGAGACCGAGCCGCCGAGCGCACCGACGTCCAGGATGTCGCCGAGTCCGTCGTCGCCGGTCTTCCAGTCCTGGGCGGCCGCGAATCCCTGGTAGACCCCGGCGGGGTCCTGCGCATCGTCGTAGTAGTCGAGTCTGTGGGTGGCGTAGACGTTGCCGTCCGACCCGGCACGGCCCACGGACGTCAGCAGCGACTTGCCGAACGGACCGGTGTCGTAACTGAAGGTGTACCGACCCGAGAGCACGTCGTGGGTCGGCCGCGCGGAACCATCCGTGGCCGGTGCCCCGTAGTAGACGGAAACGCTTGCCAATCGGTCCGAGGTCACCTCCAGGAATCCGCCACGACCGCTGATGATGTGATCGCCCGCGCCCTTGTCACGGGTGAACACGACCTTGTATGCCGGGTCGTCCGGCACGCCCTTGGCCAGCGACCCGGTGTACTCGACACTCTTCAGGTACATCTGGCGCCCGAGGGTCTCCTGGTCGTGGCCGACTCCGGTGCCATCGACCTCCTCGTAGCTGTAGCGCACGATGTTGCTGCTGACGTCTGTCTCGGCCGTGAGGCCCCAGCGGTAGGCGTTGTCGTGGTCGTCGGTGAGGATCGCGGCCGGCACTCGGTGCTCGGTCCCGTCCGGGAGCGGCTCCCCGCCGTAGTAGCGATGGTTTCCGGCCTTGTCCTCCACCTCCCACCAGTAGTTCTTCGGGTTCGTGCCGTGGCGGGTGATCCGTTCCCGTTCCGTGTCGACTCGCCGGGAGAAGTCGTCGCGCTCCGGCTCGCGCTGCGCGAACGTGGACCGGACGGCGGTGGGACTCAGGACCTCGCCATCGAGCGTGTAGGTCTCGCTCTCCTTGTCGGGCAGGTAACGGGGGACACCCCATCGGGTGTCGACGCCCACGCTTCCTACGTCGAGGTTCCAACCCATGCCCATCCAGCCGTCACCCGCCGACGAGTCGTAGGAGAGGGTCAGGTCGGGTTGCATCCCGGCCCGTCCGGCTGGGATGTCGAGCGGGAAGCTGATCGCGGCGCTGCCATGGCTGTTCGCCTGTGGGGGTTGCATCAGGTTGATCTGCGACCCTGGGTCGGCGTACTGCAGGCCGTCCAGGTCTCCGGCCCCGAGGTCCTGCGGCGTCGTCTGTCCCTCACGGGCCAGGGTGCTCGACGCAGCGCCGGACAACGCCTCGGAGTTTGCGGGCATCGGTGAGGCAATCACCAGTGCCAGCGCGGTGGTTGCCGCGACCGCGGCGACGAGTAGGCGACCGGGACGTGCAGACATGGTTCTCCTCGAGCGTGGCCACGTCAGTCGGCGTCGGAACCGCAGCGAGGAGTCCCTCGTCTACAGGCTGGCCACGCAAAACACGGGGGGACAAGGACGGTGGGCCGAGGAGCGGCTGCAAGACTCGCTCGTGGCGACTGCGATGACGCTTGGTCTGGGCGATCGGTCACTCCCCGCACATGGGATGGAGGAGGAAGGGTCGAGCGCCCCGGATGCCCGCCCTGGGGCGAGCCGCCGATTCACGTTATCGGCGCCCTCTGCGGTCGGCCATAGTCAGTTGGGACTAGTTCCAGGCAGACTGATTGGATCGCGGACCGAAAAACGACCACTTCTTGAACAACCCTTGACTCTCCGAGAGTGCACGGATGCCGTGTGATCGCGGACCGACCTCAATGTGCAGCAGGGAGAGGTGTCTTGGGGTCAGGCGGCGTGCTCCGACTTGCGTGGTCTGCCGCGGCGACGCTTGCGGGCGATGACGTGCCCGTCCTGCAGCAGCTCACCACCCCAGACGCCCCACGGCTCGGCTCGGTCCAGGGCGCCGGCGAGACACGCAACTCGGAACGGGCAGCCAGCGCAGAGAAACTTGGCGGCCTCGATGTCGTCGGGCAGGTCGCTGAAGAACAGCGCCGACCCGGACCCGACGCAGGCCAGACTTCGGTCGTCGGTGGTCACGGGAGTCCTCTCGGTGGTCCTCGAGGACCAGCCAACGACCTCAAGTGCGGTTGAGGTCAAGCGACACCTGAGCGGGCCGCGCGATCGCGGCCGTCGTCCCCTGAGGTCGCCGAGCCATCGTCACGCCGTCGGGTTTGGTGGTGCGCAATCCGTGAATGCGGTGCACCCATTTCGCAGTGCTTCCGCAGCTGCCGCTGGATTTGTCGATCACAGGCGCAAATGTTGCTAGGCTCCAGGTCATGGCCAGGTATCGCATCCGGCAGGCGGCCGAGCTGCTCGGCGTGAGCGACGACACGGTCCGCCGCTGGGCAGACGCGGGGCGGTTGGCCACGTCCCCGGACGGCTCCGGCCGCCAGACGATCGAGGGCGCGGACCTGGCGGAGTTCGCGGAGGGCCTCGCGGCCGGTGCCGAACGTCCCGTGCCGCGGCCCGTGGTGTCCGAGTCGGCTCGCAACCGCTTCACCGGCTTGGTCACCAAGGTCACCCGGGACACCGTGATGGCGCAGGTCGAGATGCAGGCCGGGCCGCACCGGATCGTCTCCCTGATGAGCCGTGAGGCCGCCGACGAGCTCGCCCTCGAGCCCGGGGTGCTCGCCGTTGCCTCCGTGAAGTCGACCCATGTCGTCGTCGAGGTCCCCGCAAGTGACTGACGCCTCCGTCCCGAGGCGACGGCCCGTGCACCCACGACCCGCACTCGGGAGGCGCGGGGGTGCGGTGGCGGCGGGACTGGCCATCGCTCTGGTGCTGTCGGCCTGCGGGACGAGCCGGCCCACGGCTCTTGACCGGCCGTCCGGCCAGAGCCAGAGCACAGCGGGGCCGGCGGCGACCGATCAACCCTCCGGCGGCGAGGTCGCGGGGACGGTCAACGTCTTTGCAGCCGCTTCGCTCACCGAGACGTTCACCACCTTGGGCCGTCAGTTCGAGGAGGCCCACCCGGGCACCAAGGTCGTGCTCAACTTCGGCCCGAGCTCCGGGCTGGCCACCCAGATCAACCAAGGCGCTCCGGCCGACGTCTTCGCGTCGGCCTCCACGACCAACATGACGCAGGTCCTGAAGCAGGGAAACGCCGACAGGGCCACCACCTTTGCCAAGAACGTCATGGAGATCGCGATCCCGGCCACGAACCCCGCGCACGTCACCGGGGTGGACGACCTGGGGCGGCCCGGGCTGAAGGTGGCCGTGTGCCAACCGGAGGTGCCCTGCGGGGTCATCGCCCGCCGGGTCTTCGCCAAGGCGGGTGTCAACGTGACGCCCGTGAGCCTGGAGACCGACGTGAAGTCGGTGCTGACCAAGGTGGCGCTGGGCGAGGTGGACGCCGGGCTGGTCTACGTCACCGACGTCAAGACGGCGGGCAGCAAGGTCGCGGGGATCCGGATCCCGTCACGGGTGAACGCCTCGACCGACTACCCGATCGCCGTGCTCAAGCACTCAGGCAACGCGGCGGCGGCGCGGGCGTTCACCGACTACGTGCTGTCCCCCCACGGCGGGTCGGTCATGAGGTCCGGCGGGTTCACGAAGCCATGACGTCGAACCGGTGCCGCGAGAGGGTGAGGTAGCGACCGTGACGGTCCAGCGAAGGGTCGCGGAGGCCACCCGCTCGGCGCGCGCGATCCGCACTGTCAACGACCGCGGCGGGGTGCCGTGGCCGCTGGGCGTGCCGGCACTGCTCGGCGCACTCTTCCTGCTGATTCCGTTGTTGGCGCTGGTGATTCGTGCCCCGTGGCGCGGCCTCGGCGGGATCCTGACCGACAGCCGGGTGCTGGATGCACTGCGCTTGTCGCTGGTGTGCGCGACCTGCGCGACGGTGATCTCGGTGCTGGTCGGCGTGCCCCTCGCCTGGGTCCTGGCGCGGTCGCGCGCCCGGGGTGTCAGCCTGCTGCGTGCCCTCGTCACCCTTCCGCTGGTGCTGCCGCCGGTGGTGGGTGGCGTGGCCCTGCTGCTCGCGTTCGGCCGCGAGGGAGTGCTCGGTCGATATCTCGACCAGTGGCTCGGCATCACCCTCCCGTTCACCACCGCCGGAGTCGTGATGGCCGAGGCGTTCGTGGCGATGCCCTTCCTGGTCGTCACGGTGGAAGGAGCGTTCCGCGCCGCCGACCGGGGCTACGAGGAGGCGGCAGCGACCCTCGGGGCCTCCCGCCTGACGATCTTCCGCCGCGTCACGCTGCCGATGATCGTCCCCTCGCTGGCCGCCGGCGCGGTCCTCGCCTGGGCGAGGGCACTCGGCGAGTTCGGCGCCACCATCACCTTCGCCGGCAACTTCCCGGGACGAACCCAGACGATGCCGCTCGCGGTCTACCTCGCGTTGCAGACCGACCCCGAAGCGGCGATCGCGTTGTCCCTGGTGCTGCTCGTGGTGTCCGTCGCAGTGCTCGCCGGCCTGCGAGACCGGTGGCTGCGCGTGGGGCGTGAGGGGTGAACCCGGTCCCCGGTGCCCGCAGCGCATCGCCACCCCGCCCCCCAGCCGGGGACCCGCGCACTGAGCCCTCCCTGCGCGTCGACGGT
>NZ_VOHR01000309.1 GCF_009192725.1 Segeticoccus rhizosphaerae | reverse complement strand
CGCTCGGGTGCGCACCTGCGCGCCCTCGCGCTCGAGCACGTCGGTCGCGGCATCGCCGTGCAGACGCCGCAACGGTGCGTTGGCCCAGCCGATGTCACCGGCGGACGCCGACCCGAGGACGCCCTGCTGGAAGACGACGGCACCCAGGGCGAGCGACGCCTCGGCCGCGGGCGCGTTGAGGGTGGCGATGCCGATCAGGTCCCACAGGGCCTCGAGGCTGCGAGGGCTCTGGCCGTGCTCCCCCAGCCACGAGCCGAAGGACCGCTCGTCAGTGGCGGGATCGTCGACGTCGATTCGCTTGAGGCCCAAGGCAGCCCGCGCCGCCCTCAGGCGCTCCGCCGGTTCCAGCCACCGGTAGCGCGCCAGGGCGGCGCCGAGGTGCAGCGGCGCGGGCAGTCCACTTCGACGCAGCCGCGACACCTGTCCCGAGTCCCCGCTCGCGACGGGGACGTCCAAGCGGTCCTGGAGGGTGACCAGGTTGGCCACCCCGAGCCGGTCCAGCAGCCCCCGGTATGCGGTGCAGCACCGCAGGAAGACGTGCTGCCCGTTGTCCACCCACAGCCCGTGACGACGGAAGGAGTGGGTCAGGCCACCGAGCCAGCCGCGCGACTCCAGGACGGTGACGTCCGCGCCGCCGTCGATGCAGTCGAGGGCCGCCGTGATGCCGGCCAGCCCGCCGCCGACCACCACGACCCGTGTCCTCCCTGCGGCCATCAGCGCCTCCCCGCCAGGGCCGAGACCGCCACGCGCACCTTCTGGCCCGAGCCCAGCGACAGGCGCCGGTCGTAGACGGTGGTCGGGTCCTCCTCGATGACGTCGAGCAGGTGGCTGTAGATGCCGGCCATCGCCTGGCAGCAGGCGGCGCTACGACGGTCGAGGTGAGGCAGCAGCCGGTTGCCGAGGGAGTACCAGTCGCGCGCCCGGGACGCGAACGCCCGCAGCATCGCCGCCAGGCGGCCGTCCGGGTCGTCCAGCGAGCCGTAGTCGTCGAGCCTGAGGGTCACCCCGAACCGGTCCAGCTCGTCCTTGGGCAGGTAGACCCTGCCGTGGAGGAGGTCCTCGCGGACGTCTCGCAGGATGTTGGTCTGCTGCAACGCGATTCCCAGCTGGTCGGCATACAGGCTGGCACGCGGCTCGGCATCGCTGCCGAACACGCCCAGGCACAGGCGACCCACGGTGCCCGCGACCCGACGGCAGTAGAGGACCAGCTCCTCGAAGTCGGTGTAGCTGACGCCCATGAGGTCCATCCCGACGCCGTCCAACAGCTCGTCGAACGCCTCGAGCGGCACGGGATAGCGCCGCGCGGTGTCGCTGACGGCGACGAGCACGGGGTCGCTGCTGGAGTCCATCTCGTGCACGCTGTGACGGACCTTGGTGAGCGCAACCGCCTTGTCGACGCCGGAGAGGTCGCCGTCGCCGATGTCGTCGATGCGCCGGGCGAGCGCGTAGAGGGCGCACAACGCCGAGCGCTTGGGTGCTGGCAGGAGGCGGATGCCGTAGAAGAAGTTGCGGGCCTCGGATCGGGTGATCTCCTCGCACCGACGGTAGGCCTCTTCCACGGACGTCATGCCCACCACCTGCCCGACGGACGAAGGAGTATTCCTGTCAGGTGCCGTGCCAGCCCTGCCCGGGTCGGGGACGCGTCCTGTCCGAGCACGTCGCCTCCGGTGCGCAGCAGGGCGTCGGCAGTGGCCCGTCCGCCGGCGACGAAGCCGGCCACCGACAGGCGCGCCCAGCCGTGCAGCTCGCCCACGAGGGGGGCGCCGCTCTCGAGCAACGCACGGGCACAGTCGATCTCGTGACGCATCAGTCGTCGGAGGTGCTCCGAGGCAACCTGTGCTCCGAGGGCCTTCTCCTCCACGCCGAACGCGGCCAGGTCCTCCAGTGGCAGGTAGACCCGGCCCGCCAGGAAATCCTCCCGGACGTCCTGCCAGTGCTCGAGCAGCTGCAGGGCGGAACAGACCCGGTCGGAGAGCACGGCGCAGTGCGGCTCGTCGACACCGAAGACCCGCAGGACGATTCGCCCGATCGGGTCGGCGGAGAGGCGGCAGTAGCCGAGGAGCTCCTCGAGGGTGGCGTAGCGAGAGACCTGCTGGTCCTGCAGGTTGGCCTCGACCAGTCGGTCGAACAGGTCCTGCTCGAGGTCGCACTCGCGCACCGTCGGCGCGAGCTGTCGCAGGACGGGGTGTGTCGGCCGCTCGCCCAGCCAGATCCGATCCAGGTCGGTGCGCAGCTCCTGCAGCTGAGCCTTCCGGTCACCCTCCGCCTCGTCCCCCGTGTCGTCGATCATCCGCGCCACCGCGTAGACCGAGTGCAGGTGCTCCCGATGACGGCGAGGGAGGGCCCGCAACGCGACCGGGAAGTTCTCCGCGCGTTCGCGTTGTCGGTGCGCCAGCGAGTCTGGCGCATCCCAGGGCAGGGAGAGCGAATCCGCCATGCATTGATCATTGCGGTTGACGCCGGCCCGCGTCTGCGACCGCCAAGGCAGATTTCGATCCTGAAACTGTCACTGAATGATAAATTTGGGCTCATGTCGCACAGCGATGCTCCTGCCTTCGCGGCGCGCGAGCAGGACCCCACGCCGTCCTTCGACCAGGAGGCCCTGCGGGACGCGCTCAGCCGGAGGTTTCCGCAGCTGTTGGCCGAGGTGGCCGAGCTGCTCGAGCCGGAGTGGCCGGACTACGCGGCGTTCCTGCGCCAGCGGCGAGCCGACGTGGCCGGCGCCGGGCCGTCCTTCATCCAGTGGCTGCTCGAGGTGGCGCGCATCGACCAGCTCGGCTCCCAGGACGCTCGGCTCTCGTCCTCCGGCATGGCCCACGACAGTGACGCACTCTTCGAGTCCATCGGCCGTCTGCAGGCGCAGCAGGGGCAGGACCTGACCATGCTGCTGACCGCCTACCAGGTCGGGGCGCGCGTCGCTTGGCGCTACGTCTCCCAGACGGCTCTCTCCCTCGAGATGGAGCCGGACGTCGTCGCGGCCCTCGCCGAGGCGGTGTTCGTCTTCGTCGGGCGGCTCTCCTCCTCGTCCGCCTACGGCTACGCGCAGCAGCAGTCCGAGGACCACCTGGCCCGTGAGCGGCTCCGCGACGAGCTGACCCAGCTGCTGGTCTCCGGTCGCTCCGACATGCTGGCGCTGCGCAACGCTGCCGCCAGGGCCGGGTGGCGGTTGCCCACGGAGGCCTCCATCGTGCTGGTCGACCCCGAGGACGAGACGGCGCGCCGCGCGGTGGGACACGGCGGGCCGCAGTGGCTGCGACTGCAGCAGGACGGGCTCTTCGGCGCGATCATCCCGGACACGGCCGGTCCCGGTCACCGCAGCCGCCTGGAGGAGTCCCTCTCCGGAGCCGGCGCCGTGGTGGGGCCGGCCGTTCCGCTGACGCTCCTGCCGGCGAGCGCCCGGATCGCCATGATCGCCGAGCGGCTGACCCGGGAGGGCCTCCTCGAGGGGGACCCGGTCTTCGTCTCCGACCACCTCGACACGATCATCGTGCACCGCGACGACCTGCTCATCAAGGCGCTGCGTTCACAAGCCCTGGCGCCGCTCAACGGCCTCACGGCCCGGGCGCGGTCGCGGCTGCTGACGACGCTGGCCTCGTGGTTGCGGCACCAGGGGAACCAGCAGGCCGTGGCGGCGGAGCTGGGCATCCACCCGCAGACCGTGCGTTACCGCCTCGGCCAGCTGCGCGAGTCCTTCGGGACGGCGCTGGACGATCCCACCGAGCGCTCGCGGCTGTTCCTCGCCGTGGTCTGGGGCGCACCCCAGGACTCCTGACCCGGCTCGTCCCGCAACGATTCCACCGCCTGGACGAAGGACTTCACCAACTGGTCGACGTCGATGACCTCGGGGTCACCGACCATCCCGACGCCGACGACGCCGGTCCACCCGAGCGTGCCCACGGTGAGCGGCGCGCCGGGGGCGAGGGGCAGCACCGGCAGCACACCCGTGACGGCTGATCCCGCCAACGCCACCCGGTCCACCGGCCCGGGCACGTTGGACACGATCGCCTGGAAGAAGCGGCGGCCGTAGACGGTGCGGGCAAACCAGGCCACGGCGGGCTCGGGGAGGACCCCCAGCACTCGTGACATCACGAAGCGCGAGCCCAGGGCCCGGGTCGGCGTCCGCAGCCGAGCCGTCCGCTCACGGATCAGTGCGACCCGCCGGCTCGGGGCCATCGGCTCGAGCGGGAGGTCGATCATCACCGCCGCAGTGACGTTGCCCTCGTCGGTGGACCCGGGGGCGCGCAGCATCATCGGCACCGCCACGCGCAGTCGCGACCGAGCCCGTTGCGCGAGCTCGGGGTGCGTGGTCGCCAGCGCCTCCGCCGTGGCGGCGAGCACCACGTCGGTGATGCGGCAGACCT
>NZ_VOHR01000308.1 GCF_009192725.1 Segeticoccus rhizosphaerae | reverse complement strand
CCTGGACCGTGGCCGAGAGCGCCCCCTCGCCCGCACCGCCTCCGGCGCGGGTCTGGCGCCGCCGCTGACCTGCCGGCCGTAGAGTGCCGGGCATGCTCGAACGATTCCGGGTGGTCCCCGCTGCCTACGTGCTGTTGCTGCGGCCAGAGCCCGACGGCCCGGCGGGCAGCGACGGAGCCACCGGCAGACAGGTCCTGCTCCAACTGCGTCAGGGCACGGGCTACCGCGACGGGCACTGGGCCGCAGCCGCGGCCGGGCACGTCGAACGGGGCGAGTCGGTCTTCGAGGCGGCCGTCCGCGAGGCCCGCGAGGAGCTCGGGATCGAGCTGCGCACGGACGGCCTGGTGCCGCTCACGGCGATGCATCGGACCGCCGGCGACGGGGACCCGGTCAACGAGCGGGTCGACTACTTCCTCACGGCGAGCGACTGGTCGGGCGTACCCGCCATCCAGGAGCCCGACAAGTGCGCCGACCTCGAGTGGTTCAGCCTCGACGCGCTGCCCGACCCGGTCGTCCCGCACGAAGCCGTGGTCCTCGACCTGCTCCGGCGCGGTGCCGTGCCCGCCATACTCGCCCACGGCTTCTGACCGACCGGGCCGCGAGCTCGACTCGCCCGTCCTTTGCTCAGCTCAGGCCGGTTTCGCGAGGGCGATGAGCGGTCTGGACTGAGCACGGGCCGGCCGGGCGGCTGCGTCAGTGCGCGAAGGCCGCGGGCAGGGTGCCGGTGTGCGCGTGCCGGAGCTCCTCGAGGGTGACGCTGAACCGGCCCTGCAGCTCGATCCCGTCGAGCTCGTCGTCGACCACGCCGATGCGTGCGTGCGCGAAGCCGCGCGCAGAACACATGTCGGTGAAGCGCACCTCCTCCGAGCGTGGCACCGCCACGACCGCGCGGGCCGCGGACTCGCTGAACAACGCGGTGAACACGTCGATCTCGTCACGTTCGCAGACCTCGTCCAGCCAGACGCGGGCGCCGGCGCCATAGCGCATCGTGCCCTCGGCGAGCGCGATCGCCAGACCGCCGTCGGACAGGTCGTGCGCCGCGTCGATCAGTCCGTCCCGGGAGGCGTTGACCAGGATCTCTCCCAGCTCGCGCTCGAGTCCCAGCTCGACCGCCGGCGGCAGCCCGCCGAGGTGCCCGTGCACCACGTCGGCCCAGGTCGAGCCCCCGAACTCCGAGGCTGTGCGCCCGAGCAGGTAGAGCATCTGCCCGGGGGCCTTCCACCCCGACGGAGTGCGCCGCGCGACGTCGTCCATCACGCCGAGCACCGCGACGACGGGGGTCGGGTGGATCGCGGTCTCGCCGGTCTGGTTGTAGAAGGAGACGTTGCCGCCGGTGACCGGGATGCCCAGGGCCAGGCAGCCGTCATACAAGCCGCGCACGGCCTCGCTGAACTCCCACATCACCCCCGGGTCCTCCGGTGAGCCGAAGTTGAGGCAGTCGGACACCGCGAGCGGAATCGCCCCCGCCGTCGCCACGTTGCGGTAGGACTCGGCGAGTGCCAGCTGCGCCCCGGCATACGGGTCGAGCTTGGCGAAGCGGCTGTTGCAGTCGGTCGAGAGAGCGACCCCGAGGCCGGTCTCCTCGTCCACCCGCACGACGCCGGCGTCGTCGGGCATCGCGAGCGCGGTGTTGCCCCGGACGTAGCGGTCGTACTGGTCGGTGACCCACGACTTGTCGCACAGGTTGGGCGAGGCCAGCAGCTGGAGCAGCGTCGCCTTGAGGTCTTCCGGCGTGGACGGCCTGGCCAGCCGCGCGCCGTCGTCAGCCTGCAGACCATCGAGGTATGCCGGCCGCTCCAGCGGGCGCTCGTAGACCGGGCCGTCGTGGGCCACCGAACGGGGAGGGACGTCGACGATGAGCTCGTCGCCCCAGTGGATCTGCAGGTTGGTGCCGTCGGTCACCTCGCCCACCACCGTGGCCTCGACGTCCCAGCGGTCCGCGATCGCCATGAACTCGTCGAGCTTGTCGGGAGTGACGACCGCCATCATCCGCTCCTGCGACTCGCTCATGAGCACCTCCTCCGGACGCAGCGTCGCGTCGCGCAGCGGCACCCGGTCGAGCCACACCCGCATGCCACCGTCACCCGCAGAGGCGAGTTCGCTGGTGGCACAGGAGAGCCCGGCGCCACCGAGGTCCTGGATGCCTTCCACGACCTCCGCGGCGTAGAGGTCGAGGCAGCACTCGATGAGGACCTTCTCGGCGAACGGGTCGCCGACCTGCACCGCGGGGCGCTTGCCGACACCCTCGTCGTCGAAGGTCTCGGACGCGAGCACCGAGACACCGCCGATCCCGTCGCCCCCCGTCTTGGCGCCGAAGAGCACCACGAGGTTGCCGGTGCCCGTGGCCTTGGCCAGGTGCAGGTCCTCGTGCCGCAGCGCACCGACGCAGAGGGCGTTGACGAGGGGGTTCCCCTGGTAACAGGGGTCGAAGACGACCTCGCCCCCGATGTTCGGCAGGCCCAGGCAGTTGCCGTAGCCGCCGACCCCGGCGACGATGCCGGGCAGCACGCGCTGGGTGTCGGGATGGTCGATCGCCCCGAACCGCAACGGGTCCATCACCGCGATCGGGCGGGCACCCATCGCCATGATGTCGCGCACGATCCCGCCGACGCCGGTCGCGGCGCCCTGGTAGGGCTCGACGTAGGAGGGGTGGTTGTGGCTCTCGACCTTGAAGGTCACCGCCCAGCCCTGCCCGATGTCGATGACCCCTGCGTTCTCGCCGATGCCGGCCAGCTGCTTGCCCAGCGGTGTCTCGGCCGGCAGGTCGCCGAACCGGCGCAGGTGCACCTTGGAGGACTTGTAGGAGCAGTGCTCCGACCACATGACGGAGTACATCGCGAGCTCAGCGCTCGTGGGCCGGCGACCAAGGATCTCGCGGATCCGGGCGTACTCGTCCTCCCCCAGCCCCAGCTCGGCCCAGGGTTGCGGTGTGTCGGAGGAGGCAGCGGCGCGCTCGACGGTGTCGAGCTGCGAGGTCGAGGCGCTCACGCCCTGACCACCTGAGCCAGGACCGAGGTGAAGAAGCCGAGCCCGTCGACCGAGGGACCGTAGCCCTCCTCCACGGCGTGCTCGGGGTGCGGCATCAGACCGACCACGTTGCCCCGTTCGTTGGTGATCCCGGCGATGTCGCGGTAGGAGCCGTTGGGGTTCTGCCCCACGTAGCGGAACGCCACCCGCCCCTCGGCCTCGAGCGCATCGAGGGTGCGCTCGTCGGCGACGTAGCTGCCCTCGCCGTTCTTCAGCACGACGGTGATCTCCTGTCCCTGCTCGTAGTCGGACGTCCACGCGGTCGCGGCGTTCTCGACCCGCAGCACCTGGTCACGGCAGACGAACTTGCGGTGGTCGTTGCGGATCAGCGCGCCCGGCAGCAGGTGCGACTCGCAGAGGACCTGGAAGCCGTTGCAGATGCCGAGCACCGGCAGCCCGCCCTGGGCCGCGGGCACGAGCGCGCCCATCACGGGGGCGAACCGCGCGATCGCTCCACAGCGCAGGTAGTCGCCGTAGGAGAAGCCGCCCGGCAGGATCACGGCATCGACTCCCCGCAGGTCCTCGTCGCCGTGCCAGAGCGGCACCGCCTCGGCACCGACGAGGCGCACCGCGCGCAACGCGTCCTGGTCGTCGAGCGACCCGGGGAAGGTGACGACCCCGATCCTCATCGCGCCGACTCCGCCGCTGCCGCGTCCTGCTCCGCCCGGACAGCCTCCACGTCCTGCTCCGCCCGGACAGCCTCCACGTCCTGCTCCGCCCGGACAGACACGACGTCCTCGATCACCGGGTTGGACAGCAACGTCTCGGCGGCCCGACGCGCAGCGGCCAGCACCTCGTCGGTCACCTCGCCGTCGACGGTCAGGACGAAGCGCTTGCCCTGCCGCACGTCGATGAACTGGTCGATTCCCAGCCTCGGGAGGGCGCCGGCGACGGCCTGCCCCTGCGGGTCGAGAATCTCGGGCTTGAGCATCACGTCGACGACGACGTTTCCCATGCGAGGTGCTCCTCGTGAGTGCGGCCACGCGCGAAAGCCCGGCCGAGGGGTATGGCGGTCACCCAAGGATATCCGCCCGGTCGCCCGGGCGTGGTCTCGCCCATCCTCGTCCGACCGCCGCCCTGGTGGTGGAGCGCGACCCGGTTCGCTCATTCGGTGTCACGCGAATCGCCGCCGGCCCTAACCTGAGGACCGGAAGGAGGAAACCTTGATGAGCCTCGCCTACCGTCTTCTCTACCGCGTCGGTTTCATGCCTTGGGACGCCAAGGACCCCGCGAGCCTGCACCAGATGTCTGCGCTGTTGGACCGGGAAGAGCAGGGCAGACCGGCGCCGTTCGGCCGCGCCCTCGACGTCGGCTGCGGGACCGGCGGCCCGTCGGTCGAGCTCGCCCGCCGTGGCTGGCAGGTGACCGGCGTCGACGCGGTGCC
>NZ_VOHR01000307.1 GCF_009192725.1 Segeticoccus rhizosphaerae | reverse complement strand
AGAGCAGAGGTAGGGAGCCACTCCCAGACCCGTTCCTGACCGCGTCCACTGCCGTCAGCCGCCGACCACGCCGGGAATGGCATGTTGATCAGCGCTTCCTTAGATCCGGCAATCTCGGGGCACGGGCGGCAACCCCGCGGAGTCAGCCCTTGCGCTGCCGGGAGTTCCACTCGCGCATGCGCGAGGGATAGCCGGTCTGGTGCACGTCATACACGGGTATGCCGAGTGCCCGCCCCAGCTCGAACCCTGCGTCCCTGGAGGGCACGGCACGGCGGGTCCACTCCCCGTCGTGGGCGATCAGGATCACGGTGGTGGCGCTGACGTTGGTCGGCGGCTCGACGTACGCCTCGACACCGCGGCGTGACTGCGCGAACGACTCCAGGTGGGTGCGCACCTTGGCCACGTCGATCGACATGTCCGGCCCGTCCACCGGCCGCCGGCGGTGGTGGCCCCCACCGGCGTCAGCTGTGCGGCGCGCTCGCCGTCGGCTCCACCAACCCATGGCAGAACTGTATGCGAAACGGGCTGCCCACCGGGGCGACCGGGACCGGACACGGTCGAGCCCTGCGTGACACCGGGTGGTCCAACAGTGACAAGATGCTCCTGACGCCCGCCGCGTCGCCGCCGACAGCGCGCTGCCGGAAACGACCTCCGGGCGACCGTTTTCTGTTAGACGAACACGTGTCAGATGCGCACGCAAGGGAGCGTTGGCCGATGCCGGCAGCAGCCGAGAAGACCTACGACCTCGTCGTCCTCGGCGGGGGCAGCGGAGGCTACGCCTGCGCGCTGCGGGCTGCCGAGCTCGGGATGTCCGTGGCGCTCGTCGAAAAGAACAAGCTCGGTGGCACCTGCCTGCACATGGGCTGCATCCCGACCAAGGCCCTGCTGCACGCGGCAGAGGTGGCCGACACCGCACGCGACGGCGAGCAGTTCGGGGTGCGGACGACGTTCGAGTCGGTGGACATGGCGGGCGTCAACAAATACAAGGACGGCGTCGTCAGCCGCCTCCACAAGGGGCTGCAGGGCCTGGTGAAGGGCAAGCAGATCGACTACGTTGAGGGCGAGGGCAAGCTCGTCGCCAAGGACACGGTCGCGGTCGGCGACCGCGCCCTGGTCGGCAAGCACGTCGTCCTGGCCACCGGCTCCTACGCCAAGACCCTGCCCGGTCTCGAGCCGACCGGCCGGATCATGACCAGCGACCAGGCGCTCTCCCTCGACGAGGTGCCCGGGCGCGTCGTCGTGCTCGGCGGCGGCGTGATCGGGGTCGAGTTCGCTTCCATCTTCAGGTCGTTCGGCTCCGAGGTGACGGTGATCGAGGCGCTGCCCAGGCTGGTGGCCCTCGAGGACGAGGCGATCTCCAAGCAGCTGGAACGCTCCTTCCGCAAGCGCAAGGTCACCGTCAGGACCGGCGTGAAGTTCTCCGGCGCCACCCAGTCCGACGACGCGGTCACCGTCTCCCTCGAGTCCGGTGACACGGTCGAGGCCGATTTGCTGCTGGTCGCCGTCGGGCGCGGCCCGGTGGCCGGTGGCCTGGGCTACGAGGAGGTGGGCGTCGCGATGGACCGCGGCTTCGTCCTCGCCGACGAGCGCTGTCGGACCAACGTCGAGGGGGTCTACGCGGTCGGTGACATCGTGCCCGGTCTGCAACTGGCACATCGCGGCTTTGCCCAGGGAATCTTCGTCGCGGAGGACATCGCGGGCCTCAGCCCGGCGCCGATCGACGAGGCGGGCATCCCCCGCGTCACCTACTGCGACCCGGAGATCGCCTCGGTCGGCTACACCGAGGCCCAGGCGAAGGAGAAGTTCGGTGAGGTCGAGACCTACGACTACAACCTGGGAGGCAACGGCAAGTCCCAGATCCTGCAGACCCAGGGCTTCGTCAAGCTGGTCCGCGAGAAGGACGGTCCGGTCGTGGGAGTCCACATGATCGGGGCCCGGATGGGCGAGCAGGTCGGGGAGGCCCAGCTCATCGTGAACTGGGAGGCCCTCCCGTCCGAGGTCGCCGCGCTGATCCACGCCCACCCCACCCAGAACGAGGCGCTCGGCGAGGCCCACCTGGCCCTGGCCGGCAAGCCGCTGCACGCCCACGCCTGATCGACTACCGTCCGAGAGTCACCTCACACCGTCCCAGGAGAGAAGCAGATGTCTGAACGCGTGACCATGCCGGCCCTTGGGGAGTCGGTCACCGAAGGCACCGTGACACGCTGGCTGAAGAGCGTCGGCGACACGATCGAGGTCGACGAGCCGCTGCTCGAGGTCTCGACCGACAAGGTCGACACCGAGATCCCGTCGCCCGTCGCGGGCACCCTCCAGGAGGTCCTCGTCGAGGAGGACGAGACCGTCCCGGTGGGTGCCGACCTCGCGGTCATCGGTGAAGGGGACGCCGAGCCCTCCAGCGACTCCGGTTCGGACGAGGCCGGGGACTCGGGCTCCGACGACTCCGGGGCGCAGGAGTCTTCCGACGACGGCAAGCAGGAGAGCGAGCAGGAGCAGCCCGCGCAGGAGGCAGGCGACGAGCAGTCCTCGAGCGGTCAGTCCTCGGGCGACTCCGAAGGTGGTTCCGGCGGCGATTCCGGTGGTGGTGAGGGCGAGAAGGTCACCATGCCGGCTCTCGGCGAGTCGGTGACCGAGGGCACCGTGACACGTTGGCTCAAGCAGGAGGGCGAGCAGGTCGAGGTCGACGAGCCGCTGCTGGAGGTCTCGACGGACAAGGTCGACACCGAGATCCCCTCTCCGGTCGCCGGCACTGTGACCAAGATCCTGGTGGCCGAGGACGAGACCGTCCCGGTCGGCACGGACCTCGCCATCGTCGGCGGAGCCGCCGGGGGCGGTGGCGGCTCGGACACGGAGAGCAAGCAGGAAGCTCCGAAGGAGGAAGCTCCCCAGGAGGAGCCCAAGCGGGAAGCTCCCAAGGAGGAGCCCAAGGAGGAGCCGAAGCAGGAGACCCCCAAGGAGGAGCCGAAGCAGGAGGCCCCCAAGCAGCAGGCCCCCAAGGAGGACGTCCCGAAGGAGGAGGCCGCCACGGGGCACGCGCCGGTGCCCGCTGGAGGCGACGCCTCGGCATACGTCACGCCCCTGGTGCGCAAGCTCGCCGCCGACAACGACATCGACCTGGAGTCCGTCAAGGGCACCGGGGTCGGCGGGCGGATCCGCAAGCAGGACGTGCTCGACGCGGCGAAGGCGGCCAAGGAGAGCGCCCAGCAGCGCCCGGCTGCCCCCGAGAGCGCTCCGGCACCGGCCCCGACGCGCGGCGGCAGTCTCGCCGAGGCGGTGTCCCCCAAGCGGGGCACCACCGAGAAGATGTCGCGGTTGCGCAAGGTCATCGCCATGCGCATGGTCGAGTCGCTGCAGACCTCGGCCCAGCTCACGACGGTCGTCGAGGTGGATGTCACCAAGATCGCCCGGTTGCGCGCGAAGGCGAAAGCCGGCTTCGAGGAGCGGGAGGGCGTCAAGCTCAGCTTCCTGCCGTTCTTCGCGCTGGCCACCGTGGAGGCGCTCAAGGTGCACCCCAGCCTGAACGCGAGCGTCGAGGACGACTCGGTCGTCTACCACCCGAGCGAGAACCTCGGCATGGCGGTCGACACCGAACGGGGCCTGCTCGTCCCGGTGGTGAAGGACGCCGGTGACCTCAACATCGCCGGGCTGTCGCGCAAGATCGCCGACCTCGCCGAGCGGACCCGCACGAACAAGATCACGCCGGACGAGCTCGGCGGCGGCACGTTCACGCTGACCAACACCGGCAGCCGCGGGGCGCTGTTCGACACCCCGATCATCAACCAGCCGCAGGTCGGCATCCTCGGCACCGGCGCAGTGGTCAAGCGCCCGGTCGTGGTCACCGACGTCGACGGCGGCGAGACGATCGCGATCCGTTCGATGGTCTACCTCGCGTTGACCTACGACCACCGGATCGTCGACGGTGCGGACGCGGCGCGGTTCCTCATGACGATCAAGGAGCGGCTCGAGGAAGGCGCCTTCGAGGTCTGACCCACCGGCGCCCAGCGGGCGGTCCCGACGGCGGCGCGGATGTCCTCACGGGCGGCCGCGCCGCTGCCGTGTCCCGCGGCCCGCTCGGCGGGTGGCTCCTCGTCGTCCGTCAGCTCCAGCCGGCAATGCGCCAGCCCTGACCGGTCCACCGCAGCTCGAAGACGGTGCGGGCGTCCTGTGTCCGCGGGGTCGTGGCGACGGGTTGTCCGTCGCGGACGATGCGGTATGCCGATCGCCCCACCCGCGCGCGGATGCGCACCCGGTCCGGTGACGCGGACAGCACGCTCGCCTGGCTGACGGTGAAGGTCAGGCCGACGTAGCGCGCTCCTGCCTCACGCACCCGCCGCAGGTCGCGTCGGTCCCGGGCCAGGGCGGACGAGTCCGGGGCGAGCACCCGCGTCAGCCGGTCCGGCGAGCCCAGCCGCCAGGCCCTCGC
>NZ_VOHR01000306.1 GCF_009192725.1 Segeticoccus rhizosphaerae | reverse complement strand
CTCGATTCTCACGCCATCGTCGTCAGCCATCTTGTCGCGGCCGACTCCTCGACGCTCCGAGCCTCGCTACGCTCGATTCTCACGCCATCGTCGTCAGCCGGCTGCGTCCTCCGACGTCGCCGGAGCCGCGTTGTCGCCGCCACCCTTGCCGCCGCGACGGCGACGGTTGCGACGGGGACGGTTGCCACCCTCCGAACCGGAGTCGGCGGCGGCGTCGCCGTCCTCGGAACCGGAGTCGGCCGCAGGGGCCTCCTGCGCCGGGGCCTCCTGCGCCGGAGCGGACGCCGTGGCCGGGGCCTCGGCACCTGCGTCGTCGGCGAGGACCGCCGCGAGCGACAGCTTCCCGCGCGGGTCGATCTCCTTGAGCTCGACCTGGATCTTCTGGCCGATGGACAGCACGTCCTCGACCGCGTCGATCCGCTTGCCGCCGACCAGCTTGCGCACCTCGGAGATGTGCAGCAGGCCGTCCTTGCCCGGCAGCAGCGAGATGAACGCACCGAAGGTCGTGGTCTTGACCACGGTCCCCAGGAAGCGCTCGCCCACCTCGGGCATCTGCGGGTTGGCGATCGCGTTGATCTGCGCCCGAGCGGCGTCGGCCGAGGGGCCGTCGGTGGCACCGATGTAGATGGTGCCGTCGTCCTCGATCGAGATCTGCGCGCCGGTCTCGTCCTGGATCTGGTTGATCATCTTGCCCTTCGGGCCGATGACCTCACCGATCTTGTCGACCGGGACCGTGACGCTGATGACGCGAGGAGCGTAGGGGCTCATCTCGTCGGGCACGTCGATGGCCTCGTTCATGACGTCCAGGATGTGCAGGCGCGCGTCGCGGGCCTGGGTGAGCGCGCCACCGAGCACCGAGGCGGGGATGCCGTCGAGCTTGGTGTCGAGCTGGATCGCGGTGACGAACTCCCGCGTGCCGGCGACCTTGAAGTCCATGTCACCGAACGCGTCCTCGGCGCCGAGGATGTCGGTCAGTGCCGCATACTGCGTCTGGCCGTCGACCTCCGCGGAGACAAGACCCATCGCGATACCCGCGACCGGGGCGCGCAGCGGCACACCGGCGTTGAGCAGCGACAGCGTCGAGGCGCAGACCGAGCCCATCGAGGTCGAGCCGTTGGAGCCGAGCGCCTCGGAGACCTGGCGGATCGCGTAGGGGAACTCCTCGCGCGTCGGCAGCACGGGCATCAGGGCCCGCTCGGCGAGGGCGCCGTGACCGATCTCGCGGCGCTTCGGGCTCCCGACGCGACCGGTCTCACCGGTGCTGTAGGGCGGGAAGTTGTAGTTGTGCATGTAGCGCTTGCGCGTCACCGGCGAGAGGGTGTCGAGCATCTGCTCCATGCGCAGCATGTTCAGCGTGGTGACACCCATGATCTGGGTCTCGCCGCGCTCGAAGATCGCCGAACCGTGCACCCGCGGCAGCACCTCGACCTCGGCCGAGAGCGCGCGGATGTCGGCCAGCCCGCGGCCGTCGATGCGCACCTTGTCGGTGAGGATCCGCTGACGGATCAGCTTCTTCTGCACGGCGCGGAACGCCGCCGACAGCTCCTTCTCCCGGCCGGCGAAAGCACCAGCGGAAGCGTCCGCGTCATCTCCGTTGCCGGCGAGCGAGGCCTTCATGGCCGACTTGAGCTCGTCGAGCCTGCCCTCGCGCTCCTGCTTGCCCGCGATCTGCAGCGCGGCGCCCAGGTCGGCGGAGACAGCGGCCTCGACGGCGTCGTAGGCGTCGTCCTGGTAGTCCAGGAAGACCGGGAAGTCCTGCACCTCCTTGGCAGCCTTGGACGCGAGGTCTGCCTGCGCGGCACACAGCGCCGAGATGAACTTCTTGGAGGCCTCGAGGCCCTCGGCCACGACCTCCTCGGTCGGGGCGCCCTTGCCCTGGTTCTTGACCAGGTCCCAGGTGGCGTCGGTGGACTCGGCCTCGACCATCATGATCGCGACGTCATCGTCACCGTTGTCGTCCTTGCCGACGACGCGGCCGGCCACGACCATGTCGAAGACCGAGCGCTCGCTGTCGCTGAAGTTCGGGAAGGCGACCCACTGGCCGTCGATGAGCGAGACGCGGGTGGCGCCGATGGGGCCGCTGAACGGCAGGCCCGAGATCTGGGTCGAGGCGGACGCCGCGTTGATGGCGACCACGTCGTACTGGTGGTCCGGGTTCAGTCCCATGACCGTGATGACGACCTGGACCTCGTTGCGCAGCCCCTTCTTGAAGGTGGGGCGCAGCGGCCGGTCGATCAGGCGGCAGGTGAGGATCGCGTCGGTGGACGGACGCCCCTCGCGACGGAAGAAGCTGCCGGGGATCTTGCCCGCGGCATACATCCGCTCCTCGACGTCGACCGTCAGGGGGAAGAAGTCGAACTGCTCCTTGGGCTTGCTGCCCGCGGTCGTGGTGGACAACAGCGCGGTGTCGTCGTCGAGGTACGCCATGACGGCGCCGCCGGCCTGCTTGGCCAGGCGTCCGGTCTCGAAGCGCACCGTGCGGGTGCCGAACGAGCCGTTGTCGATCTTCGCCTCGGCGAAGGTGATTTCTGGACCCTCCATTGGGCCCTCCTGTTCTTTGTCTCTCTTCAGCATCCGTGCATCGTCGTTGTGCGCGGGCTGTCCTTGCGGTGGTGCAGCGGGAAGACCGCTCCTGGTGGGTACGCCGTGTGGTGACCTCCGCGCGGAAGGTGAGCACCCGGCATACGCACCGCCCTCATGCGAAAGGGGCGACCCGCGTCATCCAGACGAGAGTCGCCCCTGACATGAGAGACGTTTATCGGCGCAGCCCGAGGCGCTTGATCAACGAGCGGTAGCGCTCGATGTCGGTGGCCTGCAGGTAGCGCAGCATCCGCTTGCGGCGGCCGACCAGCAGCAGCAGCCCACGGCGGCTGTGGTGGTCGTGCTTGTGCTGGCGGGAGTGCTCGGTGAGGTCCTTGATGCGCTGCGTCAGCATCGCGATCTGGACCTCGGGGGAACCGGTGTCGCCGTCCTTGGTGGCGTACTCGGTCATGATCTGCTTCTTGACGTCTGTCGTCAGGGGCATGCGACACCATTCCGTTTCTTGGTCATTGCGCGGCGCGCCTGGGCTGGTCCACCAGGGCTCTCTCGTTCCGCGGCCGATATCACGGCACGGGCAAGGCTACCAGCGTGTGGCGGCGTAGCCCTAATCTGCGCCGTCTTCCCGTCGCAGCTCCTCGGCGGCAGGATCGCTGCGATCGGTCGCCGCGGCCCGTCGCTGCTCAAGGCCCCCGGCTGCGCAGGGTCTCCCAGATCTGCCGGGCCGCGGGCGCGGCCACCTTGCCGCCCTCGCCGCCCTGCCCGACGACCACGACGACCGCGTAGCGCGGCTTCGGAAGCGGCCCGTAGGACGCGAACCAGGCGGTGGCGTCCTTGCCGTAGACCTCGCCGGTCCCGGTCTTGCCCGCGACCGGGTAGGCGTCCAGCGGGAAGCCCCGGAACGCCTCGCTCGCGGTCCCGTCCCGGACCACACCGGCGAGGCCGGACCGCAACAGGGCCCACGTCTGCGGGTCCAGGTCGACGTAGCCGGTCACGTCACGGCGGAACGTCTTGACCTGCTCGCCGGTCGGTGTCCGCACACCCGCGGCCACCTGCGGCGTCCACAGCGTGCCGCCGTTGGCGATGGCTGCGTAGACCACGGCCATCTGCAGCGGTGTGACGGCGACGTCGCCCTGCCCGATGGCGAAGTTGACCGCATCGCCGCCGCGGAACTCGAAGCCGCCGGCGCAGTTCTCGACGGCGAGCTCCTTGAGGTAGGCCGCGCGCCGGCGGTCCTCGGCCTCGGGGTAGCCGCGCTTGGCCCGCTTGCAGACCTGGTCCTTGGTGCTCTCCCACTGCTGCCGCTTCCAGGCCCGGTCAGGGATGCGTCCCGCCGCCTCACCCGGCAGATCGATCCCGGTGGGTCTGCCCAGCCCGAACCGGCGCGCCATCGCCACGAACGGATCGTGCACGTCGCTCCTGGCGTCCAACCCACCGAGCCGCAGCCAGTTGTCGTAGGCGAACCGGTAGAACACCGTGTCGCAGGAGACCACCAGCGCCTGCCGCAACGTGATCATCCCGTAGGCGTGCGACTCGAAGTTGTGGAACCTCCGTCCGCCGACCTGCACGCTGGAGGAGCAGTCGTACTTCCCGGTGCGCTTGACACCGCTCTTGATCGCGGCGGGCAGCGAGACCACCTTGAAGGTCGAGGCCGGCGGGTAGAGCGCCGAGGTCACCCGGTCGGTGAGCGGCACGCCGGCCTTCTCGGAGGTCAGGTGCGCAAGCTCCCTGCTGCTGATCCCTCCCGTCCAGACCTCGGGCCGGTATGTCGGGTAGCTGGCTGCCGCGAGCACCGCACCGGTGCGCGTGTCCAGCACGACGGCCGCGCCCGTGTCGGCGGCGTCACCCGGCTGCTTCTTGCCGCGCGCGTCCGTGGTGGCCTGGCGGGCCTG
>NZ_VOHR01000305.1 GCF_009192725.1 Segeticoccus rhizosphaerae | reverse complement strand
AGATCCGGGATCGCGCGTGAACGCCTCGACGTCGGCCCGGCCACGGTGGTCCACCGGGACCTCGGCGAACCCGTGACCCCGTGCGGCGCGGTGTCGACCGTGGGTGAGGACCGTGGAGTGGTCGACGGCGCACGCCACGAGCCGGTCGCCACGACGTCGGCCGGCCCACAGCAGCCCCTCGATGCCGGCGTGCAGGGCCGCCGGGCCACCGGGCAGGAACGAGAGCTCGGCAGGGCGCACCCCGAGGCCCTCGGCGAGGACCTCCCGGGCCCGGTCGAGCAGCGCGCGAGCGGTGCGCGCCTGCGCATACAGCCTGCTCGTGTCGGCCCAACCCTGGTCCCACGCGGCCGCCAGGGTCGCTCGGGCGGCGGGCAGCATCGGGGCCTGCGCCGCGTCCAGCAGGGCACGGGCGGGAGGCTCCGGGACCGGGTTCGCGGGGACGGGTGACGGCACGCCACGACGGTATCCGGCCCTAGGGGGACTGACGAGCCGGGCTGGAGTAGGGTTTCGCTCGTTGGCTCGACTGAATCTGTCCGGTTTGTCTGGAAGGTGCGCCCCTTGCGTCGGCACGAAGACTCCCCCGCGCGCGTGAAGAACGCGCGGCGCGGCCTGACCGTCGCCGGTCTGGCGGTGGCGTGTGTGGCCGTCCTCAGCGGATGCGGCACCGCTGTGGAACGTGGCTTCCTGCCGCACGGCGTGACCGAGAACGCCGCCAAGGTGCAGAGTCTGTGGAACGGCGCCTGGATCGCCGCGCTCGGCGTCGGCGTGCTGGTGTGGGGTCTCACCGTCTGGTGCGTCGTGCGTTATCGCCGCAAGAAGGACGACGTCGGCCTCCCCGAGCAGATGCGCTACAACGTGCCGATCGAGATCCTCTACACCGTGGTCCCGGTCTTCATGGTGGCCGTGCTGTTCGCGCACACCGTCAAGGACGAGTCGGCCCTGATGGACGTCAGCAAGAAGCCCGACGTGACCATCAACGTGGTGGCCAAGCAGTGGAGCTGGGACTTCAACTACGTCAATGCCAACACCTACGAGGCCGGCACCCACGTCCACCTCACCGGGAAGCCCGGCGTGGAGAAGACGCTGCCCACCCTCTGGCTGCCCGTGAACAAGCGGGTCGAGTTCATCCTCACCTCCCGCGACGTCATCCACTCGTTCTGGGTGCCGCAGTTCCTGCAGAAGCTCGACGTGCTGCCCGGACAGGTCAACCGGTTCCAGGTGGTGACGACCGAGAAGGGCATGTACCAGGGCAAGTGCGCCGAGCTGTGCGGTGCCTACCACTCCGAGATGCTCTTCCGGGTCAAGGTGACCTCGGAAGCCGACTACCAACAGCACCTGAAGAGCCTCAAGGCGCAGGGCAACAACGGGCTGCTGTCCAACTCCCTCAGCCGCGAGGGCATCATCGGCCGCGACCAGCAGTACCTGCCTCCGAACGACGGGAGTAAGTGATGGCCACCATCAGTCCGACCACCACGGCTCCGGCACCTCCGGTCGCGGCTCCGCCGCGGCCGGTCCGGTCTCCGGGCAGCACGGTGATCAAGTGGGCCACCACCACCGACCACAAGGTCATCGGCAACCTCTACTTCATCACCTCGTTTGCCTTCTTCATGCTGGGTGGCCTGCTGGCCCTGCTGATCCGCGCCGAGCTGTTCGAGCCGGGGCTGCAGGTCGTCGACAACCCCGAGCACTTCAACCAGCTGTTCACGATGCACGGCACGATCATGCTGCTGCTGTTCGCGACGCCGTTGTTCGCAGGATTCGCCAACGCTCTGATGCCGATCCAGATCGGCGCGCCGGACGTGGCGTTCCCGCGGCTGAACATGTTCGCCTACTGGCTCTACCTGTTCGGCGGTCTGATCGCGGCGGCCGGCTTCCTCACTCCCCAGGGGGCCGCGTCCTTCGGGTGGTTCGCCTACGCGCCGCTGTCGGACACGACATACAGCCCCGGCCTGGGTGGCAACCTGTGGGTGTTCGGTCTGGCGCTCGCCGGGTTCGGGACGATCCTCGGTGCGGTCAACTTCATCACCACGATCATCTGCATGCGCGCGCCCGGCATGACCATGTTCCGGATGTCCGTCTTCAGCTGGACGGTCCTCGTGACCTCGATCCTCGTGCTCATGGTCTTCCCGGTGCTGGCCGCCGCGCTCTTCGGGCTGGGTGCCGACCGGGTCGTGGGCGCGCACATCTTCGACCCCGCCAACGCGGGAGCGATGCTGTGGCAGCACATGTTCTGGTTCTTCGGCCACCCCGAGGTCTACATCATCGCGCTGCCCTTCTTCGGCATCATCAGCGAGATCCTGCCGGTCTTCTCGCGCAAGCCGATCTTCGGCTACAAGACCCTGATCATGGCCACGATCGCCATCGCGGCCCTGTCGATGACCGTGTGGGCGCACCACATGTACGCGACCGGACAGGTGCTGCTGCCCTTCTTCTCGGTCATGACGATGCTGATCGCGGTGCCGACCGGGGTGAAGTTCTTCAACTGGATCGGCACCATGTGGGGCGGGTCGCTGACCTTCGAGACCCCGATGTTGTGGTGCATCGGCTTCCTCACCACGTTCCTGTTCGGCGGCCTGACCGGCGTCATCCTGGCCAGCCCGGCGCTGGACTTCCACGTCACCGACAGCTACTTCGTGGTCGCCCACTTCCACTACGTGGTCTTCGGCACCGTGGTCTTCGCGATGTTCGCCGGGTTCTACTTCTGGTGGCCCAAGCTGACCGGCCGGATGCTCGACGAGCGGCTGGGCAAGATCCACTTCTGGATGCTCTTCTTCGGCTTCCACATCACCTTCTTGATCCAGCACTGGCTGGGTGTGATCGGCATGCCCCGCCGCTACGCGGACTACATGCCTGAGGACGGCTTCACCTGGGCCAACCAGGTGTCCAGTGCCGGCGCGTTCCTGCTCGGCGCCTCGATGCTGCCGTTCCTCTATGCCGTGTGGAAGGCGTGGCGGACCGCGCCACTGGTCGAGACCGACGACCCGTGGGGCTACGGTGGCTCGCTGGAGTGGGCCACGTCCTGCCCGCCGCCGCGGCACAACTTCGACTCCATCCCCCGGATCCGCTCCGAGCGTCCTGCGTTCGACCTGCACCACCCCGAGGTCGGCACGCTCGAGACGCCCGTGCCCGACAGGGGAGTCGTGGAGGAGCTGCTCGGTGGCCCCTCGTCTGGTCCCGAGACCGTCCAAGATGACCACCGGAGAGAGGGTCACTGACGATGAAGGTCGAATACAAGTTCTTCGTGATCCTGTCGGCGTTCTTCCTGATCGTCGGCACCGTCTATGGCGTCACCACCGAGTGGGACGAGCCGGTCGGGCCGGTGGGCCTCTACCTGTGCATGGGTCTGTGCCTGATGATCGGCGGATTCCTGTGGTGGACCGGACGCAAGCTCGACACGCGTCCCGAGGACCGCCTCGACGGCGAGATCTCCGATGTCGACGGCGACTACGGCTTCTTCAGCCCGCACAGCTACTGGCCGCTGGCCGTGGCGGCCTCCGCCGCCGTCGTCTTCCTCGGCCTGGCAATCGGGTGGTGGATGGTCTTCATCGGCGCCCCGCTGGTCGCGCTGGCCGCCACCGGATGGGTCTTCGAGTACTTCCACGGCGACCACGCCATCTGAGAGCAGCTGGACGCGACCGGCCCGGCCGAGGACCTGCGGGGTTCCGGCCCCCCTAACCCCAGCCGAGGGCATGCAGCCGCGCGTCGTTGATCCCGAAGTGGTGTGCGATCTCGTGCACCACCGTCACCGCGACCTCATCGAGCACCTCGTCCCGCGTGTGGCACATCCGCAGGGTGGGCCCGCGGAAGATCGTGATGCGGTCCGGTAGCGAGCCGGCGTGCCAGATCGGATCGCGCTCGGTCAGGGGAATGCCCTCGTAGATGCCGAGCAGGTGCGGGTCCTCGGCGGGTGGCTCGTCCTCGACGAAGAACGCGACGTTGTCCATGAGGGCCAGCAGTTCGGCCGGCACGTCGTCCAGGGCGTCGCCCACCGCCTCCTCGAACTCCTGCGCGCTCATCTCCATGCGGCCCAGCCTGCCATCTCGCCGAGGACTCACCAGAACGGCCCGGCCGCGCCGTGGTGGCGCTGCCGGGCCGTTCTGTTCTGGGAGGTGCGGCCGGGTCAGGGGCGGCCGTCTCCGTCGTGGTCGTCGCCGTCGTGGGCGCTGGCCACGAGCTCACCGGCGCGCGGCTGCTCCTGCTGCCCGCTCTCGATCGCCTCAGTCGACCCGTCGTGGTGCGCCGCCGCCAGTTCGCGGGGCGTCACCGCCTCGATCCGGTCGCTGAAGTAGAAGTGCGACAGGCGGGCCCGGACCTTCTCCTTGGCGCTGCCGGGGCGGCGCACACCGTTGTCGTCCACCGGCGCCTCGAGGGCGAGCGGGTGGTGCACCTCCTGCTGCACCAGTGGCCAGCGGGTGTACTCGTCCAGCGGCTCGTGCGCCTCGAAGAACTTCCCGTCGGCGGTG
>NZ_VOHR01000304.1 GCF_009192725.1 Segeticoccus rhizosphaerae | reverse complement strand
CGGCACCGTGGAGCTCGCCGCCTGACCGGCAGGGCAAGCAGTGACGGTCCGCGGCCGGGGCGGCGCGCCGGATGACCGCGCCGGGCCTCAGACCACCGAACCGGTCAGGCGCTCGCCCGGGCCCTGGCCGGGCGGGTCGGGCACGACCGACGCCTCACGGAATGCCAGTTGGAGCGACTTGAGCCCGTCCCGCAGCGGCGCCGCGTGCTCGCTGCCGATGTCCGGCGCCGAGGCTGTCACGAGTCCCGCGAGTGCGTTGATCAGCCGCCTCGCCCCGTCGAGGTCCTGCAGCTCGGCGGCGTCCGGTCCCTCCGCCAGGCCGCACTTGACGGCCGCGGCGCTCATCAGGTGCACCGCAGCGGTCGTGATGATCTCCACGGCAGCCACCTCGGCTATGTCGCGGGTCTCCCTGCTCGCGTCCACGGGCTCGACAGGAGAGGGATTGGGAGTCTGGTCGGTCACGCTGGTAGCATCCCAGACTGACCGGCTGTGCAGCTCGGCGCCCACCACGGGTCCCTCTGGGGAACACCGCACCGGGCGACGGTGTTGGACAGCGTGCAAGAGGAGCCAGCAGTTCCGCTTCCACCCGCGATGACCGACAGGTCGCCGGGTTCGTCAAGACGGCTCTTCGTCCCGTCGGCTCGCGCCGACAGGCCGGAGCGTACGCCGGGTGGTGAGCACCCGGCATACCCGCCGTGCTTGGTCCGGAAGCCCAGGCTCCTCGCGCACCCAGGTGGCGAGGAGCCTTTCTCGTCCCTGACGGACACCACAGGTTTCAGCGACAGGTCTGAACGGCAGAAGGAGCAGCACATCAGCGAACCTCGCATCAACGACCGCATCCGGGTCCCGGAAGTGCGGTTGGTTGGCCCCAATGGTGAGCAGGTCGGCATCGTGCGCGTCGAGGACGCGCTGCGACTCGCGGCCGAGGCGGATCTCGACCTGGTCGAGGTGGCGCCGATGGCCAAGCCGCCGGTCGCCAAGCTCATGGACTTCGGCAAGTACAAGTACGAAGCCGCCATCAAGGAGCGGGAAGCCCGCAAGAACCAGATCAACACGATCATCAAGGAGATCAAGCTCCGCCCGAAGATCGACCCGCACGACTACGGCACCAAGAAGGGCCACGTCGAGCGGTTCCTCAAGGCGGGCGACAAGGTCAAGGTGACGATCATGTTCCGCGGTCGCGAGCAGTCCCGACCCGAGCTGGGCTTCCGGCTGTTGCAGCGCCTCGCGGAGGACGTGCAGGAGCTGGGCTTCGTCGAGAGCGCACCCAAGCAGGACGGGCGCAACATGATCATGGTGCTCGGCCCGACCAAGAAGAAGGCCGAGGCCAAGGCCGAGGAGCGGCGCCGGCGGGCCGAGGCCGAGACCAAGGGCTGAGCCACGCGCACAGCACATTTGCAGCAAGCACGAACCGACCGAAGGAGATCGGCTCCATGCCGAAGATGAAGTCGCACAGCGGCACCAAGAAGCGTTTCCGGATCACGGGGACCGGCAAGGTCATGCGTGAGCAGGCCGGTGGCCGCCACCTGCTCGAGCACAAGTCCTCCAAGAAGATGCGTTCCATCGCGAACGACGTCGAGCTGTCCAAGCCGGACGCCAAGAGGGTCAAGAAGCTCCTCGGCAAGTAACCCCCACACATCCAGCACCGACCGGCGCGCTGCGTACGCCGCGCATGCCCCGGTCGAGCGTCAAGAACAAGGAGTACTCACGTGGCACGCGTGAAGCGGGCGGTCAACGCCCACAAGAAGCGCCGGGTCGTCCTCGAGCAGGCCAGCGGCTACCGCGGGCAGCGTTCGCGGCTCTACCGCAAGGCCAAGGAGCAGGTCACCCACTCGATGGGTTACAGCTACCGCGACCGCCGCGCCCGCAAGGGTGACTTCCGGCGCCTGTGGATCCAGCGCATCAATGCCGGTGCCCGCGCCAACGGGATGACCTACAACCGCTTCATCCAGGGTCTCAAGGCCGCGGGTGTCGAGGTCGACCGCCGCATGCTGTCGGAGCTCGCCACCAACGACGAGGCGGCCTTCACCGCTCTGGTCGAGCTCTCGCGGGCCAACGTGCCCGCCCAGCAGCCCAGCGCCACCGACGCGGCCTGACCGCCGGACTCGATCGGGGCGGCGGTCTGTGTCTGCGCGGCCCGTGCTGACCAACCCCCGATCCGATCGGGTTCGGTCGGTGCGGGCGCTCAGCCGCCGCTCGGTGCGTCAACGCCAGGGTCTGTTCCTGGCCGAGGGACCGCAAGCGGTCCGCGAGGCGGTCACCCACCGCCCGGACGTGGTGCGCGACCTCTACGCCGACGACACCGCAGCAGAACGGTATGCCGACCTGTTGGCCGCCGCGCGCGACGCGGGCGTGCCGACTCATGACGTCAGCAGCGAGGTGCTTGCCGCGATGTGCGACACCCGCCAGCCGCAGGGCCTGGCCGCGGTGTGCCGGCCGCTCGATGTCGACCTCGACGCGGCGCTCGCCGCCCGGCCGGACTTCGTCGTGGTCCTCACGCACGTGCGTGATCCCGGCAACGCCGGCACGGTGATCCGCGGGGCCGACGCGAGCGGCGCCGGTGCCGTGCTCGTCAGCGACGCCAGCGTCGACGTCTACAACCCCAAGGTCGTCCGCTCGACCGCGGGGAGCCTGTTCCACCTGCCTCTCGTCCTCGGCGCCCCGGTGGACGAGCTCCTCTCCCGGCTGCGGGCGGCGGGGCTGCTGCTGCTGGCGGCGGACGGCTCGGGGGACCAGCTGCTCACCGACGCACCGCTCGAGCGCCGACACGCCTGGGTGATGGGCAACGAGGCGTGGGGACTGCCTCCCCAGGTTCGCGACGGCTGTGACCAGGTGGTCCGTGTGCCGATCTACGGGCTGGCCGAGTCGCTCAACCTGGCCATGGCGGCCACGGTTTGCCTCTATGCTTCGGCGGGAGCCCGCGCTTCCGCCACACAGCTAAGTCGCTAGAGTCATTCGCATGGCTTCGGAGCGCGTGAACGGGACGTCACGGGGGAGCGCCGACTCCTCACCCGCGCTCCCCGCGGGCGCCCACGTCCTGGCCGACCGCCTGCCCGACGGACTCATCGTGACTGACGGGCACGCGGTCGTGACTGAGGTCAACGCCCGGGCCTGTTCCATCGTCGGCATGCCCGCTGAAGACTTGCTCGGCAAGGACATTCGCGAGGTCTTGCCCCTGCAGGACGTCGACGGAAGGTCCTGGTGGGAGTGCTCCGACCCCTGGCACGGGATCAACATCCGCTCGGGCCACCGGGAGCGGCTGTTGCTGCTCCCCGGCGGCGACGAAGCCCTGGTGAGCGCGAAGTACGTACGCCCGGGCCGCGGCAAACCGGTCACCGCCGTGGTGGTGGCCCTGCGCGATGCCCACGCCCGGCGCCGCCTCGAGGCCAACAACAGCGTCCTCGTGGCCACCGTCGCCCACGAGCTGCGGTCGCCGCTCACCTCGGTCAAGGGCTTCTCCTCGACGCTGCGCCGCCGGTGGGACCAGCTCGAGGACCAGCAGAAGCTGTGGATGATCGAGGCCATCGAGGCTGACGCCGACCGGGTGGCACGCCTGATCACCGAGCTGCTGGACGTGTCCCGGATCGACAGTGGACGCCTCCAGGTGCGCAGCCAGCCGGTCGACCTGCCCGCCAAGATCAGGGCCCACGTGGAGAGTCTGCTCACCTCGGGTGACTACGAGCAGGACCGGTTCCAGATCGAGGTCGAGCCGGACCTGCCCGAGGTGTGGGCCGACCCCGACCGGGTCGACCAGATCCTTGCCAACCTGCTCGAGAACGCCCTGCGCCACGGGGAGGGCGCCGTGCGTCTCGGCGTGTCCGCAGGGGACGGTGGCGAGGCCATCGAGGTCACCGTCAGCGACGACGGACCCGGCATCGAGGAGGAGCACCACTCAGTGATCTTCACCCGGTTCTGGCACAGTCGACCGCAGGGCGGCACGGGGCTCGGCCTCTACATCGTGCGCGGTCTGGTCGAGGCCCACGGCGGCCAGATCAGCGTCGGTCGCGCACCGTCGGGCGGTGCCGAGTTCCGATTTACCTTGCCGGCAGGCGCGCCCGAGCAGTTTGCCTAGCAGCGACGAGCGGCGGCAAACCACACAGCCTGACCGGCCTAGACTCAAGTCCTCGCGCCGACCGCCGTCGGTCGGCCGCACCCACCCCAGCCGAAGTGGAAGCGATGTCCGGAGCCAACACGCAGTACGACCCCGTCGAGGTCAGCGCCCTCGACCCCGCCGCGATCGATGAGGTCGTCGAGGCGGCAGAAGCCGCGTTCGCGGCAGCGGGCACGCTCGACGCGCTCAAGGACGCCCGTATCGCGCACGTCGGCGACCGCAGCGCCCTCGCCCTCGCCAACCGCGAGATCGGCGCCCTGCCCCCGTCGGCCAAGGCCGATGCCGGCAAGCGGGTCGGCGCAGCGCGGGCGCGGGTTGGCCGGGCCCTCGCCGCGCGGCAGGCCGAGCTGGAGGCCGAGCGCGACGCTCGGCTGCTGGTGGGG
>NZ_VOHR01000303.1 GCF_009192725.1 Segeticoccus rhizosphaerae | reverse complement strand
CGGCGACGCAGCGGGCGCACTCCGGCAGCGGCCGGGTCCGGCTCTGCCGCAACCGTGTCCGAGGCGCCGGGCGCACCGAACGGTGGTCGGGTCCCCGCACAGCCCGGTGCGGTGCGTGTCATCTCGCCGATCGTCCGCAGGCTGGCTCGCGAGCACGGTGTGGAGCTCGCCGCACTCGCCGACACCGCGCCCGGGGGGATCGTCCGGCGCTCCCAGGTCGAGGACGCGGTGCGCGCCAAGACCACAGCAGGTGCGCCGACCACGACCGGAGACGACCTGCGGATCCCGTTGCGCGGCATACGCAAGACCATCGCCGACAAGCTGGCCACGAGCCGGCGCGAGATCCCCGACGCGACCACGTGGGTCGACGTCGACGCCACCGGGCTGATGGACGCCAGGGACGCGCTGCGGGCACTGCGCCCGGAGGCGGGGATCGGCGTGCTCGCGCTGGTGGCCCGCATCACGATTGCCGGACTGCGGCGCTACCCCGACCTCAACGCGTCGGTCGACGTCGACCGCGCGGAGATCGTCCGGCACGGGCGAATCCACCTGGGCTTTGCGGCGCAGTCCCCTCGAGGCCTGGTCGTGCCCGTGATCCACGATGCGCACGAGCGCTCGACCTCTGAGCTGGCCGCGGCTCTGCGGGACCTCACCGAGCGCGCCCGGGAGGGCACGCTCTCCCCCACGGAGCTCAGCGGTGGCACCTTCACGCTCAACAACTACGGCGTCTTCGGGGTGGACGGCTCGACACCGATCATCAACCACCCCGAGGCGGCCATGCTCGGCATCGGCCGCATCACGGACAAGCCGTGGGCGCACGAGGGCACGCTGGCCCTGCGCAAGGTGACCCAGCTGTCGTTCACCTTCGACCACCGGGTGTGTGACGGTGGCGTCGCCGGCGGCTTCCTGCGCTTCGTCGCCGACTGTGTCGAGGCCCCGACCACGCTGCTCGCCGAGCTCTGAGCTCAGGCGGTAGCCCCGCACAGCGAGGCGAGCGCCCGTGGCCCACGCGGCCACGGGCGCAGCCGCGTGAGGCGCGAACGCGTTCGCAAAAAAGGTTGCCACACGCTATATCGCGTTATAACGTGTCCTCTGCACACGCGATATAACGCGATATAGCGCACCAGTAAGGAACCGCCGCCATGAGCACCACCGCCACCCGCCGCCACCCCGAGACCACCGTCCGCCCCATCGCGACCACCACCAGCCGCCCCGGCGGCCACTCTGGCTCCAGCCGCCTGCGCCAGGCTCTCCGCCGGGTGTTCCAGCACCGCCCGGTGACCGGCTTCTCGAAGCCGCTGCCCCCGACCAACGTCCCCGAGCACCTCTCGCGCGACGAGATCAGGGACGCACAGGTCCGCCAGTTCGGCTTCCACTCCCGGCTCTGCTGACCTGACCGGGCGACACCGAAACGGCCCCCGCGTCGTCCTCCTCCGGGGGAGGGGCGACGCGTGGGCCGTTTGCTTGCGGGCGGCCTCGAGGGAGCCGCAGACCTACTTGCTCTCGACCGGCAGCACGCTGAAATAGGCCTTGCTGTCCTCGACCTTGGTCACCGTGACCTTGTAGTCCTGCTTCTTGCCGTCCGCGGTGGCCGTGCACGTCATCTGGGCGTCGACCTCGCCCTTGAGGTCCTCGGGGCACTCGACCTTGTCCACCTTGACCCCCTGCTTCGACAGCGCGCTCGAGATCTGCGTCTGGACGTCGTCCTTCGGCACCTTGCCCCCACAACCGGCGACGAGTCCCACGGTCAGCAGTGCGGCTGCGGCCGCCGAGATCTTGCGCGTGACGTTCTTCATCTGTCCCTCCCATTGGGCAGGCAAGCAGGCGGCGGTCGCTGCCCGAAGCGTGTGCTGGTTCCCCCCTCTGACCCACGCCGACGAGGAAAGGTTCCGCCGGTCATCGTAGGGCGTCCCGGTGGAGCGGGGAACCGCGGTCGAGGAGGCCGCGGTTCGGCTCACCGGCCGGACCGGTCAGTGGAGAGCGGGCGTCAGCGCGAGGATCGGGAGCTGCTCGACGACGCGGCCCCGGCTCGCGTCGGTGCCGTCGTAGTCGACGTCGGCCAGGCGGTTCAGCACCCGCGGGATGAGCCGAGCCGCGACGCGGTGCGCACGCTCGTAGTCCTCCAGCACGACGGCGGCCTCGTCCGTGGTCAGCAACCGGTGCGTGGGCACGAACCGGTCGCCGCCACACCGCACCTCGAGACCCTGGCCGGCCTGGAGGTTCTTCAGCCACTGGCTGCCGCGACCAAGACCGGAGATGACGTATGCCGTGCGCGAGCCCGGCTCCCAGCGCAGGACCTCGAGCATGGTGCGGTGGACCAGTCCGCTCTTGCGACCGCGATGAGTGAGCAGGAGGAAACGATGCCCGACCACGCATCCCAGTCCCACGTCATACATCACGACCGGCGCCTTCAAGGCGGCCTCGAGTGCCCGGTTCATCGCTCGAGGATACGCCGAGCAGCGGCGCGCATGGCCGTCGTTCGTGGGCACCGAGCCCGGTCAGGACGCGGTGATCCGGACCAGCGCCACCCGGCCACGCCCCCGCAATCGCGCCTGTCCGCCGTCCCCGAGCACGACCGAGTCGAACTGGGCCAGCGGGCGCGGGACGGCTTCGGGCTCCTGGAGGCGGAGCGACCCGTCGAGGACGACAGCCACGGCGTGCCCGGTCAGCTCGACGGGCTCCCCTGCCAGCTCGCGGACCGTCAGCTCGCCGGTCGTCCTGCCCCGGCGGGTCATCACGTTGAGGTCGCGGGTCGGTCCGCCCGGCAGCCGACACGACGTGTCGCTCTCGCCGGCGAACGCGAAGGGTTCGTGAGGGCGCAGGGTGCGTTCGACGCCGTCGACGGTGAGCACCATCCCGTCGCCCTCGAGCAGGGTGATCACCCGGTCGACGCCGGGGAACGCGGAGAACGCACCAGATCGGTCGACGTCTGCGATGCTCACCCGCCAGTCGAACTCCCCCGCCTCCTGGACCGGTGCCGTCGCGACCTCGCGGGTGAGGCCGCCGCCGTTGCGCCAGGGCGACTCGACGAGGTCGGCGAAGTGCAGCACGCGCACCACGTCACTGCCCCGGCAGCTCGAGGGCGCGGGCGATCGGCACGCCGGGACGGTAGGGCAGATGGAGGTAGGAGGGTGCGTCGAGCAGCGTGAGGTCCCCACTTCCCCCGACCATGATCCGGCCGATGTCGTTGCGCTCCAACGACTGCGCGCTGCCATAGGTCACGGCTCGAAGTGCCTCCGCCGGCGTCAGCCCCATCTCGCGCACCGCCAGCGCGATGACGAAGGGAACCGACGAGGAGTAGCACGTGCCGGGGTTGCAGTCGCACGCCAGCGCGATGGTCACGCCAGCGTCCACCAGGGCTCGCGCGTCGGGGTAGGGCGACTTCGTGGAGAACTCGACTCCGGGCAGCAGCGTGGCCACGGTGGTGTCGGCCGCTCCTGCGAGGGCCTCGACGTCGTCGTCGGACAGGTAGGTGCAGTGGTCGATGCTGGCCGCGCCGAGCTCGACGGCGAGCTGCACGCCCGGGCCGTGGCCGAGCTGGTTGCCGTGCACCCGCAGCAGGAGCCCGGCCTCGCGCCCCGCTTCGAGGATCGTCCGGGACTCCTCACCGGTGAACGCGTGCGCGCTGTTCGGCTCACAGAAGACGTCCACCCACTTCGCGTGCGGAGCACACGCCTGGAGCATCTCGCCGGCGACGAGCTCGACGTAGTCCTCCCGGCGGTCGGCATACTCCTGCGGCACCACGTGGCCGCCGAGAAACGTGGTCTCGGAGGTGAACTCGCCGGCGATGCGCAGGGCCCGGGCCTCGTCGTCCACCGTGAGTCCGTAGCCGCTCTTGATCTCGACGGTGCTGGTCCCCTGCGCGCGCATCTCGCCGACCCGCCTGGCCACGAGCGCGCGCAGCTGCTCGTCGGAGGCAGCCCGGGTCGCGTCCACGGAGTTGGCGATGCCGCCGCCGTCGTATGCCGTGCCGGTCATCCGCGCCGCGAACTCCGCCGAGCGGTCACCGGCAAAGACCAGGTGGGAGTGGCTGTCGACGAACCCCGGCACGACGGAGCGGCCCTCCACGTCCACCCGCTGGTCGGCGTCCGGCGCGCCCGCCGCGTGCCCGACCCACTCGACCGTGCCGTCCTCGACGACGACCGCGGCGTCTCGCAACAGCCCGAGTCCCTCCGAGTGGTCGGCCCCGTCGAGGGTCGGGTCGTTGGTGACGAGCTCGGCGATGCCGGTGATGAGGGTGGTGGTCACGAGTCTCTCCCTGCGTCTGTCGGGGTGGCGGTCCGCCACAACGGTGCGATGGAGTCCTGCAGCAACGCTCCCACGTCACCGAGGACGTGCCGCCCCCCGGTGACGACCACACGCCCGTCGACCACGACCGTGTCGACATCGGGCGCGGTGGCCGAGAGCAGCACCTGCTCGGGCGCGGACCCGGCGGTGCGCGGCGAGTCGAGCCGCACTGCGACAAGGTCCGCGCGTGCCCCCGCCTCGAGGCGCCCCGCGTCGGCCCAGCCG
>NZ_VOHR01000302.1 GCF_009192725.1 Segeticoccus rhizosphaerae | reverse complement strand
TGGTCGCCCGGGCGGCGGACGCGGCCGCCGGCCATCCCGTCGCCAGCGCGGATGCGGAGGCCGACGGCATCGTGCTGCTGGCCGACAAGCGGCGCCTCGAGCAGGTCGTGACCAACCTCGTGACCAACGCGCAGGTGCACGGCGGGGGCTGCCTGGGGGTGCGGGTCCACACCGAGGGCACCTGGGCGCGCATCGAGGTCGACGACGGGGGTCCGGGCGTGCCCGAGGACCAGCGTGTCCGTCTCTTCGAACGCTTCGTCCGCGGTCGGAGCGCACAAGGGACAGGGACCGGCCTCGGACTGGCCATCGTGGCGCGCCACACCCGGGCGATCGGGGGAAGGGTGCACGTCGAGGACCGGCCCGGGGGTGGCGCGCGTTTCGTGGTCTGGTTGCCCTACGAGCGGCC
Source organism: Segeticoccus rhizosphaerae (assembly GCF_009192725.1). GTDB lineage: Bacteria > Actinomycetota > Actinomycetes > Actinomycetales > Dermatophilaceae > Segeticoccus > Segeticoccus rhizosphaerae. Next base: position 4,115 of record NZ_VOHR01000302.1, on the reverse strand, counting down.
GCAGCGGGGGGAGCCATGAGGGCGCGGGCGGTCAGGCTGGCCGCGGCCGGTCTCACGCCCGCCCTGCTGGTCCTGTCAGGCTGTGGAGTCGGTCCCCAGCCTCACCCGGTCTCCCTCGGCTCGGCGACTCCGAGCTGGGCGCCGACGGGGGCGAGCGGCGCATCCTCGGAGCTACCCGGAACGGCCCTGCAGATCGCGTTGTTCCTGGTGCGCGACGGCAAGCTGGTCCGAGTCTGGCGGCCGTCGCCGCGGGGCCAGGACCTGTCCGCGGTCCTTGCCACTTTGGTCGATCGTCCCACTCCCGACGAGAAGGCGCGGCACCTGCGCACCGCGATCCCCGCCACTGCGACCCGCATCCGGGTCAGCATCGAGGACGGCGTCGCCCTGGTCCAGGTGCCCGCGGGCTTCGACACCCTGCCCAACTCCGAGCGCGTGCTGGCCGTCGCCCAGGTCCTCTACACTCTCACTGCTCAGCTACCGGTTGGAAGCATGCGTCTCGTCAGGGGCAAGCACCTGCTCGACACCCCCGTCGGCTCGGGGCGGCTGGTCTCACGCCCGGTCAGGCGGCAGGACTTCGCCGCCTTGGCTCCCGGCGTCTCTTGAATCGCGAGCGTCACCAACCGCGTTCGCGCCATTCATGAAGGTGCGGTCGCTCGGTCCCCAACATGGTGTCCTTGCCGTGTCCCGGGTAGACCCACGTGTCGTCGTCGTAGACGTCGAAGACCCGGGCCTCGAGGTCGGACATGAGCGAGGCGAAGTCGGCCGCCGCCCAGGTCTTCCCGGGGCCGCCGGGAAAGAGCGAGTCACCGGTGAACAGGTGGGCGCCTCCGGCCGGGTCGGCATACGCGAGCGCCACCGAGCCGGGTGTGTGGCCACGCAGCTGTATGACGTCGAGCTCGATCGCGCCGAAGGTCACCCGGTCGCCGTGGGCCAGCCGGAGGTTGGGTATGACGGGCAGCGCGTCCGCGTCGGGCGCGCCCGCGGCCGTGGTGGCCCCTGTGGCCCCCGCGATCTCGGGCAGCGCCCGGTGGTGGTCCCAGTGCTGGTGGGTCGTGACGATGGTGTCGACGGCCCCGGTGCCCTCGGTGATGAGCTTCTGGATCCGGGAGGCGTCGTCCGCGGCGTCGATGAGCAGCTGCTCGCCGGTCTCCCGGCAGGTGAGCAGGTAGACGTTGTTGTCCATCCTCGACACGCTCGCCTTGCGGATGGTGAGTGCGTCCAGCTCCCGGACGTCGCTGCGTCCGCCGGGCTGCACGGATCCGGTGTAGGTCATGACTCGATCCTGTCAGAGCCTTGTGCCGCAGCTCCTCCGCGGCAGGTGGCTCCGCTCCAGCTTCGCCGCTGTCGTCGCGGCTCAGGCGTGGCCGCTGTGGGCGACCGTGGCGCCCTGCTCGGCCTCCTGCAGGGTGAGCGCGGCGCCCACGAGGGCGAGGTGGGAGAAGGCCTGTGGGAAGTTGCCGACCATCCGGGAGTCGCCGGGGTCGTACTCTTCGGAGAGCAGGCCGAGGTCGTTCACGAGGGAGACGAGACGACGCATGAGTGCGTGGGCGTCGTCGACTCGACCGCTCAGGGCGTAGGCGGAGACCAGCCAGAAGGAGCACGCGAGGAAGGGGTGCTCGTCGCCGGGGAGGCCGTCGACGCCCGCCGAGGTGCGGTAGCGCAGCACCAGCCCGTCACGCAGCAGCTCGCGCTCGACCGCCTCGATGGTGCCCCTGACGCGCTCGTCGTCCGCGGGCAGGAAGCCGACGATGGGGATCACCAACAGCGACGCGTCCACCTCTGTCGTGTCGTAGTGCTGGGTGAACGTCCCGGCGGCCTCGTTGTAGCCGTGCTCGAGGATCTCGTCCCGGACCTTGTCGCGGATCTTGCGCCAGCGGTCGACCGATCCGGGCAGGCCGTGCTGCTCGACGGCGGTGATGGCCCGGTCGAAGGCGACCCACACCATCACCCGCGAGTGGGTGAAGTGCCGCAGCGGGCCCCGGATCTCCCACAGGCCGTTGTCGGGCTGGTCCCAGTGCTCGGCGAGCTCGTCGACCAGCACCCGCTGCAGCGCCCATGACGCCCCGTGCTCCTCGACGCCCGCGAGCCGGGCCTTGTCCAGCGCGTTCATCACCTCGCCGAGGACGTCGGTCTGGCGTTGGTGGACCGCACCGTTGCCGATGCGGACGGGGACGGAGCCGGCGTAGCCGTCCAGGTGGTCCAGCTCGCGCTCGGGCAGCTCCCGGTCGCCGTCAACGCTGTACATGATCTGCATGTCCTGGGGGTCTCCCGCCACCGCGCGGAGCAACCAGGCGCGCCACAGCTCGCTCTCGGCGGCGAAACCGCAGCCCAGCAACGACTGCAGTGTGAGCGACGCGTCGCGCAGCCAGCAGAAGCGGTAGTCCCAGTTGCGGGTCCCGCCGAAGTCCTCCGGCAGCGAGGTCGTGGGAGCCGCGACGATGCCCCCGGTCTCGGCGTGGGTGAGCAGCCGCAGCACCAGCAGCGAGCGGCGCACGGCCGCGTCATAGGGCCCGGTGTGCTGGTAGCTCGACAGCCAGTGCTCCCACCGGGAGACGGTCGACTCGAGGCGCGCGTCGTAGTCGAGCGCCGGGGGGATCTCCCGCCAGGAGTGGAACCAGGTCGCGGAGAAGGCGATCTCCTCGCCCTCGTGGACGTCGAACTCGTCGGAGTGCCGGCCGTCGAAGGCGCGGGGCAGGCGCTCCCCCCGCAGGACCAGCATGTCGGATCCGGCGATCGCGCTGAGGACCGTCGCGCCCTCGACGTCGGGCTGACGCCGGACCCACGGACGCACCTTGCCGTAGTCGAAGCGGACCACCCAGTCGTGCTGCATCCGCACCGTGCCGGACACTCCCTTGATGATGCGCACCAGGTCGGCCCGGCCGTCGCCGTCGGGCATGAAGTCGGTGACGGTGACCACGCCGTCCTTGGTCTCGTGCCTCGTCTCGAGGACGAAGGTGTTGCCGAGGTAGCGGCGGGTGGACGTCGCCTCGTCGACGGGTGCGAGCAGCCAGCGGCCGTTGTCGGGGCGCCCGACGAGGGCGGCGAAACAGGCGGGGGAGTCGAAGCGGGGGAGGCAGAGCCAGTCCACCGAGCCTCCGCGGCTCACCAGGGCGCACGTGCCCCTGTCACCCAGTACGGCGTAGTCCTCGATCGGCGTCGTCATGCCTGCACCGTAGAGGGGGAGGTCAAGGACGCGCAGGTTCACCCGCTTGTCCACGCCCTGAAATCGACGTCTCACTCCGCGGCCGCGGGAGCTAACGTCGGCTCGTGCCCACCCGTCAGGACCCGACCTCCGAACGGCGCCGTTGGGTCATGCTGGCGCTCGGCACCGGTGCGCAGACCATCGTGTGCTCGCTGCTGTTCGGGTTGCCCTTCCTGTTGCCCTACCTGCGTCGCACGGAGGGCGTCGACCTCGCTGCCGGCGGTGCCTTCGTGGCGGCGCCGTCGCTGGGGCTGTTCCTCACCCTGGTCGCGTGGGGCGCCTTCGCCGACCGGTACGGAGAGCGGCTGGCCATCGCGCTCGGGCTCGCCCTGACCGGCCTCACCGGACTCGGTGCCGCGGCGGCGGGTGGGCTGGGGACCCGTGCGGTGCTGCTCGTCCTCGTGGGCGCGGCGGGCGCCTCGGTGAACTCCGCGAGCGGGCGCCTCGTGATGGGCTGGTTCGCGCCACGGCAACGAGGGGTTGCCATGGGGATCCGCCAGATGGGTCAGCCACTCGGCGTGGCCCTGGGCGCCGCGGCGCTCCCGCCTCTGGCCCAGCGAGGTGGACTGGAGCTGGCCCTCGGCGTCCCGGCGGTGGGTTGTCTCGCGGTCATGCTGCTCGTGGCCGTGTTCGCGGAGGACGCGCCGCACCCCGTCACGTCCACTGCCGGGGCTGGGACGGCGGCTGGTGCCGCAGGCGGCGTGTCCGGGAAGGTGCCGTCGCCCTACCGCACCACGCAGCTGTGGCGGGTGCACGTCGCAAGCGCTCTGCTCGTGGTGCCGCAGTTCACCACCGCGTCGTTCTCGGCGGAGTTCCTCGTCTCCGAGCGCGGCTGGGACGCGCAGACTGCCGGGCGGGTGCTCGCGGTGGTGGCCCTCGGCGGCGCCGGCGGCCGGCTGGTCGCGGGGCGCTG
>NZ_VOHR01000301.1 GCF_009192725.1 Segeticoccus rhizosphaerae | reverse complement strand
TGGCGGTCGTGGCGCGCGCGGCCACGCGGATCGAGCTTCCGGTGCCGCTGGTGGCGCTGCTGCAGCCTCGCGAGGAGGGCCCGCAGTCCGGCGCCTGGGACGTGGTCGAAGAGGGCGGGATGGCGGGGGTCGAGGCGGTCGTCGCCGCCCACTGCCAGCCGCAGCTGCCGGCCGGCACCATCTCCGCGGTGGCAGGGCCGGTCAACGCCGGCAGCTGCGCCTTCGAGGTCGAGGTCCGCGGCCGCAGCGGCCACTCCGGCTATCCGCACACCGTGGACGACTCGGTCCTCGCGCTCTCGGCCGTCGTCGTGGCGCTGCAGCAGGTCGGAGCCCGGCGGATCGATCCCACGGTGGGGGTGGCCTGCATGGTCAACCAGCTCGACGCCGGCACCACCTACAACGTCGTGCCCGGCCGGGCGGTGGCCAGGGGCTCTCTGCGCACGATGCGCGCCTCGGACCTCGACCTGGCACGGGCCGCGATGAGGTCGATCGTCGAAGGAGTGGCCTCGGGGCACGGTTGCGTGGGTGAGATCCGCTTTGCGTCCGGTGAACCGGCCCTGGTCAACGACGCCGTGCTGGCCGCGGGAGCGGCTGAGCGGCTGGCCCAGATGGGGCACCCGGTGTCGACCGACTTCCGCTCGTTCGGCTCCGACGACTTCTCCTACTACGTCCAGCACGCCCGCAGCCTGATGATGTTCGTCGGCACCGGGACCGGCACCGGCGGGTTGCACGCCCCGACCTACCTTCCCGACGACCGCTACGTCTCCGTGGTGGCCGACGCGCTGGTGGCGGGCTACGCGGCCGCGGTGACCTGACGGCATACGCGCTGGTGGGACCGGGAGTCGGGCGCAGGCTTCGGCCACGGCTGGCGTCCTCCCGGGCCCGGGCCAGGGGCTACGCTCGACCTGGACATCGGCATCGACCCCACTGGGAGCTTCGGCGTGCGCGAGATCGTGGTCTTCTCCGGTTCGGCCCATCGTCAGCTGGCGGCGCGCATCTGCGACGCCCTGGGCGCCCAGTTGTCGCCGATCGACATCAAGCGGTTCAGCAACGACTGCCTCCAGGCGCAGCTGCTCGCCAACTGCCGCCAGCGTGACGTCTACCTGATCCAGCCCCTGGTGCCGCCCACCCAGGAGCACCTGATGGAGCTGCTGCTGATGATCGACGCGGCCCGGGGCGCCTCGGCCGCACAGATCACCGCCGTCATCCCGCACTATGCCTATGCCCGGTCGGACAAGAAGGACGCCTCACGCATCTCGCTGGGTGGACGCCTCGTGGCCGACATGCTGGTGACAGCCGGCGCCCACAGGGTCCTCACCATGGCGCTGCACGCGCCCCAGGTGCACGGCTTCTTCTCCGTCCCCGTCGACCACCTCACCGCGATCGGCGTGCTCGCCGACCACTTCCAGGACCGCGACCTCACCAACACGGTCGTCATCTCGCCCGACCTCGGCAACGCCAAGACCGCCACCCAGTTCGCCCGGTTGCTCGGACTCCCCGTCGCCGCGGGCAGCAAGCAGCGGCTGGCCGACGACCGGGTCGTGGTCGACGCCATCGTGGGCGATGTCTCCGGCAAGCGCGCCATCGTGCTCGACGACGAGATCGCGACGGGTGGATCGATCGTCGAGCTGCTGGATCGGCTGGCCGACTTCGGTTGCACCGAGGCCGCGGTCGCATGCACCCACGGACTCTTCACCGGCAAGGCCGTCGAGCGCCTGCGCGACCACCACATGATCAGCGAGGTCGTCACCACCGACACCGTCCCTGCGCCCGGCAACTGGCCGCAGCTGCGGGTGCGCTCGGTCGCCGACCTGTTCGCCGAGGCGATCGCCCGGATCCATGCCGGTGAGTCGGTCAGCAGCCTGTTCGACGGGGTGGACCCGACCCACGCGCCGCCCCAGCCCAAGCTGCCCTTCGCCCCCGCCGCCGTCTGACCGTCGGCTCATCCCGCAGGAGGTGAGGGACGCGCCGAGGGGGCTGCCCGTCATACCGAGCGGTAGTCGGGGACAATGACGCCCATGAGCGTCCCCTCTGTCTCCAACTCGATCACCGCCCGCCTCGAGCTCCCCGCCCGCGCGACGGCAGTCAGCGAGCTCACCACCGCGATCGAGCAGAACGGGGGACTGGTCACCGGCCTCGACATCACCGCCTCGGGATCCGACCGACTGCAGGTGGACGTGACCGTCTCGTGCCGCGACACCGACCACGCCACCGAGATCGTGGCCGCCATGAGGACGGTCGAGGGGGTCGAGATCGGCAAGGTCAGCGACCGGACCTTCCTGGTGCACCTCGGCGGCAAGCTCAAGATCGAGTCGAAGGTGCCGATCCGCAACCGCGACGACCTCTCGCGCGTCTACACCCCCGGCGTCGCCCGCGTCTGCATGGCGATCGCCGACAACCCCGAGGACGCGCGCCGGCTCACCATCAAGCGCAACACCGTCGCGGTCGTCACCGACGGCTCCGCCGTGCTCGGGCTCGGTGACATCGGCCCGCTCGCGGCACTGCCGGTGATGGAGGGCAAGGCCGCGCTGTTCAAGCGGTTCGCCGACATCGACGCCTTCCCGCTGTGCCTGGACTCGCACGACGTCGACGAGATCGTCATGATCGTCAAGGCGATCGCCCCCGGGTTCGCGGGCATCAACCTCGAGGACATCTCCGCCCCGCGCTGCTTCGAGGTGGAGGCCCGGCTGCGGGAGGAGCTTGACATCCCCGTCTTCCACGACGACCAGCACGGCACCGCGATCGTGGTGCTGGCGGCCCTGCGCAACGCGCTGCGGGTCGTCGGCAAGGAGCTCGAGGACGTCCGGCTCGTGCAGAGCGGGGCGGGCGCGGCCGGCACCGCGATCCTGCGCCTGCTCATCGCCGCCGGCGCGAAGGACATCATCGTCTCCGACCGTTTCGGCGTCGTGCACCCCGACCGCGAGGACATCAAGGGCAACGGCGACGACAACCTGCGCTGGCTCGCCGAGACCACCAACCTCGAGCGCCGCACCGGCACGCTCAAGGACGTCATCGAGGGTGCCGACGTCTTCATCGGCGTCTCGGCGCCCAACCTGCTCGACGGCGACGACATCGCCAAGATGCACGACGACGCCATCGTCTTCGCGCTCGCCAACCCCGAGCCCGAGGTGGACCCGGCCGCGGCCGCCCAGCACGCCACCGTCGTGGCCACCGGTCGCAGCGACTTCGCCAACCAGATCAACAATGTCCTGGTCTTCCCCGGCGTCTTCCGCGGTCTGCTCGACGCCCGCTCCAACAAGGTCACCGAAGAGGTGCTGCTGGCGGCGGCCGAGGCGCTGGCCGGGACGGTCAGCGAGGACGAGCTCAACCCCGCCTACATCATTCCCAGCGTCTTCCACCCCGACGTCTCCAAGACGGTGGCCACCGCGGTCGAGAAGGCCGTTCGCGGGGACGACAAGGCCCCCAACGACGCCGAGGCCGCGCAGCTGCCCGTATGACGTCCCGGCCCACCATCCCCACGAAGGTCTCCGAGCCGACCGCCGTCTCCCGGATCAGGCGCGGCTGGATCGTGCTGCTCGTCCTCGCGATGGTGGTGCAGCTCGTCGTGCTCTACGTGCCCACCGCTCCCGGTGGTCCGGGGCTCGCGCACCTCGACAAGCTGATCCACGCGTCCGTCTTCGCGGCACCGACGCTGGTCGGGCTTATGACCGGTCTTTCCCGGTGGTGGGTGGTGGGTCTGCTCGCGTTGCACGCACCCGTGAGTGAGCTGCTCCAGGCGAGCCTGCTGGCGCACCGCGACGGCAGCGGGTGGGACGTCGTGGCAGATCTCACAGGCGTCCTGCTCGCCCTGGCCGTCTTCCTGGTCTGGAGGCGGACCAGACGCTGATACGGTGGAGGCACCCCGGTGCATGGACGCGTGAGGCGTCCCGAGAACGTGCAAGCAAGGACACCGGGCAGCCGGATGGCAACCGTCCATCCCGGTCCGCCGGGCGAGAAGGCACCACACTCGCCTGAGGTTCGCTCTCATTCGTTGCCACGGACGGCAGCTCGAGGCGTGCCTACCTCGAGTTACCGAAGTGAGCCAATTTCAGATGAGCAAGCAGCACGCCCCCAAGTCCGGCGCGCCCAAAAAGGCCCGCTGGAGCACCGCCAAGAAGGCTCAGGCCAAGGCGGGACCCAAGAAGGCGCACCGCGGCCAAGGCAAGTCGTATGACGACCGCCCACCCCGCGGCCCCCAGCGCTCCGACCGCCCTGGCCGCCGCGACGACCGCCGGGACGACCGTGCCCCGCGCAGCTTCGATCGTCGAGACGAGCGTCCGGCTCGTAGCTTTGACCGGCGTGAGGAGCGTCCGGCCCGCGCCCCGCGCGGCGACTTCCGGCGTGACGAGCGTCGTGATGACCGTGCGCCGCGCAGTTTCGACCGGCGTGACGACCGAGCCCCCCGCAGCTTCGACCGGCGTGACGACCGTGCGCCGCGCAGCTTCGACCGGCGTGAGGAGCGTCCGGCCCGCGCCCCGCGCAGCGACTTCCGGCGCGACGCCGACTACGGCAAGCGCGAGCAGCGCCC
>NZ_VOHR01000300.1 GCF_009192725.1 Segeticoccus rhizosphaerae | reverse complement strand
CCGTGGCGCGGTCCCCCCAAGCGGTGCTCGCACAGGAGGGCGCCGAGGTCGACCCGGCCTCGCCCGAGACCGTCCAGCTGGCGGCCGACCTGCTCGCGACGCAGGCGGTCTCTCCCGGCTGCGTCGGCCTCGCCGCGCAGCAGATCGGCGTCGCGGCGCGGTTGTTCGGCGTTGACGTGACCGGGCACCGCAAGACCCGGACGTGTCACGGCGTCTTCGCCCTCGCCAACGCGTCGGTGCTGTCCGCGAGCCGCCGCCAACGCGGTCGCGAGGGTTGTATGTCGGTCCCGGACTTCACCGGCGACGTCACCCGCGCGACGAGGCTGGTCGTGCGCGGCCAGCTGCCGGTCACGGGGGAGTGGGTCGAGCTGCACACCGACGGGTTCGAGGCGATCGCGCTGCAGCACGAGATCGACCACACGGCGGGTCTGCTCTTCCTCGACCTCGTGCGCGGGGCGGCCGACATACATCCGCGGCGCACCTATCTGTAGCCGCATCAGTCTGGCGCGGCTGGGCGAACGTTCGTTCCGACGCTGGGTAGCCTGTGGGTGCCCCCGTAGCCCAACGGCAGAGGCAGGCGACTTAAAATCGCTCAAGTGCGGGTTCGAAACCCGTCGGGGGCACGTGATCACCGCTTCAGCCGGCTCTCCTGCGGCCAACGCGAGTTGGCTCGGACTCGTTGACGCGCCGTGACGTGGGTCACGGCAAACACAACAATGTGGACACTGCCGGGCCGGGCGGGAACTTTTGCGATGATGGGAACCTTTACCCTTGTGACAGGCCTCGCGCGAGTGGGGCACGAGCGCTGGAGGCAGTGAATGGCAAGCAACCCGGTCTTCAACAAGATCAATAGTCAGATCGACAAGGGCGAGTTCGCCGGTTTCCGCGCCCCCCGGCGCGGTTCCCAGCAGGTGTCCCCGCAGCAGGGCTACCCGGGGCAGGGACAGTCCTACGGACAGCCGCCGATGGGCGGCGCGCAGAGCCAGCAGATGTCGCCCGAGCAGCTGCAGGACCTCTACAACCAGCAGTCCGCCGACCGTGTCCAGATGGGTCGGCTGACCCTCGACGACGTCGTCATGAAGACGCTCGGCCTGTTCTCGATCGTCGTGGTCTTCGCTGCCGCCGGGTGGATCCTCACCGACAGCACGCCGGAGCTGGCGATGCCGGTCTTCATCGGCGGCATCGCGCTGACCCTGATCCTCGGCATCGTCATCGCGATGAAGAAGACGATCAGCGTGCCGTTGATCGTCACCTATGCCGTCGCGGAGGGCATCTTCGTCGGCGCGATCAGCAACTTCTACAACGACAACTTCAACGCGCCGGGGCAGAGCAACCTGGTCGCGACGGCTGTGATCGCCACGATGTGCGTCTTCGTGGGCATGTTCGCCGGATGGAAGTTCGGCATCATCCGCGTCACCGAGAAGTCGCGCCGCATCTTCGGCCTGGCGCTCATGGGCTACCTGCTGTTTGCCATCGTCAACGTCATCGCCTCCTTCATGGGCGTCGGCGACGGCTGGGGCTTCGGCGGCAGCGGGCTGCTCGGCATCGGCATCTCGATCTTCGCGGTCGGCCTGGCGTCCTACTCGCTGGCGATCGACTTCGACACGATCCAGCGCGCGGTCAACGCCGAGGTGCCGGAGAAGTACTCCTGGCTGCTCGCGCACGGCCTGATCGTCTCGCTGGTCTGGCTCTACCTCGAGATCCTGCGCCTGCTGGCCCGGATGCGCGACTGAGTGCAGCCGCACGCGTCCCCCGTCCCGAGGGACGTCGAGACCGAGCTTCGACGCGTGGTCGAACGGTGGCACCAGCTGCCGCTCGACCGCGCGTCGTCGCATGTGGGGGCGGTGCGGGCCCTCGCCCAGCGTCTCGCCGACGCCGCCACCCCTCCCGTTGTTGCTGGGGAACCGCGTCACCGACGACGCCCTTCCCCAGCAACGAGCGGGGAAGGGGTGGGACGGGGACTGCCCGACCTCGGGCCGGCTGTGCTCATGGACCAGCTGACCGTCACGGTGTATGACGCGTGCGCGGCGGGTCTCGCCGCTGGACTGGCCGAGGACCTGGCGAGGCTGCGCAGGGTACTGGCCTGACGGCATACCGGCTGGTTGCTGCGGCGACCTTCGGCTCGTCGACTGGCCGGACGCGCCGCAACGATCGGGAGCGGGGGCCGCGGGAGGCGTCAGGGGCGCAGGAGCCGGGGCCGGGTGAAGTCGCGGTTGTCGACCACGACGTCGGCGCGGGCGACGGGATCGACCTCGGCGAGGTAGATCAGCTCGGCGGCGTGATAGCGCTCGCGGTGGATCGCCTCGGCCTGGGCCCGGCCGGCGCGCTCGGTGTCACGCGTCGCGCCACGGCGCAGCGCCAGCTCCGGCTCCACGTCGAGCCAGATACGAAACTCCCAGCAGTCGTCGTACTCCGGCCGCAAGGCGAAGACCGAGTCGACGACGAGCACGGCATCGTCCGGCGCGCGCACCACGACGTCCTGGTGGTTCTCCTGGGTGAGCGGGTCGATGCTGCAGAGCACGACCGCGCCGGAACCCGACGGGCCGGCCGGCTCGAGCAGCAGCCGGCGGGTGGCGTCGAAGTCGTAGGCGTTGCGGTAGTAGCCCTCGCCCGACTCACGGTCGTAGAGGTGCCGCTCGCTCCAGGGGTTCTTGAAGTCGTCGAGGCTGGCCCGCAGCGTCGGGCGACCCGACCGGCGCAACGCCGCGGCGAGCTCGTGGCCGAAGCTGGTCTTGCCCGAGGCGGTGTAACCGTCGACCGCCACGCGCAGCCGGTGCTTGCCCAGCGCGTCGATGCGGGTCGCCACGTCGTCCAGGAGCGCCTGGCGCTGTGCCGAGCAGGTCGCCGGCAGCGGCTGGTGCCACGTCGACACCGACTCGAACGACGGCACTCTCATCCCCGGCTGGACAACGGTCAGCTGAGCCGCTCGTAGATGACCGCCATGCCCTGGCCTCCGCCGACGCACATCGTCTCAAGGCCGAACTGGCCGTCGCGCGACCGCAACCCGTTGAGCAGCGTCGTGGTGATGCGAGCGCCGGTCGATCCGAACGGGTGGCCGAGCGCGATCGCCCCGCCGTGCACGTTGAGCTTGTCGAAGTCCATCCCGAGGTCATCGGCCGAGGGCAGCACCTGGGCGGCGAACGCCTCGTTGATCTCGTAGAGGTCCATGTCGCCGATCGTCATGCCTGCGCGGGCCAGCGCCTGCCTGGACGCCTCGACCGGGCCGAGGCCCATGATCTCGGGGGAGAGGGCGCTGACGCCGGTGGAGACCACGCGGGCCAGCGGCGTGAGGCCGAGCTCGCGGGCCTTGGTGTCGCTCATCACGACGACAGCGGCGGCGCCGTCGTTGAGGGGACAGCAGTTGCCGGCGGTGATCGTGCCGTCCTCGCGGAAGACCGGCTGCAGGGTCGAGACCTTCTCCAGGGTGACGCCGGGGCGAGGGCCGTCGTCCTTGCTGACGACCGTGCCGTCGGGCAGCGTCACCGGCGCGATCTCGCGCTCGAAGAAGCCGTCGGCGATCGCCTTCTCGGCGCGGTTCTGGCTGGTGACGCCCCACTCGTCCTGGCGCTCGCGGGAGATCCCGCGCATCGTCGCGACGTTCTCCGCGGTCTGGCCCATCGCCAGGTAGACGTCGGGCACCAGGCCGTCCTCGCGCGGGTCGGTCCACGTGGTGTTGTCCTTCGCGATCTGCGCCATGCGGGCCTGCGCGTCGGCAAACCGCGGGTTCTGCCACTCAGCCTTGGAGCCGCCGGCGCCGGTGAAGTCCGCATAGCGCGACACGCACTCGACGCCCGCCGACACGAAGATGTCGCCCTCGCCGGCCTTGATCGCGTGGAACGCCATCCGACTCGTCTGCACCGAGGACGCGCAGAACCGGTTGACCGTGGAGCCGGGCAGGTGGTCGAGGCCGAGCAGGATGGCGACCACGCGCGCCATGTTGGAGCCGTGCTCGCCCCAGGGCTCGGCGCAGCCGAGGTAGAGGTCCTCGACGTCGTGCGGGTCGAGGTCCGGGATCTTGTCGAGCGCCGCCTGGATCACACCCACGGCGAGGTCGTCGGGGCGGACGTCCTTGAGCGACCCCTTGAACGCGCGTCCGATCGGGGTGCGGGCGGTCGAGACGATGACGGCTTCGGACACGATTCCTCCAGTACGCAGGATGCAGGGCCGGTGGCCACCACGGCGGCGAGGATGACCACACCGGCGCGGTGCACAGCCTCTCCCGTGAGTCTAGGTCCCGGCGCGCGGCGAAGCGCGCTCGGCGGCGACGAACCGATGTGACCCTGGCGACGTCGTATAGCGTGACGGCGCCGGCACGCACGGACGTCCAGGGGCCGGCGTGCGACGACGGTCGGCGACGACGAGAGCGAGGTGGGCGCCGTGACCTCGAAATGGGCCAAGGCGGCGCTGCTGGCCGCCGCCGTCGTCGTGGCGCTGGTGATCGGCACCCAGTGGCCCACCACCTCCCCGGGGGGCAGCGGCACGACCGCGCCCACCGCCACCACCCGGGCCACTTCGGGTCCGAGCTCGTCCCGCACGGGCA
>NZ_VOHR01000030.1 GCF_009192725.1 Segeticoccus rhizosphaerae | reverse complement strand
CAACCGGACGGCCGGGGCCACCTCGGCGTCAACCGCGGGCCGCGCGAGCAGATCACGACGCCGCCGGTCAGGCTGGCGCGGCCGTCGCCGCCAGAGGCGCCGGAGAGCGGTCGTATGCCGGTGCTCACGCTGGTGCTGCCCCTGCTGCTGTCGCTGGTGCTGGCCTACGTGATGGACAGCGCGGTGATGCTGCTGTTCGGGCTGATGGGTCCGGTGATGATGCTCGGCAGCCACCTCAGCGACCGACGAGGTGGGCGGCTGCGCCACCGGCGGCAGCGGGCGCGCCACGCAGAGGACTTGGCCCGGTTCGGGACGGACCTGGCCGGTGCACTCGAGCAGGAGCGAAGGCTTCGGCACCGTGCTGCGCCGGACCTGGCCGAGCTGCTGGTCACCGCACGCGAGCCCGGTGCCCGGTTGTGGCACCGACGACCCTCCGACAACGACTTCCTTCGTCTGCGCCTGGGCAGCGCCACGCTGCCTGCCGTGACCACCGTCACCGACCACGACGGGGGCGAGGACCACCCGCTGCTCGACGACGTGCCGCTGGAGGTGTCGCTGCCGCAAGTCGGCGTGCTGGGCGTCGCCGGACCAGCACCGGCGACGGCAGCGTGCCTGCGGGGGCTGGTCGGGCAGGTCGCCGGGTGGCACTCGCCGCGGGACGTGCGGGTGGTGGTGCTGGTGGCGGTGGCGCACCCCGCCGTGGTGGACGACTGGCACTGGCTGGTCTGGCTCCCCCACGCGACCGCAGCTGACGGGGCCACCGGTTACGGCCTGCTGGGCGATGCGGGCCGCCAGGTGCCCACCCTCCTGGCTGAGCTCGGCGCACTGCTGGACGAGCGGCTGGACTCGGCGCGTCGAGGAACGGCGGCGATGTGGGCGGGCCCGTCGGTCGTGCTCGTCCTGGACGGGGCCCGGCGGCTGCGCTCCGAGGCGGGGGTCGCGCGGTTGCTCAGAGAGGGACCGTCGGTCGGCGTGTACACGATCTGCGCGGACACCCAGGTGCCACGCCTGCCCGCCGAGACCGGCGCCACCCTCGACCTCTCCGGCACCGACTTCACCGCTCCCTACCGGTGTGCCGCCGAGCCGCCGGTGCGCTGCACCCCGGGACTCGTGCGGCTGGGTTGGGCCGAGCGGCTCGCCCGCCACCTGTCGGCGCTGCGCGACGCCACACCGGAGGACTCGACGGCGCAGCCGCCCGACGTCGCCCGGCTGCTGGAGGTCCTCGACGTCGACGCCACGGACCCGGCACAGGTGCGTGACCACTGGTCCGCTCGGCCACGGAGCACCGCCTTCGTCCTGGGGGCTGGCGCGGACTCACCGGAGATCGTCGACCTGCGCCGGGACGGGCCGCACGCCCTCGTCGGCGGGACCACGGGGGCGGGCAAGTCCGAGCTGCTCCAGACCATGATCGCGTCGCTCGCGCTGGCCAACCGACCGGACGAGATGGTGTTCGTGCTCGTGGACTACAAGGGCGGATCCGCGTTCAAGGACTGCGCCCGCCTGCCACACACGGTCGGCATGGTGACCGACCTGGACGGCCACCTCACAGCGCGAGCCCTCCGCTCGCTCGAGGCGGAGCTGCGCCGGCGCGAGCGGGTCCTCGGCGCAGTCGGCGCCAAGGACCTCGAGGACCACCAGCGCATCCGGCCGACCGACGCGCCTCTCGTCCCCCGCCTCGTCCTGGTCATCGACGAGTTCAAGATGCTGGCCGAGGACCTGCCCGACTTCATCGACGGCCTGGTCAAGGTCGCCGCGGTGGGGCGCTCGCTCGGCGTCCACCTCGTGCTGGCCACCCAGCGCCCCGGAGGCATCGTGTCGTCGGACATCAAGGCCAACGTCAACCTGCGCATCGCCCTGCGGGTGAGGGACAAGGCCGACTCCGACGACGTGCTGGAGGACCCGGCGGCGGCCGCGATCTCCGCTCGCACACCGGGAAGGGCGTTGCTGCGCACCGGGTCGGGGCCGCTGCGGCTCTTCCAGACGGCTCGAGTGGGTGGCCACGAGCTCCACGACGAACCCCAGACGGTGTCCGTGCGACCACTGGCCCTGACGACCTCCACCACCGCGAACACCAGCGATCCCGACGATGCGCACGCGCCATCCGACCTGTGCCGCATCGTGGACGCGGTCGCGAAGGCCGCTGTTGCCGCTGGGGTTCCGACGATGGCCTCCCCGTGGCTGCCGCCGCTCCGCGACAGCGTCGCGTTGCCACGGCATACCGGCTCTGCCACGTGGAGCATCCCGTATGCCGTGGCCGACCTCCCCGACGAGCAACGCCAGGAAACGCTGGTCTGGGACCTCGAACAGGACGGGCACCTGGCCTTCGCGGGCTCGGCCCGCAGCGGACGCACCACCGCTTTGCGGACCCTTGCCGCCTCGATCGCGCAGCGGCGCACTGCGGTGGAGGTGCACCTGCACGCCTTCGACGGGTCGGGTGGTTTGCGGGCGGTGGCGCGGCTGCCCCACGCCGGGGTCGTCGTGGCGCGAGACGAGCCGGCGCGTGGATCACGGTTGCTGCAGCGGCTGCTCGAGGAGGTCGCCCAGCGGCAGAGCGCCTGGGCCGAGCACGGCTACTCCTCACTGGCCGAGCAGCGCGAGGACGCGATGGCGTCGGGCGCCGAGCCCCTGCCCTACCTCGTCATCATGGTCGACGACTGGGACGCGTTCACCGAGACCTACGACGAGGTCGACGCCGGCCGTCCGGTGGAGGCGATGCACCAGTTGCTGCGCGAGGGCCCTTCCGTCGGTCTGCGGGTCGTCCTCACCGGCGGGCGCTCGGTCCTGCTGTCGCGCACGGCTTCCCTGGTCCCGCAACGGTTCTGCCTGCGCATGGCCGACGAGGGAGACCTGTTGCTCGCGGGGCTTCCTGCCGCCTCCGTCCCTGGGCGACTACCGCCGGGGCGGGCGCTGCGGGTCGGCGACGGGGCCGAGCTGCAGATCGCCGTGCTGCCGGACAGGTCACCGGCGGACGACCCCAAGAGCCCCGAGAGGTCAACGTCGGGCGAGGAGGCACTGGATGTGATCGGCGAGGAACGGTGCGCCGTCGACGGATCCGGTCGCGCGCAGGTGCGGCTGTTGCACCAGGTGGCCGACCGCTGCCTGAGGGACCCCGGTGAACCCGGCCGGTCGTCCCGACGGCTGCGGCCGCTTCAGATCGAACCGCTGCCTCGCACGATCTCCCTGACGCAGCTCGTCTGCCGTCCTGCTGGAGCCGCAGGCGTTGCCGCTGCGGAAACGGCGACCGGCTCAAGACACGCCCTGCCGCTGTTGCTGGGAGTGGGCGGCGACGACCTGCAACCCGTCACGATCGATCCTGGTGGGGGGTTGTCCTTCCTCGTCGCGGGGCCGGCCGGCAGCGGCCGTACGACGGCGTTGGAGCTGCTGGCGCGACAGCTGCTCGACCTGGGCCGTGTGGTCGCGGTGGTCGCCGAGAGTCGTTCTCCGCTGGCTGCTTTGGAGACCGAACCTGCGGCCCTCATCTTCGATCCGACCGATGTGCACGGCCTCCGGGTGGCGCAGCAGGAGCACACCGACTTGGTCGCCGTCGTCGACGACGTCGAGCGGCTCGCCGGCAGCGGTGTAGAGGAGGTGCTCATCGACCTTGTTCGCTCGGGGCGGCAGACCGGGGCCGGAGTCGTGTGTGCCGGCATGACCCATGAGCTGTTGACCCAGTTCCGCGGGCTCGCCGTGGAGGTGCGCCGTCAGCAGACCGGCTTGTTGCTGCACCCGTCGTCTCCGACGGACGGAGAGTTGTTCACTGTGCGGGCCAGTCCGTTGCGGGAGCGCCTTCCCGGCCGCGGTCTCCACGTCGAGCGGGGCCGGTTGACTCCGGTGCAGGTCGCCCTGCCACGCGCCGCTCACCAGACCTGACCTTGCCGGTCGCTTGCCCAATCGTCGGACAGTCCGGCCCGGGCCGGCCTGAACCCAGCATCTGTATCAGCAGCTGGCGTGGGCGCTCCTTGCCCGTGGTGGCTGCCTACTGGGGGTGGCCCAACCGAGAACGGGGAAGCAAACATGGCCGGTACAGCAGTGGTTCTGCGGCGCATCGTGTGCCACCAGACGACCGAGAGCGGACACGACGAGGTCTTCTTCATCGGCAACGTCGTTCGCAAGAAGGGGGCCCACCCGGCCACCACGGACCAGGGTGACCTGATCGGGCCAAAGGCAGCCCAGGGCGCCAACGCCGGTGGCCCGGGCGGCGACAACTCGGCGTGGGACGTCAACGACAGCGGTGGCCTGTCCGACCAGTCGCTGAACGTCGAGCTCTTCGACGTCGACGTGGCTGCCGGCGAGCACGTCGTCGTGACGGTAACCTTCAAGGAGAGCGATGGCCAGAACCTGGCCGACCAGGAGGCGCAGGCCGCGGCTGCTGCCGGTGCTGCCCTCGCTGCAGTGACCGCGGCCTTTCCGCCGGCTGCCGTGGTCACCGCGCCAGTGGGTCTGGCGATCGGTGCGGTCAGCGCCGTCGGGCAGGCGTTCAAGAGCGTGTTGACCAACGAGGACGACATCCTCGGCTCGGTGACGCTGGTGCTCGAGGGCAGCGCGTCCGGCCAGCCGCAGTTGGTGCAGGTCGGCGCCACCGGACGGGTGCTGTGGAAGGCTTCGCAAGGCTCTCCCGCCGGTGCCACCATCGGACTGAGCGGTGCCGGGGCTGACTACCAGCTCACCCTGGGCGTCTCTGGTGCGGTGATGCAGATTCAGCCCACCACCAGCAACGCCTCGACGCCGCCGGTTGACAGCGGTCCCGTCCGACCGTGGCCGACGAAGCCGCTTCCGGGAAGGTCGCTCCCCGGAGGGTCGCTTCCCGGTAAGCCGCTGCCCACCTGGCACCGCGGAGTGGGGATCTGAGCGATCGGACGACCGACGGCCGGCCCGCCTCGTTCACGACCCGGAATCACCGTCCTCGGGCGGCCACGGGACGGGCTGGCCGAGCAGGGCATTCGCCCAGGCCCCGTGCACCGACTCGTCGTCGCTGGGGTGGAAGATCCCGGCCAGCACGTCGCGGTAGAGCCGCGACAGCTCGGAGCGGTTGAAGTAGGAGGACCCGCCCGAGACGCGCACGCACTGCTCGACCACCCGCAGCGCCGTCTCGGTGGCGCGCGACTTCACCGCCGACAGCTGCGGCATCCAGATCGCGCCGCGGTCCACGCCCTCGTCGACGTCGCGCGCCAGGGCCTCGATCTGCGGCGAGAGCGCGTCCAGCGCGATCGCGGCGTCCGCGACGCGCCACCGGATGTCGGGATCGTTGGCGTAGGGCGCGCCCTCGTTCTTCAGCGACGTGCGACGGTGCACCGTCTCGACGGCCAGCTCCAGGGCCCGCTGTGCGATGCCGGTGTAGACCGACGCGAGCAGGATCTCGAAGCTGGCGAAGATCCCGAAGATGAAGGGGTCCATGGTCGGGCCGGGCGGGATCCGGCGCACGATCCGGTCGGCGGGCGCGTGCGCTCCGGACAGGATGGTCGTGCACGACTGGGAGGCACGCATCCCGACGGTGTCCCAGTCGTCCTTGACCTCGACACCACCGCCGTCGCGGGTGATGAAGCCGTAGACCGAGTGGGGCCCGTCGTCCCCGCTCGAGTCGGTGCCGAAGGTGCCCATCCGCGTCCAGGCCGGGGACAGCGAGGTGAAGATCTTGACGCCGTGGAAGGAGAAGCCGCCAACACCGTCGGGCCGGGCCTCGCTGTCGGACCCGAAGAGCACCAGGTCGTTGCCCGGCTCGGAGATCCCGAACGCGAAGACCTCCCCCGCCGCGGCCTCCTGCAGCACGAAGTCCATCGAGTCCTCGCCGCCCGCCCGCACGGTCCGCGCGACGCCCATCCACACGTGATGCATGTTGACCGCGAGCGCCGTCGCCGGCGCGGCACCGGCCAGTCGGATCTGCTCACGGGCCATCTCGGTCAGCGTGAGCCCGCTCCCACCGAGCTCCTCGGGCACCATCGCGGTCAGGTAGCCGGCCTCGGCCAGCTCGGCGAGGTCCTCGTCGAAGAAGCGGTTCTCGCGGTCGTAGGCCGCCGCCCTCCCCCTGATCCGCTCCAGCAGCTCCTCGGTGAGGATCTGGCGTGGCGAGGCGGTGGTCATTGGGGGGCTCGCGAAGTGCCGAGTGAGTCACGTGCGAGGACCGCCGGGGTCCCCGCGAGGTATCGGAGCGAACTTGCGAGCAGAGACCTTCGCGGGGTGGTTTTGTGGGGTGCGGTCATACCGTTCTCCTCGGCAGCGGCGGCAGGGATCGCTCCCGACTCTAACCGGGCGGCCGCAGCACGAAGCGCTCGCTCAGGTGTTCCTCCACCGCGGCCCGGGTGTAGAGGAGCGGGAACGCCTCGTCGGCGGCCCACCGCTCGAACAGGTCGGCATGGTGCGGGCTGGTCGGCACCCCCGACTGCCCCGGCGCGTTCATCGCCACCGACCGGTCCCAGTCGCCGACATCGACCACCATCCGGAAGCTGGCGCCGGTCCGCTGGTCGAAACCGTCGTAGTAGCCGGTGCTGCCCACCGTGTCGCCGCTGCCGCCACGGGGCAACGGGCCGACCTGCGTCCACTCGTGCCCGGGCGGCAGGAGTGCCCGCAGCGGGTGGGTCAGCAGGGCGCGGTGCAGGTCGCCCCACCGCCACGTCGACGGCTCGGGCCCCAACCGTTGTTCGACCTCGGCGACGGCGTCCCCGAGGCTGGCCAGCACCACCTCGGCGATGGTGCCCTCCGGATCGGGGCCAAGCCTCTCCCCCGGCTCCAGCAGCAGCGACAGGTCCACCCGGGCGTCGAAGGACGCATCGGCCGGTGGCAGCACGAGGGACAGCGCCGCCGCGACGTCGCCTGCCGGCACGAGCTCGCGCAGCGCGGCCGTGAGCAGGGTCGGCCGCAGGTGCCGGTGGTACCAGACCTCGAAGAGCGCCGCCGCGGCCGAGTCCGGGCTCTCCACGGCGTCCCAGTCGCGCAGCAGGCGCAGCGCGCCGTCCACCCGCGACTCCGGAGAGTGCAGGCCGGACAGCACCGGCAGGATCTGCCGTGCGGGCACGCTCAGGTAGTCGCACTGCAACTGCACGCAATCGGCCACCGTCCACCCCTCGCGCCCGCCCAGCACCTCGGCGATGCGGTCGTGCCTGTAGGGGTGGTACCAGTCGTAGGTGATGGTGCGCTGGCCGTTCGGGTAGTCGGTCGGCAGATTCATCTGGTTGGCCGTTGCGAACCAGCCCTGCTCCGGGTCGCGGACCGCGGGCAGCTCTCTCCCGTCGAGGAACCCGTCCCACTCGAAGCGCCCGTCACCCGGCACCGGAAGCGTGCCGTCCCACCCGCGCCGCACCGGCACCCGGCCCGCCGGGCGCCAGCCGATCGTGCCGCCCGGCGCGGCATACACCTGGTTCTCCCCCGGCGATCCCCACCGGTCCAGCGCGGCGACGAACTCGTCGGGGGTGCCCGCCCCGGCATACGACATGCTGCCGAGGTATGGCGCCATGCCCGGTCCGAGCCAGGCGGCCCGCACCACACAGGCCGTATGCCGTTCGCGGTCCTCGTGCACGACCGGCCCGTGCCGGGTGAACCGCAACGTCACGGGAACCGGGTCGCCGTCTCGCACCGGCACCTGCTCGACGACCTCGGTCATCGCCTCATGGCCATCGCCGTAACGGTAGCGACCGGGGTCATCCGGGTCGGTCTCGTAGACGTAGAGATCTTCCTGGTCTATGGGAAAGATGGTGAGGCCGAAGGCGATTCGACCGTTGTGACCGATCGAAACCCCCGGCAACACCGGCTCACCGGCGCCGATGAGGTCAAGCCCCGGCGCGCTGAGGTGACAAAGGTAGCGCAGCGACGGCAGCGAGACCGCCCGGTGCGGATCATTCGCCAGCAGTGGGCGACCCGTCGCGCTGCGCTCGCCCGAGACCACCCAGTTGTTGCTTCCTTCGGGGGTCAGCCGCGGCCCGGGTCTGCGCCCCTCGCCCCCGTAGACCACCGGTGTCGTGGCGAGGCGGTAGACGTCGAGCACGTCGTCGGGGACGGCAGCGAGGTCGAGTCCCTCCGGCACCCGCAGCGGTGCCCATGGCTCCCGCGCCCGCCGCAGCTCCTCGACCTGTGGGCCGAAGTCGCGCAGCACCCGTGCCCGGGCCACCTCGTGCTCGAGGTTGGAGTAGAGCCCGTGGCTGCGAATCCGCGCCACGTCGGACGGGTCCCACTGCGCCGGCTCGTAGTCCAGCTCGGCGAACTCCGGCGGCAGGTGACGCGGCTGCTCACGGCACAGGTCGACATACGTGTTGATGCCCCGCACGAAGGCCGCTGTGATCCGCTGCGTCTGCGGCCCGTAGGCCTGCCACTCCGGCGCCATGTCGCCGCGGTAGAGAAACAGCCGGGCGGCCCGGTCGCGCTCGAGGTAGTCGCGGCCGAACACCTCCGAGAGCAGTCCCAGCCCGCGCCGCCGCCACAGGTCCATCTGGAACAGGCGGTCCCGCGCCGCGGTGAAGCCCTGCGCGGCGAAGAGGTCGTCCAGGCCGGCGGCGTAGAGGTGCGGCACGCCATACTCATCGACCAGCACCTCGACCTGTTCGCTCAGGCCGGGCAGGTCGAAGGCCGGCTCGTGGTCGCTCATCGGGGTCCTCCTGGGTGTGCGGGCACCTGCCATCATGGCGGCTCGACGGAGCAAAGGCGTTCAGCTTCGGCCGCGGTCGCCGCGGCCGGCGAGGGCCGCCGCGACGATGGCGGCCAGCGAGGTGACCAGCAACACGGCCCCGATCACGTCCTGTCCGGACTGGAACAGGCCCCACGCGACCGGCACAAGCAGCGCGTTCCACACGATGGCGGGCGTCCTCGCGGCCTCCGGCCGCCGCCACAGGGCGCGGGCCAGGAAGGCGAGTGCGCCCGCGAAGAGCAGCATCAGCACGACCGACATCAGCGAGCGCACCTGGTCGCCGGCCTCACCTCGGACCGTCTCCACCACGTAGAACCCGCTCAGGACCAGCAGCGCGAGCGACTGGGCCACCGTCACGCCGGCGGCCACCGTCCGGGCCGGACGGGAAGAGGGACGGGGGGTCGCGGTGTTCACCCTCAGGAGGCTAATCGCGGTCCGGCCCGGCCACGCAGCCCGGGCGAACCGAGGGGGGTGTGACACATGCCTCATGCCGTCGTGCAAGAATTTGCACCGACACCCTTGTCCTGTGCCCGGTGGATCTGTGAGGCTGGAACTCAGCGACTGACTTCCACGTTGTGTCGGCCGAGACCAAAGACGTTCCCAACGATTCACCCTTCCGTTCGCGCTGCACGGTGAGTAGCATTCACCGCGGCTCGACGGGACCGCACCGCTCGACCGCGCGCCGGAGATCCCGGAACGCGCAGAGCGAGCACCGACGAAGGAGCACCAACTGATGGACTGGCGCAACCGCGCTGCCTGCCTGGACGAAGACCCGGAGCTCTTCTTCCCCATCGGCAACACCGGACCGGCCCTGGCGCAGATCGAAGACGCCAAGGCCGTGTGCCGCCGTTGCCCCGTGATCGACACCTGCCTCAAGTGGGCCCTCGAGACCGGCCAGGACGCCGGCGTCTGGGGTGGCCTGTCCGAGGACGAGCGCCGCGCGCTCAAGCGCCGCAACGCCCGCGCCCGCCGCGCGGGATAGGAACTCTGGGCTCATTCCCCCCGCACCGACCGAAGCCGCGCGACGAACCTGACACAGGTCCCGCGCGGCTTCGCTGCGCTCCACGTGATGCTCCCGCGCAGGTCCTGGACGAGCGAGGTCACGATCTGGACGCCGAGACCGGACGTCGCCTCGTCGAACCCTTCCGGCAGGCCGACGCCGTCGTCGCTGACCGTGACCGTGAGCAGCTCGTCCGCGCCGTCCGAGCCACGCCGGGCATCCACCGTGACACTCCCTCCGACAGCGGCAAGACCGTGCTCCACCGCGTTGTGCACGAGCTCGGCCATGACCATCGCCAAGGCCGTGGCGTCCTCGGCGCGCAACCGCCCAAAGCTCCCCGTATGCCGTCCGCTCACCGGCGCGTCGCGGGTCGCCACCTCGACAGCCGCCTGCAGCGCGCGCACGGCGATCTCGTCGAAGTCCACCGTCTCGTCGAATCCCTGCGACAGCGTCTCGTGGACAAGGGCGATCGTCCCGACCCTGCGCACCGCCTCGTCGAGCGCCAGTCGTGCCTGCGGGTCGGTCATCCGCCTCGACTGCAGCCGCAGCAGCGCCGCGACGGTCTGCAGGTTGTTCTTGACCCGGTGGTGGATCTCCCGGATCGTCGCGTCCTTGGTGAGCAGCTCCCGTTCACGACGCCGCAGCTCGCTCACGTCGCGGAGCAGCACGAGGGCGCCGGTGCGCTGGCCGGTCTCGCTCAACGGGATGGCTCGGAAGGTGACGCTCACCCCCCGGTTCTGCACCTCGGTGCGCCACGGCTCCCGTCCGGTCAGCACCATGCCCAAGGTCTCGTCCACTGGTTCCTGCTCGCGCACGGCACCGGTGACCAGCTGCTCGAGCCGCGCGCCGACGACCTCGCCGCCGTGTCCGAGCCGGTGCACCGCTGACACGGCGTTCGGGCTCGCATAGGTCACCGTCCCCGCCACGTCGAGGCGGATCACGCCGTCACCGACCCGGGGCGCGCCGCGGCGGCGTCCGGTCGGCGCCCCGGCCGTGGGGAAGTCACCCGCGGCGACCATGCGGGCGAGCGCATCGGCCGTGGCGAGGTAGGTGACCTCGAGCCGGCTCGGGGTGCGCATCGTCGACAAATTGGTGTGCCGGGTCAGCACCGCGATGGGGTGTCCCTCACGGACGACCGGGATCGCCTCCTCGCGGATCGGCATGGCTTCGCGCCAGCGTGGTTCACCCTCCCGCACGATCCGGCGGTCGGCATACGCCTGCGTGATCCCCGGCCGCTGCGTGTTCTCCTGGTGCAGGCCGACCATGTCCTCGACGAACACCATGGGCCCCGTGGTGGGCCGCACGTGAGCAGCGGCGATCCAGCCTCCCTCGCGGTCGGGGACCCAGAGCACGAGGTCCGCGAAGGACAGGTCGGAGAGCAGCTGCCAGTCGCCCACCAGCAGGTGCAACCACTCGACCTGCTCGGGGCCCAGCCCGGTCCGGTCGAGCAGCACGTCCCTCAGCGTCGGCACGCCCGCGAGCCTAGTCCGAAGCCCTTCCCCCTCATCGCAATGTCCTGCGCCCTGGCTGCCGCAGCGACCGTCCCGCAGGACGTCCCGCAGAGGGCTCGGTGGGACGTCCTGCGCTCTGGTTGCCGCAGCGACCGTTGCGCAGGACGTCCGGCGCGACCCCGGTCAGGAGGTGACGGACCCGCTGCGGATCAGGCCGCGCAGGGTGCGCAGCGCCACCGACAGCGGCGCGATGCTCGGATGGTCGATCTGGTGGATCCCCGCGAGCGCCGCCCGAGCCCGCGCCAGCTGGTCGGCGTTGGCCTCCGACCACTGCTCGAGCCGCTCCGCGGGGGTCGATCCAGCCGTGCTGCTCTCGATGACCGAGGACGTCAGCGCCTCGAGCGTCGAGTAGAGGTCGTCGCGCATCGCGCCGCGCGCCAACGCGTCCCAGCGGTCGTCGCGGGGCAGCCCCGAGACGCTGGTGAGCATCGTGTCGATGCCGAAGTGCTCGGACGTCGCGAAGTAGATCGGTGCGACCTGCTCGGCCGGGTGGCCGGCACCTTCCGCCGCCTCGACGATGTCCAGCAGCGAGAACGAGTCGAGCAGGCCGGCCGACCGGACCGCGAGCTCGTGCGGCACGCCCTGCTCCTCGAGCTCAGCCGCCTTGGCGGCGAACCGCTCGCGCTCGGCGCCCTGCAGCAGCTCCGACATGTCGGGCGCGAACCGGGCGACCAGCTGCTCGAACCTGCGCACCTCGGCCCCGACGTCCAGCCGGGACGGTCGGTTGTGCAGGAACCAGCGCGTGGCCCGGTCGAGCAACCGGCGGAACTCGAGGTAGAGCGAGGTCTGCGTCTCCGCCGACACCACGTTGTCGAGCGCCTCGACGGCGTCGACGAACGACGCCAGGCCGAAGACCTCGCGGCACACCACGAAGGCCCGCGCGATCTGCTCGCTCGACGCGCCGGTCTCCTCCGCGGCCCGGAAGGCGAAGGTGATGCCACCGCGGTTAACCATCGAGTTCACCACCGCGTTGATGATGATCTGCCGGCGCAGCGGGTGGTCGGCGAGCGCCTCGTGGTACTTCTGGCGGATCGGTTCGGGGAAGTAGTCGGCGAGCGTCTGCTGGAACCACGGCTCGTCGGGCAGGTCCGACCCACCGAGGTGGTCCTTGAGGGCGAGCTTGGCATAGGCCACCAGCACCGAGAACTCCGGTGAGGTCAGGCCGATCCCGGCGGACTGCCGCTTGTCGATCTCGGCGTCGGTAGGCAGGAACTCCAGGGCCCGGTCGAGCTCGCCCCGCTCCTCCAGCCAGTGGATGAGCCGCTGGTGCACCGGCAGCATCGCGTGCTCCTGCGCGCGGGCGTTGCCGAGCAGGACGTTCTGCTCGTAGTTGTCCCGCAGCACCTGTTGCGCCACCTCGTCGGTCATCGAGTGGAGCAGCGTGTTGCGCTCGTCGAGGGTGAGGTCGCCGTCGCGCATCAGCCCGGTCAGCAGGATCTTGATGTTGACCTCGTGGTCGGAGGTGTCAACCCCTGCCGAGTTGTCTATCGCGTCGGTGTTGATCCGCACGCCCGCGAGCGCCGCCTCGATCCGTCCGAGCTGGCTGCACCCGAGGTTGCCGCCCTCGCCCACGACCTTGCAGCGGATCTCGTTGCCGGACACGCGAATTGCGTCATTGGCGCGGTCGCCGATCTGGCTGTTGCTCTCGGTCGACGCCTTGATGTAGGTGCCGATCCCGCCATTCCAGAGCAGGTCGACCGGCGCGCAGAGGATCGACCGCATCAGCTCTGCCGGGGTCATCGAGCTCACGTCGTCGTCGAGTCCGAGTGCCGCCCTCATCTCGCCGCTGACCGGAATCGCCTTCAACGAGCGAGGGAAGACGCCACCGCCCTTGCTGATCAACGAGGAGTCGTAGTCGGCCCACGACGAGCGGGGCAGGTCGAACAGGCGCCGCCTCTCGGCATACGACGCGGCCGCCACCGGGTCGGGGTCGACGAAGATGTGCCGGTGGTCGAACGCGGCCACGAGCCGGGTGTGCTCGGACAGCAGCATGCCGTTGCCGAAGACGTCACCGCTCATGTCGCCGATACCCACCGCGGTGAAGTTCTCGGTCTGGGTGTTCACGCCCAGCTCGCGGAAGTGCCGCTTGACCGACTCCCACGCCCCACGGGCAGTGATGCCCATGCCCTTGTGGTCGTAGCCCTCGGAACCGCCCGAGGCGAAGGCGTCGTCGAGCCAGTAGTTGTAGGACTGCGCGATGCTGTTGGCCAGATCGCTGAACTTCGCGGTGCCCTTGTCTGCGGCGACCACGAGATAGGTGTCGTCCTGGTCGTGGCGCACGACCCGCTCCGGGGGCACGACCTCGCCGCTGACCAGGTTGTCGGTCACGTCGAGCATCCCGGAGATGAACAGCCGGTATGCCGACTGGCCCTCCGCCAGCCAAGCGTCCCGGTCGACCGCGGGGTCGGGAAGCTGCTTGGCGAAGAAGCCGCCCTTGGACCCGGTCGGGACGATAACGGCGTTCTTGACCATCTGCGCCTTGACCAGACCGAGCACCTCGGTGCGGAAGTCCTCGCGCCGGTCGCTCCAGCGCAGGCCGCCACGCGCCACCATGCCGAAGCGCAGGTGCACGCCCTCGACCCGGGGGCTGTAGACCCAGATCTCGAACATCGGCCGGGGATCGGGCAGCCCGGGCACGGCGTGGCAGTCGAGCTTGAAGCTGACGTAGGACTTGTGCCGCGAGTGGCCGCTGCCGGTCGCCTCGCCGGTGTCCTTGGTGCCGTCGTCACCGGTCTCGGTCGGCGCCTGGAAGAAGTTGGTGCGCAAGGTGGCCCGGATGACGCCGTGGAAGGCGCGGAAGATCCGGTCGTGGTCCAGGCTCGCGACGTCCTCGAGGCCCGCCTTGATCCGATCGGCCACCTCCTGCTCGGCTGCCTCACGGACCTCGGCGTCGTCACCGGCCGGGTGATCGGGGTCGAACCGTGCCTCGAAGTAGCGGACCAGCTCGGCAGTCAGACCGGCGTTGGAAAGCAGCGCATTCTCGACATAGGCCTGGCTGAAGGTCGAGCCGATCTGGCGCAGGTACTTGGCGACGGCACGCAGGACGACCACCTGCCGCCAGGTGAGCCCGGCGCCGAGCACCAGCGCGTTGAAGCCGTCGCTCTCGGCCGACCCGTCCCAGGTGGCGGCGAAGGCGTCCTGGAAGACCTCCCTCATGCCCTCCGCCCGGTCCCCCGTCCAGGCGTCCTCGGAGGGCGCGCGCAGTCCGAAGTCATAGATGTAGACCGTGGCGCCGTCAGTCCGGTCGACCTCATAGGGCCGCTCGTCGACGACCTTCACGCCCAGGTCGGTGAAGACCGGCAGCACGTCGGTCAGGACCACGGGCTTGCGGCGGTAGAGCTTGAACCGTCGCTCGCCCGCACTGCACTCGGGCGCGCGGTAGAGCGTCAGCCGCGTCGCGTCGTCGGACTCGAGCGCCTCGATGTGCTGGAGGTCGGCGATGCCCTGACGGGGGCCGAAGTCCTCCTTGTAGGCCTCGGGGAACGCGCGTGAGTAGAGGCTGAACAGCTTGCCGCCCTCCTCGTCGCCGTGCTCGCGACGGGCGACCTCGCCGAGGTCCTCCTCCCAGGTGCGCGCCGCCTCGACGAGCCGTTGCTGCAGCTGCGCCTCGTCGACCTCCGGGATCTCGGTGCCGGACTCGACGCGCACGACGAAGTGCAGCCGTGCCAGCACGGATTCCGAGACGCGGGTGGTGTAGTCGACGCTGGCGCCATCGAAGGTGTCACGCAGGATCTGCTCCATCCGCAGGCGCACCGCGGTGGTGTAACGGTCGCGCGGGATGTAGATCAGGCAGGACACGAACCGGCCGTACTCGTCGCGGCGCAGGAACATCCGGCTCTTGCGACGCTCCTGGAGGTGCAGGACGTCGGTCGCCACGTCATACAGCTGCTTGGTGCTGGTCTGGAAGAGCTCGTCGCGCGGGTAGTTCTCGAGCACCTCGAGCAGGTCCTTGCCGGAGTGGCTGTCGGGAGTGAACCCGGCCCGCGCGAGGACCTTGGCGACCCGCTCGCGGATGATCGGCACGCGTCGCACCGACTCGGTGTATGCCGATGACGTGAACAGGCCCAGGAAGCGCTTCTCCCCGACGACCTGGCCGTCGTCGTCGAACACCTTGATGCCGACATAGTCCAAGTAGGTCGAACGGTGCACCGTGGCGCGGGAGTTCGCCTTGGTGATGATGAGCAGCTGAGGCTCGCGCGCGGTGGCGCGCGCCTTGGGAGTCAACCGGCTGAAGCTGTCGGACTGCTTGTGGCTGCTGCGCAACAGGCCCAGTCCGGAGTCGGGCACCGGGCGCAGCACGTCCTCCCCGTCCTCCTCCGACAAGGCGTATTCGCGGTAGCCGAGGAAGGTGAAGTGTTCGTCGACCAGCCAGTCGAGGAAGCCGCGGGTGCGCTCGACGATCGCGGTGGGCACGCTGCTGGGCGGCGCGCTCTCGAGCTCCGCCGACACCGCTGCACAGGCCGAACGCATCGCTGACCAGTCGACGACCGCGCGCCGGACGTCGTTGAGCACCTTCTCCAGGGCCTGCTCGATCTTCGCGCACTGGTCGTCGGCGACCCGGTCGATCTGCAGGTGCATCCAGGACTCGTCGCTGGAGCCCTCCTCACCGTGCTCGGGGCCGGGCGTGGGGTCGACGTCGCGCACCTCGAGCAGGGCGCCGGACTCGTCTCGCCGGACGACCAGCTGGGGGTGCACCAGCAGGTGGACCATGTGGTCGTCACGAGCGAGCTCAGCGGTGACCGAGTCCACGAGGAAGGGCATGTCGTCGGTGACGACCTCGACGACCGTGTGCGGGCTGGTCCAGCCGCACTCCGCCTCGACAGGGTGGAAGACCCGGACCCGTGAGGTGTCCTCCGGTCGGGTCTGCGCCAGCTCACGGTGGGAGCGGACCACGCCGAGCAGGTACTCGGGGGTCTTGGTCAGCAGGTCCTCGGTCGCGACGTGCCGGTAGTAGCGGTGCAGCAGCCACTCGGGGACCTCACCTCCCCCGTCCTGGGCGAGCGCCGCGGTGGCGCGGAGCAACTCGGAACGGGACTGCTCGGCAGTAGCTGGCATGGCTGGTTTCATCCCTCACCATCGGCACCAATGACGCACGCCGTTGTGCGTCGCGTCGAGCCTATCCCTCGTGCCCACACTGCGAGATGGGGGTGTCAGGGGTCCTCCGAGTCGTCCTGGCGCGCTCGGCGACGCAGCGGACTCGCGAGCCACCAGAACAGGAACCAGGCGGCGGTCACTGCAGGGATCAAGACCCCCCACGGGGCGTGCAGGGTGAAGTCGGCGACCAACCCGACCGCCGCGACGACAGCGATCGCGGTGAAGACGAGCCCGCCGATGGCGAACCGGTTGGCCAGGGTCACCAGCTCCCGCCGACTGCGTTGCCGAAACAGGATGCGGTGGTAGGCGACCGGCGCGATCAACAACCCCACGGCGAAGGCGGTCGCGATCAACGCGGTGAAGTAGAGGCCGCGCTGCACGCTGGTCGCCTGCTCGAACGGCCGGGTGAAGGCGACCCCGAGCAGGAAGGCGAAGAGGATCTGCACTCCGGTCTGGCTGACCCGGAGCTCCTGGAGCAGCTCGTTCCAGTTGCGGGTGATCCGCTCGTGCTCGGTCTCCTCCGGCACCAGCCGGCCGGAGCCCGAGTCGGAGTCCGAGTCAGAGCCAGAGTCCGAGTCCGACCGCGAGTCGGAGCCGGCGTCGGCGTCGGACCGCGAGTCGGCGTGCGACTCGGAGTCGGCGTCCGCATCGGAAGCGGCGTCGGAGCCGGATGCCACGTCGGAGTGGGGGTCGGACGTCATCTGGTGAGATTAACGGCTGCGGGCCGGTGCGGCGGGCGACGAGCCCTGTGGGTCGTGCCGGGCAGCGGCAGGGCCATCGCCCTAGGCTGGGGCCATGAGCACGTCCACCGACGGCACGGCCGCCGCCCTCGAGGCTGCCCGCCGGCAGCTGGTCGGCGTGTCGAGCCAGCTGTTGGACCTGCAGGCCGACACCGGCCGCGCGGTCAGCCAGGACGCACTGGACGAGGCCATCGAGCGGCTGGCCGCCCGATTGCTGCGCGTCTGCGACCGACTCCCCGCCACTGCGGCCCCCCATGACGCCGACTGAGCCCGGCGGTGCTGGTGACCCGGGGTCCTGCTCGGCGCTGGCCTCCCGGCTGAGCGGCACGGCATACCGGGTCCAGGCGCTCCACCACGAGCTGGAAGGTCTCGGGGTGCCCCACCTCGCCGGCGACCTGGCCGAGCTGGACGGCGTCGTCACCGATCTGGTCCTGCTCGCCGACGCGGTGCAGCGGCTCGCCGCCGACCTCGGGCAGGAGCGTGCGCCCAGAGCGCCGACGATCCGCGACCGGACCCGGAGTGGGCGAAGTCACGCGGCGCTTGCGCGGGTGGCGGGCCGGGTCCGCCCAGTACCGTGACGCCATGAAGATCACCGAGACGATCGAGTACGCCGCCACACCGGAGCAGGTCTTCGCCATGGTCAGCGACGAGGCGTTCCAGGACCGCAAGTGTGTCGCCACCGGTGCCACCGAGCACCAGGTGACCATTGCCGCCGACGGCGACCGCACCGTGGTCACGAGCGAGCGCAGCATGCCGACCGCCGACCTCGACCTGCCGAGCTTCGCCAACGTCGGCCCGGCGCTGCACGTGGTCGAGGTGCAGGACTGGGGGCCGGCCGCCGCGGACGGTTCCCGCGAGGGCAGGCTGTCGGTCGCGCTCAAGGGCCTGCCGATCGGCTTCAAGGGGGCACTTGCTCTCCGCCCGGGTGGTCGCGGCACGACCGAGACGATCAGCGGCGACCTCAAGTCCACCATCCCGCTGTTCGGCGGCAAGGCCGAGAAGGCGGCCGCGCCGGGCATCCTCGCTGGCATCCGGGTCGAGCACGAGACCGGCGAGGCGTGGCTGGCCGGCTGAACGGCCAGCACGGCAACGCAAGGGGCGGGGTATGGCGAGTGCTCGCCATACCCCGCCCCTCACCCTGTCGGAATGCGCCGGCGCGCTACGACATGTGCGGGTAGCGGTAGTCCGTCGCCGGCACGAAGGTCTCCTTGACCGACCGGGTGCTCGTCCAGCGCATCAGGTTCTGCGGAGCACCGGCCTTGTCGTTGGTGCCGGACGCCCGCCCGCCGCCGAACGGTTGCTGGCCGACGACCGCGCCGGTCGGCTTGTCGTTGATGTAGAAGTTGCCCGCCGCGAAGCGCAGCTGCTCGGTCGCCTGGGCGATCACAGCCCGGTCCTGGGCGATGATCGAGCCGGTCAGCGCGTACTTCGCGACCGACTCCATCTGCTCGAGCACCTTGTCGTACTGCCGGTCGGGGAAGACGTGGACCGCGAGGATCGGCCCGAAGTACTCGGTGCTGAACAGCTCGTGCCCGGGATCGGTCACCTCGAGCACGGTCGGTCGCACGAAGTAGCCCACCGAGTCGTCATAGGTCCCACCGGCGATCACCTTGACGGCCGTGTCCTTGCGCGCCCGGTCGAGGGCGTCCTTGTGCTTCGCGAACGCGCGGTCGTCGATGACTGCGCCCATGAAGTTGGAGAAGTCGGTGACGTCGCCCTGCTCGAGACCCTCGGTCGTGCGGATCAGGTCCTTCTTGATCTGGGTCCACAGGCTGCGCGGGACGTAGGCGCGTGACGCGGCGGAGCACTTCTGGCCCTGGTACTCGAACGCCCCGCGGACCATCGCGGTCAGGAGTACGGCCGGGTCCGCCGACGGGTGGGCGACGATGAAGTCCTTCCCACCGGTTTCGCCCACGATCCGCGGGTAGGCCTTGTACTGCTGCAGGTTGGCGCCGACCTGTTGCCACAACGACTGGAAGGTGGGCGTCGAGCCGGTGAAGTGGATCCCCGCGAGGTCGGGGTCGGCCAGCGCGACCTTCGAGACATTGAGGCCATCCCCGGTGACCAGGTTGATGACGCCGGCCGGGAGACCAGCCTCCTCGAGCAGCTGCATCGTCAGGTGCGCGGCCAGGGTCTGCGTCGGCGACGGCTTCCAGACCACGGTGTTGCCCATCAGCGCCGGAGCGGTGGGCAGGTTGCCAGCGATCGCGGAGAAGTTGAACGGGGTGATCGCGTAGACGAAACCCTCGAGCGGCCGGTGGTCCATCCGGTTCCAGACCCCCTTGGAGTTGGTCACCGGCTGCTCGGCCAGGAGGTTGCGCGCGTAGTAGACGTTGAAGCGCCAGAAGTCGATCAGCTCGCAGGCCGCGTCGATCTCGGCCTGGTAGCAGGTCTTCGACTGGCCCAGCATCGTCGCGGCCACGAGCCGGGCACGCCACGGCCCGGACAACAGGTCGGCTGCCTTGAGCAGGATCGCTGCCCGGTCGTCGAAGGAGAGCGCCCGCCAGGCAGGGGCGGCGTCCTTGGCCGCTTGAACGGCCGCCTGGGCGTCGCCGATGGTGGCGTTGCGCATGGTGCCGAGGACCTTCTTGTGCGCGTGGGGCTGGCGCACGTCGATCTTCTTGCCCCCGCCCATCACCCGCTCGCCGCCGATGGTGTGCGGCAGGTCGATGCGCTGGCCGCTCAGCTCGGCGAGAGCCACTTCGAGCTCCGCCCGCTCCGGGCTGCCGGGGGCGTAGTCGAGCACCGGCTCGTTGGTCGGGGCGGGGACCTGGGTCACAGCATCCATGGCGGGCCTTCATCTCCTGTGCGGTTGGACGTGCGGGTTGCGTGGTTCGCGCGGGGCCCGGCGGCGGCCGGGCCAGTCCCTATGGTGGCACGCAACGCACCGCTCCCCACATCGGCGGCCTCCCGGGACAGGACCGGACAGGGCGGGCCTAGGGTGACTGCATGGACGGTGGCTCGACGTGCGGTGGCCTCTCGGTCACCCACCACGGTCGTGCTGATACCTCGTCGCCCACCCTCGTGTTGCTGCACGGGCTCACCGACTCGGGTGACTGCTGGCCGGATGCGGTCCGGCGGTGGGAAGCCGACTACCACCTCGTCACGGTCGATGCGCGAGGTCACGGCAACTCCCCGCGTTGGAGCGACGAGGAGCTCGCACACGTCGGGGAGACAATGCGCGACGACGCCATCGGAGTCCTCGACGGCCTGTTGGCACAGGGCGTTTCGCGACCGGTCGTCGTGGGCCACTCGATGGGGGGTGCCACCGCGTGGGGGGTTGCGGTGGCGCGACCCGACCTGATCCGGGCCCTCGTCCTCGAGGATCCCGCGGTCCCCAGCGAGGCCACCCGTGACCGCGAA
Source organism: Segeticoccus rhizosphaerae (assembly GCF_009192725.1). Lineage (GTDB taxonomy): Bacteria > Actinomycetota > Actinomycetes > Actinomycetales > Dermatophilaceae > Segeticoccus > Segeticoccus rhizosphaerae. The sequence goes on along the minus strand of NZ_VOHR01000030.1, from coordinate 2,656 downwards.
GCCTTCGCCCGGCGGCAGGAGGAAGCTCTTCAAGCTGCCTGCCGGGCGGACCTCCGTCTCCGCGAGCAGCGGGACGGGCCGTGGACGTGGCCGGAGATCGAGGCGGCGCCATGGGCACGCGCCAAGCAGCAGGTCGACGAGCGGATGCTGGCCACCGGGGTCGTGTGCCTCGAGACCGCCTGGCCGCAGGTGTGGTCCGCGATCAGCATCCCGACCCTGGTCGTCACCGGCACCGAGAGGGTCATCATGGACGCCCCGCGTCGGCGCGCCGTCGCCGACCTGGCCAATCCCCACATCACCGTCCACGTCGTGCCCGACGCCGGGCACTGCGTGCGGCGGTGCAACCCCGAGGGATTCCACGAGGTCGTGGATCCGTTCCTGGCTGCCGTCACCTGATCCGGGCCAGGCGCGAGCGGCGCGCGCCTACAGGAGTTCGAGGAGCACGCTGAGCTCGGTGGCGTCATACCAGGACAGCTCGAGGTCCTCATCCTCTGCGGGCGCCGACAGGGCGATGTCCGAGTCGGCGACGTGGAACGACGCAATACGTTGCAGCGGCACGACATCGGTGATCTGGACGCTGGACGGGTCATCCTTCTGGCCGGCGCGGTCCTCGACCAGGTCGGTGTCGACGTCGGCCGCAGCCACCACGACCCGGTCGCCGTTGCTGCGCGCCTCCTCCAGGGCGGTCCGGGCTGCGGCCTGCAGTGCCAGGTGCTCGTAGACCTCCTCGCCCACCCCGGGACGAGTCACTTCGAGCGCCCGCGTCACGGCGTGGGCGGCCAACGGTGTCCCGTCCAACAGACGGCGCTCGGACAGAGCGCGGCACGCCGCCGATCCGAGCGGCAGGTAGATGCGGGTCACGCTCACGGATCCTCCTCGAAGTGGTGGCTCTCCGGCAGCGGCCGGGCCTCGCGCAGCGCGGCGGCAGAGGTGCGCAGTGAGGTCCGGATCACCTCCGTGCGACGGCTCGCGTTCATCAGGTTGGCTCCCATGGCCTCCAGGTCGGCCCGACCGGGACCGAGCACGGTCACCTCGCTGCCCTCGGCCTGCACCTTCTCGACCTCCCGCAGGCAGCGCAGCGTGACGCGGTTGCGCCAGTGCCGCTCCAGCCGCGTGCTGAGATGTCGTGGCGAGTCGAGGTCAAAACTGACGGTGGGCGCCAGGACGTAGACGTGGTCCAGGCCCAGTCCCGCCATCAGGTCCACGTTGGTCGACGACCAGGTGCCGCCGTCGATGTAGCGGTGGTCGCCGATGCTGACCGGGTGGAACCAGCCCGGGATGGAGCACGAGGCCATCACTGCCTTGGTCTGGTCCACCTCGGGCGCCTCGTCCCGGCCGAACGGGATCCGTTGTCCCGTATCGTAGTCGAGCGCCACCACGGTCACGCCGTCTCGGTCGACCCAACCCGTCGGGACTACGTGCGCCACCATGGCGCCGATCGAGTCGAGGCTGCCCCGTCCCTCCGGGACCAGCGCCGAGAGCACGGTGGTCGGTGGGAGGCGGCGCAGGTTGCGGGCGTTGTTGCGCAGCAGACTCCGCGAGCCCAGACCGCGTCTCGGCCGCATCGGGTGGTCTCCCCCGGCCGCCTCCTCATAGCTGAACTCGTATCCCTCCATGGGGCCGCTGGTCAGCGACTTCCCGAGCTGGTGGCGCAGGAGGTCATCGACGCTGACCCCGGCACCCAGCAAGGTGACCAGGATCGACCCGGCCGACGTGCCGACATACTCCTGCACGTCGCGCAGGTCCAGCCCGATCTCGTCCTGCAGCGCCTTCATCGCACCCACCATCCAGGCGGCACCCAGCACTCCCCCACCCCCGAGGACCAGTCCCACGCGTCGCTCCGAGCTCATCGGCGCCCCCCGTGCGCATCGCAGAGCTCGGAGAGGGAGTCGATCAGGCACTGCCCCAACAGGTCGACGTCCGGCATGGCGTCTCGGTCGGCGTTCAGCCCGAAGTAGACCCCACCGTCGTATGACGTGAGGCCGATGGACAGCGCCTGTCCCCGCGCCAGCGGGATGACCGGGTAGGTCGCGAGCATGAGGGCGTCACCGGCATACAGGGGTTGCTGCGGTCCGGGCACGTTGGTGATGACCAGGTTGAACAAACGCCGGGAGACGGCGCTGCCCAACCGCGCTCCCAACGAGTGCAGCGTCGGTGGCGCGAATCCGGCGATGCTGGCGAGTGATTCGGCGCCCACGGCATGGCCGCCCTCCATCTGCTGTCGCATCGCGAAGGAGATCTGGTGCAGCCGCATCGCGGCCCGCGGCTCCCCGACCGGCAGGTCGACGAAGCACGCGATGACCCGGTTGCCCAGGCCGACGGAGCCGTCATCGCTGTCGTGGACACTGACCGGCACCATGGCGCGCAGCGTCGACCCGGCATGCACCGACTCGCCGCGGGTCAGCAGCCACGAGCGCAGGGCCCCGGCGATGGTGGCCAGGACCACGTCGTTGACCGTCACGTCATCGGCATAGCGACCGCGTGCCAACCTGGCGCGGATCTTGCGGTAGTCCTCGAGATCCGTTCCGACCATGACGAATCGGCGCGCCTCACCGATGGTGGCATTGAGCGGGCTCTGCGGCGCGGGGCGCGCGGCGGTGCGGGCCACCGCCGCCACCAGGTCGCCGAGCGACTCGAGCAGGCGCGAGCCGGTGGC
>NZ_VOHR01000003.1 GCF_009192725.1 Segeticoccus rhizosphaerae | reverse complement strand
CCAGCACGGGATGGCCCTTGACGTGGTCCTGCGCGCCGGCCAGCGCCGCCACCAGAGGTCCGCGCGCGCCCGGGGCGACGGCGACGTCGACCAGGGGCAGGCCGGCCTCGGCCGCCTCCAGGGTCGAGCGGACATCCGGGTCCTGCGCGAGGACGTCGAGCAGCGGGGTGAGACTCATGCGGAAGGCGCTCCTGTGACTTCACGGCGATGGACAGCACGAAAGCCCCTGTCCGACGAATCGGCAGGGGTCCGCGCCCAAGGATACGCCTGCGGGGGAGCCCGGCCGGCCAGCTGTCTACGGCGTGGGCGACTCCGGCACGGCGGCTCCGTTCAGCCGGCGTCGACGGAGATCCGGTCGATGTCTCCTGTGAAGAAGTCGCAGGTGATCTTGACCTGGTCGCAGTTGACCTTGCCACCGATGGTCATGGGCACCCTGTTGCTGATCGTGCCGGTCGTGCCGTAGGCGCGACGGGTCTTGGTGCCGTCGATGGTCATGGTGATCCTGGTCGCGGTGCGCAGGCAGGTGACGGTGTGCCAGTTTCCATCATTGAGTGCCACGCCCGAGTTGACCGTCTTGCCCACGAGCTTGCCGTTGACCAGGCCCCGGAACAGACAGGTGAGCTTGCCGTGCGGTGCTTCGAGCTTCCAGTAGCCGCCCTTGGCGCCGTGTTGCCCCTTCTGCATGATGTTGCCGAAGTCGTGCGTCGTGCGGTAGCGAATCGTGACCGAGAAGTCGCGCCCCCCAGGGTTCAGGGCGGAGCTGTTCACCGTCACGAGCCGGGGAGTGTCCGCCGGCGTCTTGTTGGGAGCGCCGTAGGGGAACCGGTAGGCCACCGCGCCGTGGACCCTGACGCCGGTCTTGACCACGCTGCCGATCTCGCCGGTGACACCGTGCCCGCTCGAGTCGAGCATCGTCGACGCACCCGGCGCCTCGTTCATCTCCCACGTGGCCACGGAAGACAACGGCTCACTGGCCGCTTGTGCCACGGTCGGCGTCAGGCCCGCGACGACCAGCGGAGCCAGCAACAGCGGAGGGAGGAGTTTGCGTGTCTTCATCGTCCTGTTCCTTCCGGCCGGCACAAGCCACTTCCCAGAGAGGGTAGGCCTCCCAGCGCCCCGACGGTGCCTCTTTGGCAGAAATGCGAAAACCGTCGGACCGTATCGCCGGCCCGGACACCGCGCGGCCGATCGCGAGCGTCGACCTTGTCGAACTACTCACCCTCGGCTTACGAAGACGCGGTCCATGGTGCCGAAGAACTGGTCATTGTCGCTCTTGACCGGCGCCCGGCCGCCGATGGTGACCGCGCTGCTGTCGCTGAGCCGTACCGCCCTGAAGGAGACGCGGACCGTGACCTTCGCGTCCACGACGAGGCGGACGGTCGTGGCCGTCCGTTCGCAGCTCAACTTGTGCCACTCGCCGTCCGCGATGCCGGAGCCAGACATGAGCGAGACCCGACGAAAGGCACCGTCGCGCATCCCGGCGAAGACGCACACCGGCCAAGCGCGCGCGCCGTCGAGCTGCAGCTTCCACTGCGAGGGGCTGGACCACAAACCTTTCTGGATGAGGTTCGAGTCGTACCCCTTCGCCACCTGGCTCCGGGTGACCCGCACCGCGACCCCGAAAGAGAAGTCGGCCAGTCCAGGGTTGAGCCCGGACCCGTTGGGGACCGAAATCACGGCCCTGGGACAGGTCGACTCGCGGCACGGAGTGGGAAACTGGGCAGAGCGCCCGCTGTAGCCTTTGACCGACCTGAGCCGACCGCCGTTGACTCCCCGCACCGTGCCGTTGTTCCCCAGCCCGGACGAATCGATCACCCGACTGCCGGCACTGAGCGTCTCACCGTTGTCAAAGGTGAAACGGAGGGCATACGGTGCCGCCTGGTCAGCAGCTGCCATGGAGGGCGCTGCCACGGCGGGGCCGACGAGTGCGAGCGAGAGAGGCAGCGTCGCCGCCAGACCCAGGGCACAGAGGAACTTCCTAGTCATCTCGGCCTCCTGAAGCAAGGCCGAGTCGTCTGCCGGCCCTCCGCCTGAGGGAGCCTAGCGGACCCGCGAACTTCTGTCAGGGAACGGATTGTCCCGTTGGCGGGCGATGGATTGACGTTGGGCTGGCCGGCCAAGAAGGGCTCCAACAGTGGTTGATTCGACCGCAGGTGGGGCTCGCGTCGAACGACAAGGTTGTGGGTCACCCACGGAACCATTCCACAGCAGAGACTTGCCCAGGTCACACTTCGGCTACGAGACCCGCACCAGCCCCGAGTCCGAGGCGCTGTGGCGCCGGCCTCCATGGTTCGGGCGAAATGTCAGCGGCAACACGCGCAGGGTGGGTGCTGGAGCGGGCACACCCCACAAGGGCATTGAACTCCGCCAGACGGGTGCGCATCTCGCCCTGGTTCAGGTCCAGGTGCTCCAGGATGGTGTATCGATCGGGTCGGGTGGACGGCGCGTGCATCAACGCCGCAACAAACTGTTCCTCGTCGAGGCCGATCTCAGCGGGTGCGGCTGGGAGGTGATGCCGACGCAGGCAGCGCAGCACCTCCTGGAAGCGAAGGGAGTCGCCCCGGAGGTGGATGGCGAAGAGTGCGCCCAAGCCGGCCAACTCACCGTGGTTGGACACGCCAGGGTAGAGAGCGTCCACAGCGTGAACAATTTCATGGCACGCTCCGCTGCACGGCTGCGACGTCCCAGCTACCGACATGGCCATCCCCGAGAGGATCAGTGCCTCGGCGAGCGTCTGGAGGAAGTCGTCCTCACCAATCCCGCCTTCGGAATGGAGAATCGAGTGGGCGGCAGTACTGGCGAACGCCACTGCCAGCCCATCTATGGGATCGCCCCGTTGGCGGTGTGCCAGTTTCCAGTCGTCGATGGCTGACAGGTTGCTGACCGCGTCGCCAATCCCCGCTCGCACCATCACGGGAGGTGCCTGGTGCACGCGATCAAGGTCGATGATCACAGCGAGAGGCATGGCAACCCCATAAGAGCCCTTACCCACCTCGCTCTCCAACGACGCCACAGGAGAGCAGATGCCGTCGTGGGCAAGATTCGTCGCGACCGCCACCATCGGCACTCCCGCGCGCGTCGCGGCGTACTTCGCAACGTCGATGGTTCGACCGCCGCCGATCCCGACCACAGCGTCATAGTCGTGTCGCAGCAACTGCTCCTGGAGGTCCCACGCGACCTCGAGGCTGGGTCGTCGTACGACGAAGGCGTCGGAGTGTGGAAGGGACGGAGCAAGAGCGCCCCAAATCTGCTGGCCCTGATCAGGGCCCAGTGCAACCATCACGGTGCCGTTGGCGGACACGTGACGCTCGGTCAGAAGCCTTGCCAACCCATCCAGCGCCCCCCTACGCACTTCGACGAAGAGCGGGCTGGCCAACATGCGGGTCAATAGAGGCATGCGATCTCCCGTGCCTTTGCCAGATCCCGGTGGTCGTCGACCTCAACCCATGGGGTCCCCTGGGCAATGGCCGTGGTCCAAACCGGATCTCCCCCGTCGACCAGCGCTTGGTATGCGTCCTCGTAGTACAAGTCAGGGTCGCGACGCCACGTCACTTCAAGCGCCTCGACCAGACGAGGACCTGCGCCCGCTCCGATCACGCATGCGCCGATGTACTCTCCGTCAGCGGTGGCGGGGGGCATCAACTTGGTGATCTGGACCAAGGCACCGTGGCCGTCGACGGTGACCTTCATCTGCTCTTCGCCGAGGCTGTCAGACAGCTCGACGGCCAGCAACACGCCAGGTTCGCGCCTCGACAACAGCGTCTCCTCTACGGACACCGGGTGCACCGTGTCGCCGTTCAGCAACAAGACATCCGTGCAAAGGTGCTCACGAGCGGTCCACAGCGAGTATGCGTTGTTCCACTCGTCGGCCTTGTCGTTGTGCACCAGGGTGAGGTCTACGCCATGTCGCCGCTCCAAGTCGTCCCGCTGGCAGTGCACGGCCTCCGCCGCGTGCCCCAGGACGAGGACAACATCGGTGATGCCCACCTTGGAGAGATTGGCCAAGGAGATGTCCAGGATCGTGTTGTCACCGTCCACCGGGATCAATGCCTTGGGCAAGGCGTCGGTGTGGGGTCGAAGGCGGCGGCCCATGCCCGCTGCCAGAATCATGCCGATCATCCGGTCCGCACCAACCCTTCATCACCACGCAGCGATCGGGACAGCTGGCCTGCGCCGTAGCCGGCGGTCGTGATCGCCAGGCCTACGCAGATCGCCGAGGCGCGCAGCACCGCCTCCCAGCTCCGTTCCCGTTGAGCCTCCGCAAGGTTGCGCCGTACGCCTTGCGCAAGCGTCTTGCGCACATAGACTCGCTCGGACGACAGGACGGCGCTGGTCCGCGCCAGCCCGGTCACCCTTGCTTTGCTTCGTCCTTCTTCCCAGCAGCGCCGACGAAAGTATGACCATGTGCCGCGGCTGGCTGGAACTCGGTGGCGCACCGAAGATCTCGGATCGTGAAGGATCGAGCCTGAGGGGTAGGCAGCGGTCGCCCGGATGGACAACTCGGTCTCCTCACAACCCATCGGCGTCGCGCCCACCCTTCCCAACGACTGGGAGAACCCGCCGACAGACGAGATGACGGGACGTCGAAACGACATGTTGGCGCCGATCGGATTGCGAACCGGTGAGACAGTGGTCGGCTGGCCCAGATATGAGCAGCCGACGACCCACCCGAACTCGGTCGGAAACCAGGCTGGGGCCCGATCTTCCCAATCGGCGATGACCCGTCCACCGACGCCAAGGACATCCGGGTTCGCATAGTGCTTCGCGTGGGCGGCCAGCCAGCCGGGGGCCGCCACTGCATCGTCGTCGAGGAAGACGATCACGTCCCCTCTGGCATGGGTAACGCCGGTGTTCCGCGCGCCGGAGAGGCCCCGCATGCCCTCGTTCGTCACCACCCGCACACCCATCGGCGGGAAGACGCCGATCGCAGCCTCCTCGAGCTCCCCACAATGGTCGATCACCACAATGGTCTCGTAAGGTGCCGGCTTCTGTTCCACGACGGACTGGACCGCGGACTGGAGCATCTCCCATCGCCGGGTCGTGAAGGCACAGATCACGACCGACAGCACCATGGAGGCCGTGCCCGACTGCGGCTCTGTGGCAGTCGGGTGCAGGACTGAGTCAGTCACTTCTCGATACCACGTCAGCCTCGAGCGGGGATGTTGCCCTCACGGCACGGTGACTCCGTTCAAGTCGGCGCACGCTCTGCACGACGCGCCCCGAAATCCCACGGTGATGGTCACGCAGCACGGCTCTGAGGACGAGCGTCCCGTCGGACACCGCTCTCAGGTTCGAGCGACCGCTGAGCCGTTGTGTCTCCAGGCTGGGCACCTCCGCGATCCTGAGCCCCGCCTGTATCGCGTGGACCACCATCTGTGCCTCGATGTCGAAACCGTCGGCGCTCAAGTCCAAGTGGTCCAGGTATCTGCGGTTGAAGGCACAGAAGCCATAACAAAGATCCGTCATGTTCGAGTCATACATCGAATTGACGGCCCAAAGGAGAGCGCGATTGCCGGCCCGGCGGAATCGCGTGATGTCCAGCGATCCTCCCCCACTCATGAACCTCGACCCCTTCACGAAGTCGAACCCATTGTCCAAGAAGTAGACGAAGCGACTGATCTCGGAGGGCGACATACTCCCGTCAGCATCCATCATCACGACAAGCTCGCCGCGTACAGCGGCGAAGCCAGCTCGTAGGGCATTGCCCTTACCCGGACGCGCTTGGTCGACGACCCGGATATCCGGTCGACATGCGAAGGCGGTGGTTCTCGTCGCATCCGTGGAAGCGTCAACGAGGACAACTTCGTCAACACATGCAGGCACCTGGTTCAACACCCAAGCCAGGTTGCGCGCTTCATTCTTCGTCGGGATCACCAGGCTGACCCGAGGTGGAGACTTCGGCGCCATTGCCACGATGTCGACAGCGGCGTGCGCGACCTCGACGGGTTGATCGTCTTCCTGCTCCGAGTAGCCCGGGGCAAAGGAGATGGTGGAGGTCATGGGTTGACCTCCCTTCGCGGCGCAGCAAAACTCTCGGCACGGTTGTCAGGACTCACGATGGCTCCTTCACAGCGCTCGGTGAGTGAGTGGAGCGTCTACGGTCGTGACCGGGAGGCCGGGACACCCGCTCAATGCACGTAGCGTGTCACGTTGGCAAGCACCGCAACCCCAAAACAGTAAAATTGAGGTTCCCAGAGGGTAAACATTCGACCTCGGGATGGGCGCTGACCGTCGTGAGCCGACGAGCGCGCGTTCAGCCGCAAGAGTCAGCCCTCAACCCCTCACGGTGAAGCGCACGACGACGAAGACGACGAAGATCGCTGTCAGGGCAAATGTCGCGATCCGCGCCCTCATGGCTGAGCGACCGTGACGGTCGCTCCCCCGGACATCCGAGCGGTCAGTCCGGCGGCCCAGCTCGCGACCAAGGTCGCCGTACAGAAGGAGTGCGATGCAGGCCACGCCGACGAGGACCACCGCAGCGACGGTGGAGACCAGATCGAGGATCGTCTCGCGCATGCTAGTCGAGCACCCCTTCCCTGCTCCGGGACGGAGTCACCGTCAGCACCACCGTGACCAGCGCAACCAACGCGGCGACGCCCGGCACCGACCAAGCACCGATGATCAGTAGCAGTTGACTGCTCAGGATCAGCACGGTGAGCGATACCGCGATCGCAAGGACGCTGCAGACGGAGACAGACCACGAGCCCACCAGGCGAACCATCAGGGCGCACCCCGGACCGAACCCGACGAATACGACGGCATTGACAGCGCGGGGTGGCCCCAGAGCCCCGGCCGGCAAGAGCGACAGCGCCAGGCTCGCCAGAGTCCACCCGAGCAGGGCCAGCTGTGGCAGCCGAAGTCTCATCAGGATCATCTCGGGGCCTCGTACTCATAGATCCACGCGTCCGGGTTGCTGTAGACGAGCCGGTAGCCGTTTGTCGGCGTGAGCTCTGCTCTGAGCCGGGCGAACCAGTCAGGTGGATCTCCCTCGGCCTGGCTGGCGTACACGACCTGTCCGGTGGTGATCATCAAGTAGTTCGCCCGGTCGGGGTGGGCCGCCGCGTTGACGGGATAGCGAACGGCATGCAGGTTCCCGTCGCGGAAGGCCCGCTGGTGGGTCGGTCGGACGTACCTGTAGTCCACCAGGAACTCGAAGCCCCACGGCACCTGCGTCGTGGCACTGATCAGCTTGGAGCCCTTCGGTGCGATCTTGTTCAGCGCCTCCGCGGCCTGAACCTCGTTGACGCGTGTCTGTTCGTACGACTCGTTTCCGTAGCGGGTGATGAGGAAGGTCGGGATCAGGGCCAGAGCGAGGACTGTCACGAAGAGCCGCATCGGGTGGCCGATCCTGATGCTGGCCAGCAACTGGGCGACGAGCATTGCCGCGAAGGGGGAAGAGAACAGGAAGATGCGCAGCACCCCTTCGGTGCCGTAGTTCTGCGCGACCAGACCGAGCGGTGCCACGGCGAGGACGAACAGCGTGATAGGCCGTTGGCCGCGGAACCACAGGACGACTGCGGACAGGGCCATCGCGGCCCAGACGGCCGCGGTGAAGACGAGGCGAATGCTCACGATCGTGAGGTGCGTCGGCGAGCCCCCCACCCGGTCACCCACCGACGTCTCCAAGACACTCGTGATATGCCCGAGGTTGCCGAAGATGACGTCCAGGTGCCCGCTCCAGTATGCCGTCGCACCGACACTGATCCACCCGAGCGTCAGGATCGCCGCCACGACGGGAAACGCGATCAGCCGACACCGCCCGACGACGACGAGCGCCGCCGTGGCGAGCACGAGCATGACGGGTGAGAGTTGATGGGTCATCGCCAAGGCGGCGCTCAGCGCCACGAGGAGGACTGCCAAGGCCACCCGGGTGCCCGGCTGGACGCCTACGTCCGGAAACCCCTCGACTGATTCCGCCTCATGGCGCGGTCGGCGCGGACGAAGCCAGTGGGGAGTGCCCTGCCTGAAGAAGGTCACCAGGATCGCGATCGCGACGAGGTAGAGCACATAGCCAATCGACTGGGGAGCGAAATAGGTCTGGCCCACCCAGTTGACGGTCAGGTACAACCACAGCCCGAGCCACGCCGCCCTGACCGAGCCGGTCAACTGCCGACCGATCAGGTACAGCGGTGGCAGCGTCAGGAGCACCATGACGACCGGGGCCCACCGCAGCAACGAGACCGCGCTCTCGAGCCCGCCCGAGCCGGTCACTGCCGCTGCCGCACCGAAGAATCCTGGCCAGTTGAACCTGGCGTCGAACCCGGGCACGGCGACGCCGTGGTCCAGGATCTGGTTCGTGAAGCCGGCGTGGAGCCACGCGGTCGCGAAACGTGGCTCCTGCTCGACGAACGCTGGAGCACCATGGAGCACTATCACCGCGCCGAGGACGTGGGCGAAGAGCACCGCCGTGTTCCGCCGGGCCCGGCGGAACGCTTCGAGCACGAAGGACACGCTGAGCCCGGCCGCGCCGACGAAGTAGAGCGGTGGGAGTGCCTGGATCAGGCCCCAGTCACCGATCCGCCCCTGGTCACCACGGCTGGCTGCAACACAGCTCACGACGACCATCAGCATCGGGAGGACCAAGCGGGGGAGCAGTGGCCACAGGAGGGGCACAGCAGAGCGGTCGGTGCGGCTGGTCTGGGGCAGCGCGCGCTCCATGACCGCTTGGCGGCCATCCCCGGTGGTGCCGTTCGAGGGCATACAGGCGTCCCCCTTTGACTGCCAGGTCGTACCAATCGGTCGCAGGGTGAGGCTAACGCGAACCGCGCGTCGAGCGCGGCGGTTTGGCAGAACATTCCCGAAACGGTCCCGTGCCGGGCCGTGTCGGCGTAGCGTCACGAAACGGAGCATGCCGATCGGCGTGATGCTTGTTGTCGTCCTGATGCACTACAGGCGAGGTCCGCGATGAAGTCGGTTGAAATGATCTTCCGCCAGTGGGTACATCGAGGAATCACCGGGGTTTTGGTGATCGCCTTGGCGCTGGTGGTCACTGCCGTGCCTCAGCCAGCCAGCGCCGACACCGGGGACATTGGCATCCAGGACCAGAGCTTCAGCGGGGTCACCAACCCGCCGACCTCCGACAAGCCGCAGAGCAAGTTGTGGTTCAACGACAGCGCGTGGTGGGCCGTCATGTTCGACACCGTGAGCTTGACGTGGCGCATCTACCGTCTGGACCGCACGAGTGAGACATGGATCGACACGGGCACTCCCGTCGATGACCGTCCGCAAACCCTCTCGGACGCTCTGTGGGACGGACAGCACCTGTACATCGCATCCCACTGGGTGACCACCAGCAGCCAGACGACCGCAAAGGCGTCGATCAGCGGCAAGCCAACGCTTCTCTACCGCTACTCCTACAACGCTGCCACGAAGGCCTACACCCTGGACTACGGATTCCCGTCACAGATCAACGGCAGCTCCAGCGAGTCCCTCACCATCGACGAGGACTCGGTTGGCCGAATCTGGGCGACCTGGACACAGGTCAGCGGCTCCGCCCTGACGGGTTACACGACCGCCGTCTACGTCAACTACTCGATGGGCGGTGCAGCCTGGGTCGCACCAACGGTCCTCCCCGTCACGGGTGCGCATCCCTCGCCAGATGACATCTCTGCCGTGGTCGCGTTCAACGGGAAGGTCGGGGTGATGTGGAGCAACCAGCTCGATGACACGATGTACTGGGCCGTTCGTCCCGACAGCTCACCAGTCACCAACTGGTCGGGTAGCATCGCGGTCCGCGGGTCACACCAGGCCGACGACCACATCAATCTGAAAACCCTCCAGGCTGACCAGTCGGGGCGGGTCTACGCTGCCGTGAAGACAAGTCTCGACGAGGCGGCCGGCGCGCCCACTTCGAGCCCTCAGCTCAACCTGCTCGTCTTCAAGCCCGGCACGGGCGCCTGGACGAGCACCACCTTCGGCACGGTGGCCGACTGCCACACCCGCCCGATCGTGATGCTCGACGGTGAGGACGACCAGGTCCGGATGTTCGCTACGGCTCCCACGGCGTCTGGGTGCCCCTACGCCGGCGCCCCGGGAACGATCTACGAGAAGGTCGCCTCCATGGACAACCCGGTGTTCCCTCCGGGCCGAGGCACGCCAGTCATCCGGGACGCGGATTCGGCGGGCATGAACAACGTGACCTCCACCAAGCAGAGCGTCAACAGCGCCACCGGGTTGGTGATCCTCGCGAGCAACACGTCAACGGACCGGTACTGGCACGCCGACCTGACGTTGCCGAGTCAGCCCGTGGCGCCCCCCGTCGCGAGCTTCACTGCGTCGCCCACGTCGGGGACCGCCCCGTTGACCGTGACGTTCACAGACACCTCGACGGGGAGTCCGACTTCGTGGGCGTGGGACTTCGGCAACGGTGAGACCTCGAACAAGCAGAACCCGTCCGTGACTTATGAGGCCGGGGGTGTCTACACCGTCCAGATGAGCGCGACCAACGCTGCGGGGACCGGTGCCACGCCGGCCAGCACCACGGTGACCGTGGACCAACCACCCGCATCGACCGGGATCATCCGCGGGAGCGACAGCACCGCTGTGGCCACGACAGCAGCCGACGGACTCACGATCGACCCACCGGCCGGGACCTCCGCCGGTGACGTGCTCGTGGCGTGCCTGGCCCTCAACGGCACCTCGGTCAGCGGCACCGGCGTGCCCGACGGGTGGACTCGCATCGCCACCACCACCGGGACCAGCCAGTCCAACCCACGCGTCTACGGCTACTACAAGATCGCCGGTGCCTCGGAACCCAGCAGCTACCACTGGGGCTACTCCAAGAGTGTCACGAGCTCGGGCGGCATCGCCCGATACACCGGAGCGTCGGCGCCGGAGACCGAGGTGTCCATCGCGTCCGGCCCATCGGCAAACACAGCCACCCTGCCCGGCATCACCACCACCGCTGCCGACGATGTCCTCCTCGGCTGCATGGGCCTGAACACCGGGGCGACATCGATCACGATCACGGCACCGCAAGAGATGACCCAGGTGTGGGACCTGGACGGGAAACGGCAGGAGTTCGACGACGCCCCACTGTCCCAAGCCGGACCAACCGGCCCCCGGACCTGGCAATTCTCACAAAGCCGTGAGTGGGCCGGTTGGCTCACCGCCATACGACCCGCCGACCAGACGTTGCCGAGTCAGCCCGTGGCGCCCCCCGTCGCGAGCTTCACTGCGTCGCCCACGTCGGGGACCGCCCCGTTGACCGTGACGTTCACAGACACCTCGACGGGGAGTCCGACTTCGTGGGCGTGGGACTTCGGCAACGGTGAGACCTCGAACAAGCAGAACCCGTCCGTGACTTATGAGGCCGGGGGTGTCTACACCGTCCAGATGAGCGCGACCAACGCTGCGGGGACCGGTGCCACGCCGGCCAGCACCACGGTGACCGTGGACCAACCACCCGCATCGACCGGGATCATCCGCGGGAGCGACAGCACCGCTGTGGCCACGACAGCAGCCGACGGACTCACGATCGACCCACCGGCCGGGACCTCCGCCGGTGACGTGCTCGTGGCGTGCCTGGCCCTCAACGGCACCTCGGTCAGCGGCACCGGCGTGCCCGACGGGTGGACTCGCATCGCCACCACCACCGGGACCAGCCAGTCCAACCCACGCGTCTACGGCTACTACAAGATCGCCGGTGCCTCGGAACCCAGCAGCTACCACTGGGGCTACTCCAAGAGTGTCACGAGCTCGGGCGGCATCGCCCGATACACCGGAGCGTCGGCGCCGGAGACCGAGGTGTCCATCGCGTCCGGCCCATCGGCAAACACAGCCACCCTGCCCGGCATCACCACCACCGCTGCCGACGATGTCCTCCTCGGCTGCATGGGCCTGAACACCGGGGCGACATCGATCACGATCACGGCACCGCAAGAGATGACCCAGGTGTGGGACCTGGACGGGAAACGGCAGGAGTTCGACGACGCCCCACTGTCCCAAGCCGGACCAACCGGCCCCCGGACCTGGCAATTCTCACAAAGCCGTGAGTGGGCCGGTTGGCTCACCGCCATACGACCGTTGTGACATCGAGGACCTCGGAGGAGCCTCCTTTGACGCAGATCAGCACCACCGAACGGCTCCGCTCTCAAGCCGTGCGACTCAGGCGAGATGGCCTGGTCCGGACCTCGCTTCCCCTCGTGGTGAACACCGGCGTGAACGGTTTCCTGGGCATCGCCTACTGGGTGGTCGCGGCCCGCGCCTACGACCAGGAAGCAGTCGGAACCAACACCGCACTGATCGCCCTGATGACGACGCTCTCAGGCTTCGCCCAGCTCAATCTGGGACCAAGCATCAGTGTGCTGGTGCCGCGCGCCGGTGAACACGGTCGCCGAGTGGTTCTGCGGATCTACGCAGTCGTGACGGTGTACTCCCTCGCCATCTTGAGTGTGTTCTTGACCTTCGTGCTTCCACACCTGAGCGGGCTGTCGGACATCCTGGGGACCACGAACCGGATGCTGCTGTTCGCCCTTGCGGTGTTGGCCTTCAACATGTTCGCCCTACAAGACGCCGTCCTGGCTTCAACCGGGTGGGGAGTCGCCGTTCCCATCGAGAACGCAGTCTTCGGCATCCTGAAGATCGGCCTGCTGGTGCTGCTTGCGGCGAGCCTGCCCGAGGTCGGGATCTTCGGGAGTTGGTTGATTCCCTTGCTCCTCATCGTGCCGGTGGTCTCCTGCTTCATCTTCCGCAACCAGGGGCGCCGGCCCCGCACACAAGCAACGGCCCCGCTCAGGGGGGAGTCATCACGCAAGCTGGCTCTGGACTACTTCGGCTATCTCTTCCAGGCGTCATCGACCCTGCTGCTGCCGGTTCTGGCGCTCGGGCTCCTGGGCCCGGTTCGTGCATCCGTCTTCGCGGTAGCGTGGCTGGTCTCCTCCACGATGGACCTGCTCGCCAACAACGTCGGCACGGCACTGACTGTGGAGACGTCATACGGTGGAGATCCCGCTGCGCTGCGACGCACGCTGTTGCGCAGCGTTGTGCCGTTTGTCGGTGTTGTGGTCCTGCTCGGACTCGTCTCGGCCCCCCTCATCCTGAAGTTGTACGGCTCGGGCTACGCCGCTCAGGGAGTGCTCACACTGCAGATCTTGCTGCTGGCCAGCGTGCCGCGAGCGGTGGTCACCTTTGCGATCGCCGAGTCGCGGGCACATCGCCGCATTGGGATCATCGTCTGGCTCCGGGCGCAGAATGCCGCCTTGACCATCGGCTTGTGCCTCTTGCTGACTCCGCGCCTTGGTGTCGAGGGTATGGCGATCGCCTGGCTGGTCGCTCAGGTCGCCGGCGCGGCCGCGGCACTGTTGTTGGTCTGGCGCAAAACCGTGACGGCGATCGGAGCCACCTCATGACTGTGACGAACCCCAACTCATCGAAGGTTGCCGAGGTCTTTGGGGCGCTCGACGAGGCAGGGATCCGGTGGGCGCTGCTCCGGGGTCTGACGGGGCTCGGCGAGGAGGGACGAGACATCGACCTCCTTGTCAGCGCAGATGACCTCGGCTCCATGGAGAAGATCATTTATAGTCTCGGCGCCGTGGCGCTGCCCGGGATGATGCACCCTTGGCACCGCTTCTACGTCCTGGGAAGCATGCGTCCCGGGCGTGGCGTGAAGCTCGACGTCGTGACCAAGCTCATCTACCGACGCAATGGACCGATCCATACTGGACTGGAAGACGCCTGCCTCGACCGACGTAGGAGCCGCGATGGCATCAACGTCCTCGATCCCACCGACATGTTCTGGACGGTGCTGCTGCATTGTGTGTTCGACAAGCAGCACGTGAACGACCGTCGACGTGCGGAATTGGTCGCGGTCGTCGATGAGGTGAGCCGCGGCCGCCTCGGTGAACTGGTCTTCGAGGGACTCTGCCCCGCAAATTGGTCCGCCGAGCGAGTCCTTGAGGCGGTAGGCCGCGAGGATTGGGACGCGCTCAACCGGCTCGGGCAGCAGCTGGCCCCATCGGCTGCACCCGCCGGAACGACCCGCCGTCGGGAGTGGCTCAGGGCGGCACCAGCTCAACCGGTACGGGCGGCAGCCAGGTCGATCTACCCCGCGCTGTGGCGCGCGCACCGACGATCGTATGAGGGCTGGCAAAGGGCGAGTACGGCGGGCGCGGCACGGATGAGAGGCGTCGGCAGGTCGGCCGCCGGATCTCCCAGGAGGCAGGTGCGGGTGTCGTTCTCGGGGCTCGACGGCGCAGGGAAGACCCGACAGATTGACTCGCTTGTCGCCACAGTCGGAGAGGACCACTCTGTCGAAGTGTTGTGGATCCCCTTCAAGATCTGGCCGGAGCCGCTGTTGAACCGCCTGCCGGCCAACTTCCGCAGCAGGCTGGGGCCCAAACGCAGGACGGCAGCATCAGGGGAAAGAGCTGAGGCGGTGGGCGCGAGCAGGCGCCACCAGGTCGTGAAGTCCGTCGTGTGGACCACCGTGGCCACCTTGTCTGCCGTCTCTGCTGGATTGAGCCTGCGCCGGCGGGCAGCGGGCAGCCAGGCGGAGTTCCTCGTGCTCGACCGGTATCGCCTCGACACGATCGTGAAACTCCAGTTCTGGTACGCGGACGTGCCTGCGGCATGGCTGTCCCGCGTGGTCGGCCTGATCGCGCCAGCACCCGACGTCGAGTTCCTCCTGCGGGTTGATCCCGAGGTCGCCTATGCGCGCAAGCCGGAACAATGGTCTGTCGCCCAATTGTCCAGGCAGGCACAGTTCTACGACCACCTCGCCGCCGGGGCCTTCCCCGTGGTGACGCTGGATGCGCACCAACCGAGCGACGAGATCGCCGGGCTGGTCCGGGCCCGGGTCCGGTCGGCCCTCGATGATCACTGACACCGTGGCCGAGGATGTCGTCCTTGGCTCCCTGCAGACGGCCTTGTCGGAGGAGGTCAAACACGGCGATCTTGAGCGCCTCGTGGTCATCCGCACCAGCTCGAGGCGACGGTCCGTGCTGTACTTTGTCGGCCTCGCCAGCGATCCGACCAGCTGTCGCTGGGTCGTCAAGCGGCCCAACGTCACCATCCGACAGGATGACCTCGCATCACCCCTGCACGCAACCGCCCAATATGAGGGCCTACGACGTCTGCACGATGGCCTCGCTCGTGCGGGTGGAGCGGTCCGGGCCCCCCGCCCGCTGGCGTATCTCGCCGAGATCGAGGCCTTCGCCATGGAGTACGTTCCGGGCCACGCGATCACCGAGCTCATGGGGCCGCGCGCACTCCTGGACGACGACACTCTGCTTCGTGCAGTCGGTGCAGCGGCAGGGGCCCTCCGGGCGGTGCATTCCATCCAGGCACCGCAGTCCAGCCACTTGGACCTGCCTGATCTGGAGCGTCGTGCGCTGGCCCGTGGCGCTCGGTTGCTGGAGTCGGCCGGACTGCCCGGACATGGGCAGTGGTTCGCCAGGACGCATGAACTCACCCCGATATCGGCGGGGTCTCGGGTTCTACTGCACGGCGACTTCGCTCCGGAGAACGTAGTTCTGTCTTCGGCCACCGTGTACTGCCTTGACCCAGACCTCACACAGGAGGACTGGGCCGAGCTTGATGTGGTGCGCTTCCTCCTGATGCTCTTTGACGCACCACTGTTCGTGGCGGGTGGGGGCCTGCGTCAGGCCCAATGGCTACGGCGCCGGGCCACTGCGACGTTCCTGGATGCCTACTACGGTGGCGCTCCATGGTCGGGCGCCCTGCGACCGCTCATGGTGCTGAGCCTGATCACCCGGTGGGCGACTCGGGACGCCGGCATCACAGAGCGGGCGCCCCGCCTTGCGGTTGGTCGCAGACTTCTGGTCAGACGTCACTTCATGAGCCTCCTCGATGAGGTGGCGTCACCGAGTTGGCCAGCCGCCCATCGCTGAAGACGTGTTCGCCGACCCGGGCGCGATGGTTTGCTCGAGTTGCTCGACGATCGCCACTGACCCGTGCCCGTCATAGGCACCCCACATCTTGGTCAGGAGCCCCTCGTCAGCCGCGGTCCAAGGCACACTGTCCGGATTGCGGACCACCGACTCGACCGCCTTGAGCAGCGACGACTGGTCGCGGGTCAAGATCCCCGGGAGGGTTTCGGGATCGATGGCGAGGCCACGATGCTTCGCGTAGTGCTCGAGGTCGGGCATGTAGTAGACGACAGGTCGGCGCATGAGCAGGAAGTCGAGCGCGATCGAGGAGTAATCGGTGATCAGCACGTCGCACAAGCCGAGATAGGCATGCAGATCGGCGTCTCCGGGTATCAGTACGCACTTCTGAGGGACGGCCGTGGGAGCGACGTTGTAGTGCGCCTTGTAGACGAGCACGGCTCCCTCGCGTTCGCAGGTGTCCACCAGACGACGCACCAAGGCCTCGTCGACGACGTCGTCGACGAGGTCGTCACGCCAGGTAAGAAAGAGGCCGACCACTCGCGTCCCCGCGGTGAGCCGCTCCCACACCTCGTCGTGCCAGACCAGGGCAGCGGGCGGCCTATCGGGAGCCGCCACCAGGTGATCGCTGCGCGGATAGCCCAGCTCCCAGCAGTGGTCGGCAGGCACGTTGAACCAGTCGGAGAAGCACTCGGTGACGAAGTCGCTGGAGGACAGCAAGAAGTCGGGCGGGGCCTCTCGCCCGATCCGAGCGACCCGCGCGGCCAGACGGCTCTGTGACTCTCCTGGGCTCCCGATACTGGACTCGACGCGCTTGATCGGGAGCCCGTGCCACAGTGACACCGTCCTCGCGCCGTGAGACAACCAGGCGTTGATGTCAGAGCGATAGCCGGCGTAGACGAAGGTTCCTGCACGCACCGTGGCCAGCACACCTCGTCTCGACCAACGTCGCTCCGCGCGGTAGCCCTGCGAACGAAGACGACCCACCACATCGGAGGACCCGCTGATCCACACCGTCTCCAGCCCGTCAGCGTGCTCCGACATGTGTAGGAAAAGGTATGCCGCGTTGTCGGCAAACCTGTCCAGTGGCGAGCCCATGACCACCAGTCGCGGGTCGCGTGGCACCGTGGCCAGGAGGCGTCGCGACGCCAGGTGGACCGGCCACTGGAGGATCGCGGCGAGCGTAACCACCCGATGCACGCCGATTCGCCGCACCAGGGACCGGATCGCGCGCAACCGCCGCAAGCGCGACAGCATCAGCCAGGACCTCCTCACCAGTGTCAGATCCACGAGCCGCTGCATGGAGGACATGCCAAGCAGACCAGAGGGAGTGTCCCATGACGCATCTGCACATTTCCGCGCTTTCGTGAATGCAGCACAAGCGAGTACTGCGGCCAAGCGCGAGCGGTCGACGTAGGATCTCGCGACGTTAGTATCGGAAGTAGTTGGAGGTCATCGGCGGCTCCGCCCTGACAGGGTGGTGACATCACCTTTACGAGGAGACGCAATGGGCGCCAGAGGTCATCACGCAGACGCGCGAGGCCCGGCTGATGGATTCGTTCCACTTGTGGTGCAGGATCTCGAGGTCGCCGACGAGACCGCACCGCTGCCTGAGGCCCGGAGCGGCCAGGCGCACCTGCTGTTGCGCCATCATGGCTGGCCTCTGGGTCAGGCGCGGGTCTCCGGCCTCTGCGCAATGGCAAGCCACGCCGACTGGATCGAAGCTGTACGGCGCGTGGCCCCTGACGTCCTCACCTCGGCTCCGCCGAGTCACGCCGCTTCGTTGTCCGAGCCGGCTGCCACCACCACGAGCGGGGGTCCCGCGGCGCGCCGGCTGTCGGTCGTCGTGGCCACGCTCGGGGTCAGCCCACAGTTGCGCCAGGCCGTGACCTCGCTGCTGAACCAGGACCAGCCGCTCGACGAGCTCATCGTCGTGGACAACGACCCGACGTCGCACGGTGTCTCACAACGGCTGGCGGGGATCGACGACACCAGACTGCGCATCCTGCCCGAGCCACGGCTGGGTGCCTCGCATGCGCGCAACACGGGGTTGGCCAACGTCCGGACGCCACTCGTCGCCTTTGTCGACGACGACGCGGTCCCGGATCTCGACTGGGCTCGGCGCATCACAGAAGTGTTCGACTGTGATGAGCGAATCCAGTGCGTCACCGGTCTCGTCGTGCCCCTGTCGCTCGAGACGGTGGAACAGGTCTGGTTCGAGGAGTTCAACGGCTTCGAAAAGGGTTACAGGCTGGCAGTGTGGTCTCCCGACAGACTCGATGTGGCGCTTCAGGATCGATTGAGCACCCTGGCACATGAGGCGGGATCCCCCAGCCCTGCCGTCACTGGTCGGCGCGGGGTGGCATTTCCTTATACCGCGGCCGAGTTCGGTTCCGGCAATTCCATGGCCTTCCGCACCTCAGCCCTTCGTGCGATCGGCGGATTCGACCCCGCTCTGGGCCCGGGCACATCAACGTGCGCCGGCGAGGACCTGGACGTGTTCCGAGCCATCTACCTCTCCGGAGGCACGATGGTCTACCAACCAGGCGCGGTGGTGCGTCACCACCACCGGCGCGATTACGGCCACTTGCGTCAGCAGGTCTACGCCTACGGGACCGGGCTGACAGCGCACATGACCAAACTGGTCGTGACCCGGCCTGCTCGGTTGCCCCATCTCCTCACGCGGGCACCGGCATCGATACGTGTGCTCTTGTCGCCCCGCTCGGAGAAGAACGCCGGCAAGTCCCCGTTTTTTCCCGCAGACCTGACTCGCACCGAACTCAGGGGCATCATCAGGGGTCCGTGGGCTTACCTCCGTTCGCGACGAGCCATCCGACGCGCGGAACGCTCTGCCACACACACGGACCCTTCGTAGCTGCTCGACCGGCCCCGGCCCCACGCCCTACCTGGGTTGCGCTCCGGTCGTGCACGCGAAGTTGCGGCGATTTCTGCATTCACCACACCGCTCACGCAACATTTCGTTAACGTCATTGCGTGGGGCAGCACGGCGCCGACAGCCAGCTTGGACGAGCCGGGGGTGCTCTACGACGGTGGTGAGAAGGCGTGCGCCGCGTGTGACGGTGCGTAGCCTCGGTCGGGAGGCAGGGACGTGAAGTGATCGATCCAGTGATGACGGTGACGTCGTTCGGGATCGGCATCATCGTGGGCCTGACCGGCATGGGGGGTGGGGCGCTCATGACGCCGGCCCTCGTCCTGATCTTCGGTGTCCCGCCGCTCGCGGCCGTCTCGAGCGACCTCGTTGCCAGTGCGTTCATGAAGCCGGTGGGCTCGTTCGTCCACCTCCGCCACGGCACGGTGAACCTCAACCTCGTGAAGTGGCTCGTCGTGGGCTCGGTCCCCGCTGCGTTCGGCGGCGTGCTGATCGCGCGGGCCCTCGGAGACGGAAAGCATGTCCAGCACGTCATCCAGGTCGCCCTCGGTGGGGCGCTGCTCGTGGCGGCGACCGGCTTGACGATCCGCGCCTACCTCCGACTGCTGGAGCGGGCCAGACGTCGGGACGGCAAGGGCGAGGCACTCCCCGGTGGGCCGCCGGTGATCAAGGTCCGCATCCTGTCCACCGTCGCCGTCGGCATCGTGGGTGGCGTGGTCGTCGGCCTGACCTCCGTGGGAGCCGGCTCGCTGATCATCATCGCCCTCATGGCGCTCTACCCCGGCCTCAAGGCGAGCCAGCTCGTGGGCACCGACCTGGTCCAGGCGGTCCCCCTCGTGATGGCGGCGGCCCTGGGCCACATCTTCTTCGGCGACCTGCACCTGGGCGTGACCGTGTCGTTGCTCGTGGGGTCCATTCCGGGTGTGTGGGTCGGCGCACACCTCTCCTCCCGGGCCCCCGGTGGCCTGGTGCGCCGCGCACTGGCCTTCGTGCTGCTGGCCTCGTCGCTGAAGATGCTCGGGCTCCCCACCGTGACCACGGCGATGGCACTCGGGGGCGTGCTGTGCATCGCTCCTCTGCTGTGGATGCTGGTGCGCCGCCACTACGGCTTCCCAGCCCTGGCGCACCACCGGGTGAAGGCCAAGCAGGCCGTGGCGGCGCAGCGGTGAAGAGATCCTGGCGGGCAGCGCTGGCCGTGCTCGTCCTGATGGGTGCGGCGGCCTGCTCCTCCGACCAGTCGGCACCGGTCAGCAACGAGTGCACTCTTTCCAAGGATCTCGTGCCGTCGTGCGGCGCGCTGTGGGGCGTCTCCACCCAACCCAAGTCCGAGTCGGCGCTCGCGACTTTGGAGCAGCAGGTCAAACGACCCTTCGATCTCGTCTACAACTACCACGACCTCGAGCAACCGATCCCGACCGACGCCGAGCGCCAGATGGTGGCCAAGGGCATGATCCTGCACCTGAGCATCGCGGCGCGCGTGTATGGCGACAGCCAGCAGATCTCGTATGTGTCGATCGCCCGGGGCGACTACGACGACTCGCTGCGACGCCAGGCCGAGGGGATCGCAAGCCTGAAGACTCCCGTCTTCCTGACCTTCGAGCAGGAGGGGAACCAACAGCGCAAGCTCGGCACCCGTGGCAGCGCAGCTGACTACAAGGCGGCCTGGCGACACGTGCACCAGGTCTACGAGAGCGCGGGGGCAACGAACGCCGTCTGGGTCTGGGTCATGACCGGCCGTGAGCAGAACCTCTCCCGCGCCGGATCGATCTGGCCGGGCAACCGCTACGTCGACTGGATCAGCTGGAACGTCTACAACCAGTCCGGCTGCAAGTCGGGTCGTATCAAGGACGACGCCTACCGCTCCTTCGAAGAGCGGCTCAAGCCCTTCTATGACTGGGTCCACGAGCATGGCCCCGCGCTGGGCATCGATCCGGACAAGCCGGCGATGATCAGCGAGTCCGGCTCGGTGCTCTATCCGGACGATGCTCAGCGCACCGCGAACTGGTATCGCTCCATCCCTTCCGTCCTCCGCAAGTACCCGCAGGTCAAAGCCATCACGCTCTGGGACAGCAAGACAAGCGACACCTGCGACTACCGCTTCGGCCGAAACCGTGCGGTCCTCCAAGGCGTCATCGACGCCGGGGCCAGTCCGTGGCTCAACGTCAACACCTCGACCCTCCAGGATGGCGAAACACGATGAGTTCTGACACCGCTTCCCAGAGGCTCGACCTGAGCATCGATCCGCGCCGACTCGTCTTCGTCGGTGGTCTGCACCGCAGCGGCACGACGCCGCTGACGAGGATGCTGGCCGAACACCCTCAGGTGGCTGGTCTGACGGCGACCGGGGTGGAGGAGGACGAGGGACAGCACCTGCAGTCCGTTTACCCGATCGCCCGGTCCTACGGCGGTGCCGGTGTGTTCGCCTTCGACCCCCGAGCCCACGTGACCGAGGAGTCTCCCCTTCGCGTCGCATCGACGAGCGCGGACCTGCTCCGCTCGTGGACGCCCTTCTGGGACGTCGAGCGCGACCTGCTGGTCGAGAAGTCGCCGCCCAACCTGGTCATGGGCCGCTTCCTCCAGAGCGTCTTCCCGGGCAGTTGCCTCGTCGTGGTGATCCGCAACCCCGTCGTCGTCGCGCTCTCGACCAAGAAGTGGGCTCGCTGGACGAGCCTGCCCAAGCTCGTGCGGCACTGGGTCGTGGCCCACGAGGTCCTGCGGGCGGACGCACGGCACCTCGACCGCCTGTTGGTCCTTCGCTACGAGGACCTGGTGCACGAGCCGCACGAGACCTTGGAACGACTACGGCTGTTCCTGGGGTTGACTGGTGACATCCCGCACCATCGCCTCGACCCGGCACGCTCGTTGCCCTACCTGCGGCGATGGGACAGCATGGCCACCGGTAACCCGCTGCAGCGCCGCTCCCGCCGCATCATCGAGGACAAGTTCGGGGACGCCATGGCCGACTACGGCTACGACGTGCACGACCTCACCGCCCGCGCCAGATGGACGTGGGACTGATGTGCCCGCGCCCGGCTCCCTTGCTGGTCACGGGTATGCCGCGCTCGGGCACCACGTGGTTGGCGCGCCTGCTCTCCTGCGCGGCGGGGACCGCACTGGCGGGACGGGAGCCGATGAACCCCCGCGGCTCCCAGTACGCACTCGGTGGCACCCTCGACGGCTGGACCCGGCTCCGCGAGCCGTCGAGGCAGCAACGTCGCCGGCTGAACACGGCATACCGGGGGTTGAACCCCCTAGTCTACAGCCGCTACGGCAACCGGCAGTGGGCAGCCCCCCTGCCCTCGACGCGCATGATCGTCAAGGATCCCTTCGCGCTGTTGTCCCTGCCCATGCTGACCTCCGTGACGGGTGCCCTGCCGGTGATCGTCTATCGCCACCCGGGGGCCATGTTGGCGAGCTTCCGCCGCGTCGGTTGGGCGGCGAACCCCGTTGAGCTCCAACAGCTCGAACGGATTCCGTCCACGCACGGGGGCGGCGCCACGCGCTGGCCGGCCGACGAGGTGGGCAATCTGGGGGCCACGTGGGCCGCGCTCTACCGGATGGCACTCGAGGACCTGTCCAGCCTGCCGGCGGCGATGGTCGTGTCGCACGAGGAGTTGGCCACCGGGGGCGAATCGGCCGCCAAGGCACTCTTCGCAGCAGTCTCACTGACCTGGAGCGACAGTGCCGCACGGTTCTTCGGCGGTGGGGCCGCCTCGGCCGAGAACTCCTCTGCCCTGCACAATCTCGACCGCTCGCCCGCCGTGGTCGCGAACGCCTGGCGCGCCAAGGTGGACGCCGGCGACGTCGCGGTGCTGGAAGCGGGCGCCGGGGACGTGCTCGAGGAGCTCAACCGGCGGCGGTTCCGGCTCCTCACTTGAGCGAGCTGGTTGTCGGCTACCGCCCGAATCTGGTTGTCGGCTACCGCTTGAAAGTGACGCGGAAGCAGCCGGTGTCCTGACCGGACGTCGCCTTGATCTGCCAGGTCCCAGGTCCCGCGATCGGGACCTGGCTGTCGTAGAAGCTGACCCCGGCAGCGTCCGACACGACCCCGTCCCGCACGGTGTTGGTCTTGGCTCCGGCGGCCACCTTGGTGACCTTCAGCACCAGTCCGCCCGAGACCGCCTTGCCCGACTTCGGGATCCAGTAGAGACGGACCTTGGTCGGCTCCGGCGAGGTCGAACGGCTCGTCGCGAACTGCTTCTTGGCCGTGTCGAAGGGCCCCGCCGCCATGCTGCCGGAGCGCACGTCTCGCCCGCCGCCCACAGCCGGGCAGGATCCGGCCGGGTTGGGCAGGCGGTTGAGCACCGAGGCGGCGGTGAGCGAGGGCTCCCCACCGGGCTTGGTCGACCCCACCGCGCTATCGTCCTTGGCCGCGTGGGTCTCGCCCTGGTCCTGCGGCGTGCCGTGCGTGGCGCTGCCGGAGGTCTTGGCCTTGGCGGACCCCTTCGACGACACGGTGGGCTTGGTGCTGTTGCCGGCGCTCGGGGAGCTCACGGCCGCCGGCGCAGTCGAGTGCGCACTCGCGCCAGCGCCGGCGGACTGACCAGGGCTCGCCGAGTCCGAAGCAGTGCTGCTGCAGCCCGCGACGGCCGTCAGCACCACGCATCCGAGAATGACTGCAGAAGATCGCCTGGTCATGACACTTCCTTTACTGGGAGACGCGGAGGGGGATGGTCCACATGATGGCCTGGGAGCCGCGCGAGTTGGCAGTGGCGGTCACGGCACCTGCCGTGGTGCCCGCCTCCGGGCCGCCGTCCGCCGCCAGCACGCTCATCGAGCCACTGCCATCGTCATACGCCTCGCCCCGGACCGACTGACCGGCCGGCACCGACCACGAGGTCGTGTTGGTCGACTTGTCGCTCCACAAGCGCAGCGCCACGTCACCCGGCGACAACGACACCGCCGGCGCCGTGTGGCTGTTGGTCCGAGTGGTGTCCGACGCGCTGGCAAACGCACCCACCGGGTTGGACGCGTCCACACCCGAGTACGCCATCACCTGCAGACCCGACTTCGACCACTTGCTCAGCGACACCTGCACCGGAGAACCGGCATCACCGGCGTCGGCGACCTTCCACCACACCTTCGAGGACATCCCGTCGATCGACACCGTGTCCACCGCGGTCCACCCCGCCGGAGCGTCCATGTCCACCGCCGTGTTGTTCGCGTCAACCGCCAACACCAACACGTCACCAGCCGACACCCCGTCCGGCACCGGCACCGACGGCGTTCGCGAGCTGACCGTGACACTCTGGCCAGCCACGAACGCGATCCCGGCACCCACCGGAGCCGACGACACCGACACCGACTTGGACACCACACCCGTGGCACCACCGTTGTCGGTCACCGTCAGTTTCACCGTGAACTGACCATCCCCGGCATACACATGGCTCGGCTTGACCTCCGTCGACGTCCCACCATCACCGAACGACCACGCATACGACGCGATGCTGCCATCCGGATCCGACGACCCCGACCCATCGAACGAACACGACAGACCCTGACAATCCACCGAGAACGACGCCAGGGGTGTGGCGTTGCCGCCACCAGCTGAAGCCTCCCGCAGGGGGACGGTCCACATGATGGCCTGGGAGCCGCGCGAGTTGGCAGTGGCGGTCACGGCACCTGCCGTGGTGCCCGCCTCCGGGCCGCCGTCCGCCGCCAGCACGCTCATCGAGCCACTGCCATCGTCATACGCCTCGCCCCGGACCGACTGACCGGCCGGCACCGACCACGAGGTCGTGTTGGTCGACTTGTCGCTCCACAAGCGCAGCGCCACGTCACCCGGCGACAACGACACCGCCGGCGCCGTGTGGCTGTTGGTCCGAGTGGTGTCCGACGCGCTGGCAAACGCACCCACCGGGTTGGACGCGTCCACACCCGAGTACGCCATCACCTGCAGACCCGACTTCGACCACTTGCTCAGCGACACCTGCACCGGAGAACCGGCATCACCGGCGTCGGCGACCTTCCACCACACCTTCGAGGACATCCCGTCGATCGACACCGTGTCCACCGCGGTCCACCCCGCCGGAGCGTCCATGTCCACCGCCGTGTTGTTCGCGTCAACCGCCAACACCAACACGTCACCAGCCGACACCCCGTCCGGCACCGGCACCGACGGCGTTCGCGAGCTGACCGTGACACTCTGGCCAGCCACGAACGCGATCCCGGCACCCACCGGAGCCGACGACACCGACACCGACTTGGACACCACACCCGTGGCACCACCGTTGTCGGTCACCGTCAGTTTCACCGTGAACTGACCATCCCCGGCATACACATGGCTCGGCTTGACCTCCGTCGACGTCCCACCATCACCGAACGACCACGCATACGACGCGATGCTGCCATCCGGATCCGACGACCCCGACCCATCGAACGAACACGACAGACCCTGACAATCCACCGAGAACGACGCCAGCGGAGCCTGGTTCGGCGGCGCGGACACCTGCACGGTCTTCTGCACCCGGCCCGTCGCGCCGTTGTTGTCGGTCACGGTGAGCGTGACCGGGTAGCTGCCGGGGCTGGTGTAGCTGTGGGAGGGCCTCGACCCGGTGGCGGTCGTGCCGTCACCGAAGTTCCACGACCACGAGGCCACGCTGCCGTCCGGGTCAGAGGACCCGGTGCCGTCGAACGTGCAGTCCAACGCTGTGCAACCAGACGTGAATGCCGCCACCGGAGGCTTGTTCACCGGCGCCTGCGGCCCGATGAAGACGGACCTGCCGCGCCAGTCGATCCCGCCGGACGCAGGGTCGTTGACCTTGGTCGCCGAGCCCGTGACGGTACCGTTCGCCAGGGAGATCTTCCAGAGAGCTCCCGTCGACTGCTTGACGAAGTAGAGCGTGTTGCCGTCGCGGAAGGCCCCGCCGACGTCCGACCACATCGGGTCGGTCGACGCCGTGAACTCGTCCGGGCCGACGATGCCCGCGTCAGGCGTGAAGTAGCGGTAGCGCAAGGTGCTCTGGCCGAACAGCGTGTAGTAGATGCGCCCGTTCCAGTAGAACATGCTGGTCAGGTTGCTCAACTGCCCGTAGAAGGCGACCGTCACGCCGTCGTAGACGCTGTCACCGCTCCCGGTGCGCACCCCGTCCCACTTGGGGTCGTGATAGGGGTCGAGCTTGGTCGCCGCCCCGAAGGAACCGTTCGACCACACCCGCTGGTAGAGGGCGCCGCTGACGTCTGCGTAGTAGAGCGTGGAGCCGAGCATGAAGGCGCCGCGCGTCTTGCTCCAGTCGAGGTCGCCCGCGTTCACTGGCTGCAGGGTCCCGGCCGTCTGGCCGTCGAAGGTGACCTGGCTGAGGGTACCCGGCGGAGGCGGCGTCGCGCCGCCACCGCCGGCCTTGACGATCTCGATGCCGTTGATCAGCGGGTTCTCGGTGACGTGTCCGAACTGGATGTCGACCGAACCGTCACTGGTGACGTTGAACTGTCGCATGGTGCCGGTCTGGTCACCAGCGGAGGCAACGATGTCGAAGTTCGACAGAACGCGCTGGCCGTCGATGTCGACGTTGAACACACGCTGGCCGGCGGTGCCGGTGCAGCTGCACCGATTGGCGAAGTAGAGCCGCACCGAGACCTGTTGTCCAGCTGGCACGGGGAAGTTCCAGGCCATCTCCGGGTCGCCGCCGCCGTCCCACCGCTCGGAGTCGAAGACCGAGCGCGGTGTCGACGCCGGCACCGTGCCGTCCACCGAAGGCACCGGGTCATAGGTGGCAGCGTTGTTTCCGCTGTTGTGGTAGGGGCTCTGCGGGTTGTCGTCCACTGCCCAGTTGGGACCGGAGTCCACCGCTTGCAGTGCCGGACCCGCGGCGTTGACGCGGTAGAGCACGTTGCTGTTCGCCGTGCTGCCCTGGGAACCACCGATCATCACGTTGCCGGGCAGCGCGGGGGACGTCGTCGATGCCAGCTGCTTGCCCTCGTCGAACTTGAAATAGGCGATCCGGTTGCGCCGGTAATCCCGGTTTCCGATCCACTCGGTGTCACTGCCGACGTAGATCCCGTCGGGACCGGCGTAGAGGGCGAAGGCGCCTGCGCCACGTGGGTTGCGGCCGGGGTTCCAGGCCACCGGGACACCGTTCTGTGCATCCACCGCCGCCAGTCCAGGCCGCGGGACGGCACCCTGCGCCGCGTAGTCACTGCCGAAGGTGTTGTTCATCCAGCGCATGTGCCCGCCGACGAAGACGACCTTGTCGGTGACTGCGATGCCACGAAGGGTGTCACCACCGGTGGCCGAGAACCAGGTCGGCTGGATGTCGGTGCCCGTGGCCGCGGTCTCGAACCGTGCGACACCGTCGCAGAGGGTTCCCGTGTTGTGACCGCCGGTTGCGGTGATCGCGAACCAGTTGCCGCTGGGCGCGAAGCGGACGCCACGGACCGTGGCGTCGAACGCCCACGAGAAGCACAGTGGCTGGTAGCGGTTGGTGTTCCAGTCCGGCTGAACGGTTGCCTGCGTGCCGGCGGTGTTGATCAGGACCACCTGGTCGCGGTCGAGGCCGTCCGCCTTGCGGAAGTTCCCGACGACGACGAGGCGGGAACCGTCCGAGCTGAGGTCCATGTCCCGCACCCCGATCGGCTCCTGCTTCCCGCCGGGCGAGGTGTTGTGGTGCTCGGTGAGCTGCACGTTCAGGAAGCCATCCACGCCGCCGGTGGTGGCGTTGACCGAGGTGAGGCCACCCGCCGGGTCGCCGCCGACCTGGTCGAAGTAGCCCCCGACGTAGAGACGGTCACCGCGCCGACCCAGCGCCTGCACACCCGCGTTCATGTTTGGTCCGTTGAACGAGGTGATCGGCTCACCGGTGTTCACGTCGAGCAGGGCCAGACGAGACTCTGATCGGCCGTTCACCTGGGTGAAGGCGCCGCCGACGTAGACGGTGTCCGCGGTCGGACCCGGCAGTAGTGCCTGCACCAGACCATTGAGTTGTGGGCGGAAGGTCGTCCGGAGGGCTCCGGTGTTGGCATCGAACGCCATGATGTACGGCTGGTTGATGGTGGTACTGCTGGGCGTTTGGCTGATCGTCGTGAAGTTGCCCCCTACGAAGGCCGTGTCACCCACCTGCGTGATGGCCAGCACCTGGCCGTCGTCGATCGCCGGAGTGCCGGACACGGGAACCGCTCCGGGGACGTCGTTCACTGTGGCCGCGCTTGCAGCGGGGACGGCCACTGGAGCCACCACCCCCAACAGCGCGGCGACAAGGGCGAGGACCGAAAGGAAAGCCAGCCGTGTCTTGCGCAAGGCAGTCACCTCATCACCATGAGCGGCTCATCGACATGAGCCCCTGATTTGTCCGCTCTTCCCCTTCGGGCCACAACGGCCACCGCCTATGGCGGTACGGGTGCCAGAGAACCTCCTCGGAGGGCCCCGCGTCAGGAAAACGAGGAAGTCAGACGACCATCAGCCCAAAATGGCCCGAATTGACTAGTCACCCGAGGGCCCCTTCCAGGGGGTCCGTGCCACTTTGCCGAATCGCCCTTCGAATTCCCCCGGACCGACCTACGCTGGGCGGGTCATTGAGGGGAAGGATCGGCATGAGCGTGGAGGGCGTCGGGGCAACCGCCCCGCCGAGTGTCGTTTACCTTGCTGGGGCCAGCCGGTCCGGCAGCACCCTGCTCGAGCGGGTGCTGGGCAGCGTGCCCGGGTTCGTCAACGTCGGCGAGCTGATCGACATACCCCGCCGGGTGGCGCGTGGCGACGAGCGGTGCGGCTGCGGCGAGCACTTCTCGGAGTGTCCGTTCTGGGTCTCCGTCGGCGAGCGTGCCTTCGGCGGCTGGAGCACCGACGTCCTCGACCACATGGGGGCGCTGCAGGCAGGGGTGGCGCGGCAGCGGCACATCGCCCAGCTGCTGAGCCCGATCCGGGCCGCGGGCTTCCGCGCGCGCGCTGCGGAGTACCGCGGTCTGTACGCCACGCTGTACTCCGCCGTCCTGGCGACGGCAGGGGCAAGCCATGTGGTGGACGCCAGCAAGTGGCCGGCCCAGGCGCTCGCACTCTGCGGATCCGAGATCAACCTTCGGGTGGTCCACGTCGTGCGTGACGTCCGCGGTGTGGCCTATTCCATGCAGAAGGATGTCGAGCGGCCCCAGGCCACACACGAGGTCGAGAAGATGGAACGCCGGAGCATCGCCATCACGGCTGCTCGCTGGTCGGTCAACCACGCCGAGACCGGCCTGCTCCGGACCAGGCGGATCCCGACGGCTCTGGTCCACTACGAGGACCTCGTGCGGGACGCGCCGGGTCACGTCAGCCGTGTGCTGGCCGAGGTCGGCCTCCCACCTCAGCCCGGTTGGCTCGACCACGTCCGGGACGGTGAGGTCAGTCTCGGGTCCAGCCACGGACTGTCCGGCAATCCTTCGAGATTCGTCGAGGGCACGGTGCAGCTTCGCCTCGACGAGGCCTGGCGCAACCACCTCTCCCGCCGCGACCGGCTCATCGCCTCGACGATCGGCCTGCCTTTCGGCAGTCGCCGTGACCCGTCGCCGTCCACGCCGAGCGCTACGCCGAATTCTGCCCAGAGAACGGAACCCTTGATCACTGTGAACAGTCGTCTCGAACCGGCCGCAGGTGCCGAATCGCCAACAGCTGACTCCGGCGGTATCACCGGCATGGTCTCCGTGGTGGTCTCCACCCGCGGTCGGCCGGAGCTCGTCCGCGAGACCTTGGACACGATCGTCGCGCAGGACTATGCCGGTCCCATCGAGATCCTTGTCATCCACGACCAGGAGCCGGAGGACCAGTCGCTGACGGCGCGGGGAACGGTCGACCGTGAGATCAAGGTCCTGAGCAACAGGCACCTGCCCGGCCTTGCCGGCTCGCGCAACAGCGGACTCGAGGTGGCCAAGGGGGAGTTCATCGCCACCTGCGACGACGACGACCTCTGGCACACCGACAAGGTGACCAGGCAGGTGCAGCTGCTGCGCGAGCAGCCCGACCTGCTGGTGGTGGGCTCCGGCATCCGACTGCTCTTCCCCGACCGGGTCAGGGACTGGCCGGCGCGTGCCGCCCGGATCCCCTTGTCCACTCTCGTCCACAACCGCGTGAAGGAGCTGCACTCCTCCACGTTGATGATGCGGCGGGACACTTTCGCCAAGGCCGGACGTTACGACGAGACGCTGCCGCACGCGTACGGGGAGGACTACGAATTCGTGCTTCGCGTCGCCAGAGTTGGCCAGATCGGGGTGGTCAAGGAGCCGCTGGCCGACATTCGCAAGAACGTCCAGTCGTGGTTCCTGGCGCGTCAGGACAACAACATCCAGGCCCTCGAGTACCTCCTGACGATCCACCCGGAACTGCGCGCGAGCCGCCGAGGTCACGCCCGCATCCTCGGGCAGATAGCGTTCGCCCAGTCCTCGCTGGGGCGGCGCCGGGCAGCGCTGCGGACGGCATCGAAGGCCCTGGTTCGCTATCCGCTCGCTCCCCACGCCTACCTCGCCGTGGCGCAGGCGGCGACCGGCCTGGAGCCGGTCATCGCTCTCAAGGCTGCGCGCCTCACGGGAAGGGGCCTGTCCTGATGGCACATTCGGCCACCTTGCCCAACTTCCTCTACGTGGGTCCCGACAAGGCGGGCTCCTCGTGGCTGCACATGGCGCTCGCACAACACCCCCAGATCTTCCTCTCCCCCGCGAAGGACCTCTACTACTTCGACCGCTACTACGACCGCGGGGTGAGCTGGTACGCGTCCCAGTTCCGCGGCGCCACCCCGCAGCATCGGGTCGTCGGCGAGGTGTGCCCCGATTACCTGGCCTGCCCGGACGCTCCGAAACGCATCACCGCGGACCTTGGTCGGCCTCGTGTGATGGTGACCCTGCGGGAGCCGGCCGAACGGGCCTTTTCGTCCTACCTCTACATGCTCAAGCACGGCGAGGGTGAGACGACGTTCCGGGCCACCCTGCAGACCCGTCCCGAGCTGCTCGAACACGGTCGCTACGCAACCCAGCTGTCTCGCTTCCTGGAACACCTGGACCGCGACCAACTGCTCATCGCCCTGTTCGATGACCTCAAGGCTGACCCACAGGCCTTCACGAACCAGGTCGTCCGCTGGCTCGGCCTGACCCCCATGACGCTGGACGAGTCGGCGCTCGAGAGCAGACTGCCCGCCAGCGGCGCACGTTTCGTGCCTCTTGCCCGAGCGATCCGCACTGCCGCAAGAGTGGTGCGCGACCACGACGGCGCCAAGCTGGTCGGCAAGGTCAAGGGGTCACCGCTGACCCATCGGCTGCTCTACAAACAACTGGGTGACCGGGCCCCGCGGCTGTCGGCCGAGGACGCGATGTACGTGCGCGAGCAGCTCGACTCCGAGGTCCGCAGACTCGAGACCGACTTCGGCATCCCGGTGATGGAACGATGGGGGTGGAGCGGATCATGAGCGTGCGCAAGGCGGTCCCCGAACCGCTGCAACGACTCGGCCGCCGGGGATACGTCGCTCTCGGGGGCGCCACGGCCGGCGCGCGGGTGCTGCCCGACTTCATCATGATCGGTGGCCAGCGGTGCGGCACCACCTCCCTGTTCCGGGCGCTGATGGAGCACCCGCAGGTGGTGCGGCCGACCTTCCACAAGGGCATCAACTACTTCGACGTCAACTACGACCGCGGGTTCGACTGGTACCGCGGACATTTCCCCTTGCGGGCCTCGGCCCGGCTGCGGACCCGGCAACACGGTCACCCCGTCGTCTTCGAGGCGAGCGGCTATTACATGTTCCATCCCTTTGCGATGGAGAGGCTGGCGCGCGAGATGCCGGACGTCAAGCTGGTCGCCATGCTCAGGGACCCCGTGGAGCGGGCCTACTCCGCGTGGAAGCACGAGAGCGCCCGGGGGTTCGAGCGCGAGGACTTCGACACCGCGCTGGCCCTCGAGGACGAGCGGCTCCTGGGTGAGTACGACCGGATGCGGCGCGACCCGACATACGAGAGCTTCACCCATCGGCACCATGCCTACCGCCGCCGCGGTGACTACGCGGACCAGCTCGAGCGGATTCTGCAGCTCTTCCCGCGCGAGCAACTGCACATCATGTACAGCGAGCGGTTCTTCGAGCAACCGGGGCAGGAGTTCGCCGCGCTTGGCGCGTTCCTTGGCCTGGGCAGCGTGTCCCCGCAGCGGTTCGACCGCTACAACGCGCGGCCGGCGGTGCAGGACATGAGCGCAAGCGCACGCGCGAGGCTCGCGGACCACTTTCGGCAAGCCAACGAGCGCCTCGCGGAGCTGCTGCACGAGACGCCGCCCTGGAGCCTCACGCGCGAGCCGGCGGCCTGATGACTGCGTCCGAGCTGGCCACGGCGCCGCCACGCCCGCGCCTGGTGCCACAGAGAAGCCGACCCGTGCGGGCGAGCTTCAAGTTCTTCCGGCCCGGTTGGCCATTGGTCGCCCTGTTCGCCGGTATGCCGCTGTGGTGGCTGCTTGGCCTGCAGGAGTTCGCGTTCCTCATCTTCAGCGTCCCGATGTTGCTGCACCTGGTGCGGCAGCGGCAGATCCGGGTGCCCCAGGGCTTCGGCACGTGGCTGCTCTTCCTCGTCTGGCTGGTGAGTGGCGTCTTCGTGCTGCAGGTGGACGCACCGGGTGCGGTGCCCGGCAACAGCAGCGCTCGCTACGTGACGTTCGCCTATCGCGCCCTCTGGTACCTGTGCGCGACGGTCGCGTTGCTCTACGTCGGCAACACACGCAAGACGCTTCCCACTCGTCGGATCACCCGGGCTCTGAGCTACCTGTTCCTCGTGCTGGTGGGCGGCGGTCTGCTGGGGGTGTTCCTGCCCCACCTGCAGTTCCCGTCTGTGCTGGAGATGCTCCTGCCCCACGGTCTGGCCTCGAACGGATTCGTCAGGAGCCTCATCCATCCGGCGACCGCACAGATCCAGGACTTCCTGGGCTACGCCGAACCGCGCCCGAGCGCGCCCTTCACCTTCACCAATGAGTGGGGCCTGGCAATCGCCTGCACCATGCCGTTCCTGGTCCTAGAGTGGTTCCGCCGTGACGCCGGCTGGCGTCGCTGGGCCGCGCCCGCGGTCCTGGCGCTGGCCGCGATCCCCATCGTGTCCTCGCTCAACCGCGGCATGTGGCTGGCCCTGATCGCGAGCGGCCTGTTCGTGGCAGTTCGACTGGCGCTGATCGGACGTGGGCGCGCCCTGTTGACACTGCTGGTGTGTCTCGCGCTCGGCGGTGGCCTCGTCGCGGTGTCACCGCTCGGGTCCTTGATCACCGACCGGATCCACACCCCACACAGCAACCAGGGCCGGACCAACCTCGGGACCCTTACCGCGGAGAGCGCCCTGAGCGGGTCCCCGGTGATCGGTTTCGGCAGCACCCGTGACGTGCAGGGCAACTTCGTCTCGATCGCCGCCGGGGCGACGGCCCAGTGCCCGAAGTGTTCGCCTCCCCCACTCGGTACCCAGGGCCAGCTGTGGCTCCTGCTCTTCGCGACCGGCTTGGTCGGCACCCTCCTCTACCTGGGATTCATGCTCATCCAGGCCTGGGCCCACATCCGGCTCACGTCGCCGACGGCGATCGCCGGACTGTGCGTCCTCGTCTGTCAGTTCGTGACCATGCCCGTCTACGGCGCCGTCGGGCCCGGACTGTTCCTCGGCATGATCGCGGTCGGGCTGCTGTGGCGAGAACGCGCCGAGCGCCATGGTGCATGGTTGCGCGCGCCGCGGCTGCGCAACCGCCGGCCAGCGGCTCCGATCGACCGCCCGCTCAGTGAGCTCACCAACCCCATCAACAGACGTCTCGTGCCCATCGTGCTGCTCGCGGCGATCGGCGGGGCCGCTGGTGCGGGCCTGCAGGCCTGGCAGGGTCCGCCGGTCTTCGCCCGGCAGTCCGTGTTCCTCCCCGGCGAGGCACGCGCCCTCCCTGGCGTGCGCTCGCTGTCCATGGACAGCGAAGCCCAGCTCGCCACCTCCGACCCCGTGGTGGAGGCGGTCGCCTCAGCGATCGGCAGCGACGAACCTTCTTCCCAGATCAGGGAACGGATCAGGATCACTGCCCAGACAAACACGCGCATCCTCAACATCCGCTACCAGGACACGGACGCCGTTCGTGCGACGGCGGGGGTCGAGGCCGCCGTCGCGGCGGTTCTCGAAAGCCGGAACAAGTCGATCAAGGCGAGCAGTGGCGCCTACCTGAAGGTCATGCAGCAGAAGGACGCTGCCCTGACCGAGCAGGTCCGCACCACTCGGCAGGTCGTCGCGGACGCCGGGAGCAACGTCAACCCGGTGCTGCGCAAGCGGCTGGCCGGCCTCGTCTTCCAGGAGCGCAAGGCCGCTGCGACGATCGCCCGGATCCAGGCCACTCGTCCGGTCGCCGGTGAGGTGACCAGCGGCGTCCAGGTCGCCCGTCCCAGGGATGGATACCTCAAGAAGGCGGGGAGCGGCCTGATGCTCGGGCTCCTCGTCGGGATGACGTGGGCCTTCTACGCCGGTGGGTCCAAGCGGCGGCTGGGACGGCGCGGGTCTGCGGTCGCCCTCGGCGGCCTGCCCGTGATCGGGCGGGTGGACCTGCGGCGAACGGACACATCGGTGGAGGACTGTTCCCGTGTTTCCTCGCTGGCGGAGCCGCTCGCCCACCACAGCCCGATCTCCACGTTCTGGGGCGATGACCGTGATCGGGAAGCCTGTCGCGCGGCGTCGGCGCTCAATCGAGAGTTCGCCACGTTGTCCACCGGCTTCTCGCACGCGGTCATCGTTGCGTCCCCCCGGACCAGGGCTGACGACCTGGCCCGGATGCGGCGCGACCTGCGCCGGCTGGACCTGGAGCCGGTGGGCGTGGTGATCGTGCGGTGACCGGCTCCCCCCAGCACGTACCCGTGCTGATGTACCACAGCGTGAGCTCGGAGGCGACGGACGCCTTCCGTGAGTTCGTCGTCCCTCCCCGCCTGTTCGCGGAGCACCTGGCGGCGCTGCACTCGCTCGGCTACTCCACGACGACAATCACCGCCCTGGCGCAGATGCGCGCGCAGGGGACACCCTTGCCTGAGCGTCTCGTGGCGATCACCGTCGACGACGCCTTCGCCGACTTCGCCGACGCGGCCCTGCCCGCTCTGGCGAGCCACGGCATGGTGGCCACGCTGTACGTGCCCACAGGTTACGTCGGCGGGCGCAGCGCCTGGTTGGCCGACGAGGCGGAGGACCACCGGTCGCTGCTGTCGTGGTCCCAGCTGCGCGAGATCTCGGGGCACGGGGTGGAGTGCGGGGCGCACAGCCACTCCCACCCGCAGATGGACCTGCTGGACCGCCGCGCGATGACCCGCGAGATCGGCCTGTCCAAGGCCCTGCTCGAGGATCACCTCGGGAGAGCAGTGACGTCGTTCGCCTACCCCTTCGGGTATGCCAACGCGACGGTCCGGCGTCTGGTGGAACAGCTGGGTTTCTCGAACGCGTGCGCCGTGCGCGATCTCGTTAGCACCCCAGCCGACGACGCGTACGCCATTCCCCGGCTCACGGTGACACAGGACGTGATGGCGGCGGATCTCGCCTCCATGTTGCAGTCGGCGCGGACCGCCCGGCAGGAGCTGACCTCTTCGGCACGGGCCGTGGCGTCCCGCGGGCTACGCAGGGCTGGCCTCAAGAAGCGTGGCACGCATCCGTCACGGCACGACTGGTGGGCACCCACCTCGGCCTGAGCACACACAGCCGTCAGCGGCGGCGCCACCGGTTGCGACGCCGAGGCGGCAGCAGCTCCACTGCTCGGGCGAACGCCTCCACGGCCGGCCGGGCGTCGGTATCACCCGTGGAACCCGTCAGCACCAGGCGGGTCGGATCGGCGACCGCCTTGTCCAGCGCCTCGACCAGCTCGTCCTCGTTCTCCACGAGCACGATGTCACCAGTGCTGGCCAACTGGCGGCAGAAGGCCACCTGGTGGTCGTCGACCACCTCACCCAAGTCATGCAGTCGCGGCATGACGATCGGGATGCGTCCGCACCGCCGCACTTCGAGGATGCCCATCGGGCCGCCCTGCGTCACGACGATGTCACTCGAGCTCAGTCGGTCGATCAGCTCGTCGTGCGCAAGGTAGTCGTGACATTCCCCCCGCCCCGGACGATCGGCCGTGCCGTACTGGAACAAGACCTCCAGTCCCGCGGCGGACGGCTGTCCCAGCCAGCGTTCGACGCCGCCCACCAACCGGTTGAACGGGTGGTAGTCGGAGCCCACGGTCACCAGAATCGACAAGCTCACAGCAACCGTCCGATCAGCGTCGACCCGGGATAGAGGCGCTGCTGCCGCTCCCACTGGACACAGAACAGGGAACTGAGCGGGCGACAGAGCCGGCCGGTCAACGTCCTGGAGTCCAGGCGATCGAAGACCTCGATGTAGGCGGTGGGGATCCCGAGGATTCTCCCGAACACGAAGAACGGCACGGCGACAGCGGCGCCGGTGGAGACGATCAGGTCCGGCCGCCGCTTCCGGAGCACCTTCGCCGCGACACCGAAGTTGCGGATCAGGTTGGGGATGTTACGAGTCGTGGGGTGAAAGGCGAAGTCGACCTGCTCGTCCCCGAGCTGCGACACCGCGTCCGGGGTGCTGAAGGTCACGAACGACCTCTCCAGGGTCTCCCACCACGGCTTCAGGGTGAGCAGCTGGGCCAGGTGTCCCCCGCTCGAGCTCACCAAGAGGACGCGTCGGCCCGCCGCCGACGGGCTCGACACAGGGCCGCCGAGTTCCCGGTCGGGCATGGTGTTCCCATCGTCGATGTAGTGAAGGCAGCAGCATCGTAACCGTCTGCGCGCGTGCCGTGTTCAAGCGTCGCCCGGGATTGCCGAAAGCGGCCACAAGGCATCAGTCGGCGCTCTACGCTGAAATCCTGACGGGATCAATCCTGACGGGATCACTGGGGAAGGCTACCGAGTCTGTGGATACATCCGAGGTTGAGACGCGCTCTCCACTCATCGTGGGGGCCCTGCGCCGTAACGTGCTACTGCTTCTGGTCATGCTGGTCATCGGGGCAGCGGCCGGGGTCGCTTACACGGGATCCCAAGCAGCGAGCTACACCGCGAGATCGGCGATCCTGATCAAGCCGCTGCCGGGCAACCCGTTGTCCCAGGACACGGCAACGTCCAACGGCGCCCAGCTGACCGTCGCCATGGCGACGGAGTCGGGCCTGGTGGACATCCCTGCGGTCACGACCCAGCTCAGCAAACAGCTGGGCCGCACGGTCCCCGGACCGGGTGAGCAGCTGAACGTGAAGGTCCCGACCGGTGCCCAGATCATCCAGATCGAATTCACCAGCACCACGGCAGACCGGGCCCGGGAGGGTGCGCAGGGATTCGCCGACACGTACCTGAAGTACCGCAGTGAGCGGGCCGCGACGACCCAGAAGACCGAGATCGACAGCCTGAAGAAGCAGATCGACGCCGCGCAGGCCGACCTCAAGACCGCTTCGAGCGAGGCGGTCAAGAGCACCGACACCCGCTCCTATGCCTCCCAGCAGGTCCAGCTGTATGCCGACCGGCTGGCTTCCCTCAACGATGACCTGAGCGGCGCACAGGCAGTTGCGTCCGACCCGGGTTCGGTGATCACCGAACCCTCGACGCCGACCAACCGCGACGGACTGAACCCGTGGTTGATCATCCTCGTCACCACACTGCTCGGCGGCCTGATGGGAGCCGTGCTGGCCGTGACACGCGAACGCCGCCGCGACCTGGTGCGCGCCGAGGACGGTCCCGAGATGGCCGGGATCCCCGTCTTCGCCCGGTTGCGTCGCCAACCGAGGCGTCGCCACGGAAGCGAGGCGAAGGAAGAGCAGGAGTTCGAGGCCTACCGCAGGCTACGCGCCGGCGTGGTGGCCAACGCCCAAGCACCCGGCTCACTTGCAGTCACCTGCGTCTCCGCGGACGAGAGCGCCGCAACGGTAGCCAGCCAACTGGCGCTCGCACTGCGCAAGTCCGACTTCCAGGTCGCGCTCGTCGCGGCCGATCCCGGCGACGACGCGATCGAGCGTGAGCTGGGCATTCCCGCCGGACCTGGGCTGTCCGACGTGCTCGGAGATGACGCACCGATCGGTGCGGTGCTCACGCAGGCCAGAGGCCTCACCATCCTGCGAGGAGGCCTCAAGCCGGTGTCCTCCCGCGAGCTGT
This sequence comes from Segeticoccus rhizosphaerae, assembly GCF_009192725.1. Classification (GTDB taxonomy): domain Bacteria; phylum Actinomycetota; class Actinomycetes; order Actinomycetales; family Dermatophilaceae; genus Segeticoccus; species Segeticoccus rhizosphaerae. The sequence goes on along the minus strand of NZ_VOHR01000003.1, from coordinate 8,327 downwards.
ACGCAGGCCCCCGCCTGCGTACGGTGATCGAGGAGCTCACCACGGGCCACGACTACGTCATCGTCTCCTCGGCCTCGGCCAGTAGTGCCGACGGGGACGCTGCCGCGACGGCTTGCGACAACACCCTCATGATCGTCACCGAAGGACGAACCACCCATGGTCAGGTGTCCAACGCCCTCGGCCGATTCGATCGGCTCGGCGCCTCGGTGATCGGCGCCGCCGTGGCGCCGGCCGCGCCTCGCCGGCGGCGGCGTTCCGACTCCCACCATTCGGGCGAGGCAGGTGACACGGTGGTGGCCGAGCCGACAGGGCTCTCGGCCGAGGCCCGAGTCACCGCGCGAGCGGTCGATCCGACGGCGGGATGAGGGGGGCCTCCTCCTCGGAGGACGTCGCGCCGAGTGGCAATCTGACCGGCGCCACTTTCCCGGACGGCCTGACCTCCGTCTCCGCCCTCTTGTGGACCGGGGAGACGACGCGCTACGCCGCGCTCCCATCGGCCCAGCGCCCGGCCTTCCTCGTTCCACTGGGACCTCGGCGGGTCACCACCGCGGCACTCCGTGGCCTGCCGCGCCTGTCCTCGTTGCCGACGACCGTTCGTGGTGTCGTCGCCGCGATCGCGGGACAGTCCGGGGCACTCCGACTGTGGCCCCACCAGGTGACGGTCGAGGATCCCGGCGCGAGAGGCTCCCTCCTCCAACACCTCAGCACCTCCTTGCGCCTGCCATTGACGGCCTCCGCACGGTTTGGTCCACCCCGCGCCAACCGCAAGCCGGTGCTCGAGCTCCTCGATCGCCGTGGTCGCACCATCGCCTTCGCCAAGGTCGGATGGAACGAGCTCACCGCTCGCCTCGTCCGCCAGGAGGCCGAGGCGCTGCGCATGCTCGAGGCTCGTCACCTGCACCATCTGGTCAGTCCCCGCGTCCTCGCGAACGGAACTTGGGACGGTCTGGAGTACCTCCTCTTGAGCCCCGTGGACACCGTTGCGTCGGGAGACCCCGGCGTCAGGACCCGGCGGGCCGCCATGCTCGAACTGGCTCGGACCTTCGAGGGCCGTGCCGTGGCCCTCTCCGAGTCTCCGTACTGGAGCCGGCTCCTCTCCTCGTTGCAGTCGCTCAGTGGTGCAGGCGGCGCCCGGCTGTGGGGATTCGCCGAACGCGTCGACGCCGCCGCAGACCGGATCCGCATCATCCCGAGTGCCTGGCACGGCGACTGGACGCCGTGGAACATGACGACCCAGGGCGACACCGCCGTGGTGTGGGACTGGGAGCGATTCGAGTGTGACGTGCCCATCGGCTTCGACGCCCTGCACTTCACCTTCCACCACGCCGTCCGACGAGACGGTCTCACCCCCAGCGAGGCCATCAGGCAGCTGGCGGTGCGAGCGCCCGAGCTCCTGGAGCCGTTCCGCGTCGCCACGGCAGAGGCGCCCGCGGTCGTGGTGCTCTACCTGTTGCACCTCGGACATCGTCACGTTCGTGACGGCCAGGAGGAGGCCGGCGCCAAGAAGGGGCCGCTGGTGACCTGGCTGCTCTCGGAGCTGGATGAACTGGTCTCGTCCCTGGTCGACCTTCCCGGTCCCCCATCCAGCCGGACCGCCCCGTCCGTCGATCCTGGCCAGCCATGAACCCCATCAAACCGCCCCCGACGCGCTCCCCAAAGCACAGGTCGTCCGGCGTCGCCTCCCGTGCCGCCGCCGAGACACCCGCGCACGGCACATCGCACCCGCCCCCTCGCGACTTGAGTCGCGTCGCGCGGGGAAGCACCATCAACCTGGCCGGGGCAGTCGTGGCGGCCATGGCGAACTTCGGCCTGACAGTGCTGGTGACCCGGCTCACGTCACAGTCGACCGCCGGTATCTTCTTCTCCGTCACGTCGCTGTTCCTGCTCGCCACCAGCCTCGGGCAGCTGGGGACGAACACGGGCCTGGTGTATTTCCTCTCGGGGGCGCGGGCACGAGGTGAGCTGCACCGCTACGCCTCCTACATGCGGGTTGCGCTCCGTCCGGTGCTAGTCGTCGGCGTGGTGATGGCCGTGGCCATGTTCGTCTTCGCCGGACCCCTGGCACGCGTACTGGCCTCCGGACACGAGGCCGAGTTCACGAGCTACCTCCGTGCGGTCGCCATCTTCATCCCATGCGCCGGGCTGCTCAACCTGGCCGTGTCCGGCACCCGCGGGCTCGGCACCATGCGCATCAACGCGCTGCTGGACCAGATGAGCAGGCCGGTCCTGCAAGTCGGCCTCGTGCTGTTGGCCATCGTGTTCGGCGGCAGGTCTGCGGTCCTCGCGGTGGGTTGGGCCGTCCCGTACGTCATCCTCGCGGGGGTGGGGTGGCGGATCTGGACCACGATGAGGGTCCGCGCCGGCGGAGCCACCGTGGACCACGAGTTCCGGCCGACGAAGGACTTCTGGCGGTTCAGTGTGCCGCGTGCCCTCGCGAGCGTGGCCCAGGTCGCGATGCAGCGTCTCGACGTCGTCTTGGTGGGCGCCTTGGCCGGCATCCCCGAAGCGGCGTTGTATGCCGCGGCAACCCGATTCCTGGCCCTGGGCCAGATGGCCGGTGGCGCGGTCTCCCAGAGCGTCCAGCCGCACCTCGGCGAGACGCTGGCCCGCAAGGATGTCGGCGCCGCGTCCGAGCTCTACCAGGTGTCGACGGCGTGGCTCGTGTGCCTGACCTGGCCGATCTACCTGCTGCTGATCGTCTTTGCCCCGACTGTCCTTGACATCTTCGGGAGCCAGTACGACGCCGGCTCCATGGTCGTCATCATTCTCTGCAGCTCGATGCTGCTCGGCACCGCCTGCGGGATGGTCGACATGGTCCTGACCATGGCGGGACGCACCAGCTGGAACCTTGTCAACGTCCTGATCGCGTTTGCCATCAACCTCGGCCTGGACCTGCTGCTCATCCCCTCACACGGGATCACCGGCGCGGCGATCGGGTGGGCCGTCGCGATCGTGGCGGCGAACGTCATACCGCTCCTGCAGGTGGGGGTCTTCCTTCGGCTGCATCCCTTCGGACCCGGCACGATCACGGCGCTCGTGCTGGCCTCGGTCTGCTTCGGCGCAGTTCCCGTCGTCGGACGGGCACTGATCGGCACCGGCTGGTGGTCCCTCTTCCTCAGCGTAGCGGTCGGGTTCGTCGCCTACCTGGTCGGCTTGCGGTGGTGCCGAAAGGTCCTGCGGCTCCACGAGCTGCTCGCCCTGCGCGGGAGGGGCCGTCCTCGCCCGGCCGCAGCAAGCAGGCGGAGGCCGGGCGAGGAACGAAGGTCACACGAGGCCGACGGACATCGATGACTGCAGCGATGCCTTGAAGGCGTTGAGCTTGGCCTGGGACTGCCACAGCAGCCAGTTATTGCCCGAGTTGTTGTGCCGCAGGCTGTTGAAGTAGGAGATGACGCCGAGCTTGTCCGTGTTGGCGATGGACCACTTCCACTGCTGGGTCCACCACTCGCCCGGCTGGTCGTAGCGGTACGCGTCCGTCGTCCCGGTCTCGGCGACGCCGACCATCTTGTCGCTGTGGCCGCGCGCCGCCATCCAGTCGAGGATGCGGCCCAGTCGTTCGTCGTACCCAGCACCGCCCGCGTTCTGGTAGATGTCGAGCCCCAGGAAGTCGCAGCGATCCAGCATCGGGCCGGTGACCCAGTCGGCGGGGTCCTGACGCCGGTTCTGCGGGTTGAAGGTCCACTCACCGATGATGGGAACCGATGCGACGTTCTTGAGCCCGGTCTCCTTCTTCATCACATCGTAGACATGACACCACGCCCGCGCGAACTCCGCACCGGTGCCCGTCCGGTCGTTCTCCGGTTCGTGGTTGAACGTGACGACGATGGGCCCGGGCAGGCTCGCGTAACGGCGAGCCCGGGCGCGCAGATCCGCGTCAAAGCGCCCCGACGACACCTGGTTCCAGCCACCTGGTGCGGACGACGGCGGCTTGAACGAGATCCAGGACAGCCGTCCGGCCGCGTAGTCGCTGCGAATCCGGTTGTTCTCACCTCGGCCACCGTCCCAGTTGTAGTAGGTCCGGTAGAGGCCGACGGGCCCGGTCCGCCGCATGGTGTCCTCCAGGGTTCCCTGGCACGACAGACCAAGGACGATCTTGCCGGGTCGATGTCCCGGCCAGCGCGCTCCTGACGCTGTGTTTGTTGCGGTTGCTTGGGTTGTGGCGCGTGTTGCGGCGTGGGCCTGGAGCGGGGACGAAACCGCCGCTCCGACTGCTGCCACGGACGCCAGTTTGATCACGCTTCGGCGGCTCAATTCGGTCATGGAGGAGCACAGTACACATCACAAGACGGTAACGGAGTGTGGCGAAAATCACATTTGCCAAGTCCATACCTGCACTTTGACCCAAACCGACTCAACTTCTGCTAGCCGAACCTCAGTTCGGAAGATTCTCCTCTTTTGCCACAGAGCCGCAGGCCAGGGCCGCGCCAGAAGCGGTGCGCATCAATTCGACTCGCCCGGGGTGCACGTACTTACCGGGTGGTCCTGCCGGTTGCCAGAAAAGCTGAAATGTCTCTTACGACACACCAAGGATGACCACAATGTGAGACAGGGGTCGCCCTTTCGGCTGTCAGTACGCGCCCGATCCGCGGAGGACAGCTCGCGCGGTCCGCCACAGGATCTGCAGGTCGAGAATCATCGACCAGTTGTCGACATACCGCAGGTCCAGGCGGAGAGACTCGTCCCAGGACAGGTCGCTGCGGCCGCTGACCTGCCACAGACCGGTCAGCCCGGGCCGAACCCGCAGTCGCCGCACCGCGTCCGGCTCGTAGCCCTCCACCTCGGAGCGCAGCGGCGGACGGGGGCCGACCAGCGACATGTCGCCCTTGAGCACGTTGATGAGCTGGGGCAACTCGTCCAGCGAGTAGCGCCGGATGAACTGACCCACCCGCGTGACCCGGGGGTCGTTGCGCTGCTTGAAGAGCACTCCGTTGCCATCGTTGCCCTGTGCAGACACGTCCGCCAGCCGAGCCTCCGCGTCGACCACCATGGACCGGAACTTGAACATCTCGAAGGGTTCGCCCCGAGCACCGATCCGGTCCTGCCGGAAGAAGACCGGGCCTCGAGAGTCGACCTTGATGGCCAGGGCCACGACGAGGGCGACGGGGAGGATGAGCAGCGAGATGAGCACCGACATCACGCGGTCGAAGATGATCTTGCCCAGCAGCCGCCCGCCGTCCACCGTGGGCCGCTCGACGTGGAGGAGGGAAAGGCCTGCGGCCGGACGGATCGACAGGCGCGGACCGGCGACCTCGATGATGCCCGGCGACACGACGAGATCGACATTGCGGGATTCCAGGCCCCACGACAGCCGACGGAGCTCCGGTCCCGTCATCTCGGAGTGACTGGCCACCACCACCACTTCGGCATCCACCAGGTCGACTGCGTCCAGCGCGGTCCGCACACTCCCCAACATCTGGACACCGATCACCGACGAGGGCTCCTCCGCGTCCAGGTCGAGGCTCGACGTGCAGGCCGCCACGACCTCGAGACCGTGGCTCGGGACTCGGCGCAGCTCGTGGATGAGACCGATGACCGAGTCCGCACGTCCGACCACGACGGTCCGCTGGAGGGACTTGCCCTGGCTTCGGCGTCGATGCAGGTGCTTGCGCAGCGCGAACCGCAGCAGCAGCGCCACGCCCAGCAGGATCGGGAAGAACACGACCACGAACCAGCGGGAGAGGAACGGGCGTTGGCTGTACACGGCATACGACATGAAGCCGGTGATTGCCAGCAACCGCACTGCCGCCCGTGCCAGGGCCCGGAACTCCTCGGTCCCCACACCCATGAACCGGCGCTCGTAACCACGGCTCAGGGCCACTCCCGCGACCCAGGCGAAGGGGGCGACGACGGTGATGGTCAGGTAGGTCGGGGAGAACAGGCGCGCGGTGGCCTCATGGCCTTCGCCGAACAGCCCGGACAGCACCCCCGACAGCAGAGCAGCCAGGACGGCAGACAGCGCCGCGGCTGTGACGTCGAGGACCACGGCGGTGCGTTGATAGGACACGGCCCACGTGCGCCGAGGGGGCGACGGCGGCCGCGACAGCGACAGGAGCCCCGTGCTGGCGGTGCTGGAGACCATCTCGGCCGGCTGCCCGGGCAGGCTCGTCACGTGGGGCACCTGCGCTCCCACGTCGACGGTGTCTGTCATGCTCAGCTCCCCTGGTTGAAGGCCTGAGGAGACGCTAGCCGTGATGGTCATGGGTTCGCAGCCAAACAGTAAAGATCTGGTCAACCTAGTCCGTTCGGCCGAGCGACAATAGCGACGACGGGTGCTAGGGACGGGAGTGGAAGCGCTGCTGCGTCGTCTCGAGACCGAGCGCGACCAGGTCGTCCACCGCGTCGACCCCATCGCCGATCAGGAAGGGCAGCTCCTTGCGCTCGCTGCCCGAGAAGTCTTTGAGCACATAGGCTGCGGCGTCCATCCGACCCGGCGGCCGGCCAACCCCCAGTCGCACCCGCAGGTAGTCCTTGCTCCCCAGCGACTTGCTGACGGAGCGCAGGCCGTTGTGTCCGCCCTCACCGCCTCCGCGCTTGAGCCGCACCGAGGCGAACGGTATGTCGATCTCGTCGTGCACGACGATGATCCGCTCCAGCGGGATCTTGAAGAACTGCACGAGCCCGGCCACCGGTCCGCCGGACTCGTTCATGTAGGAGAGTGGACGGGCGAGGACCGCGCGGGGTCCCGGCGCCCCGCCGGGCAACGTCCCCAGTCGCACCTCCGCGACCTGTGCCCGAGCCTTGTGCGCACGCAGCGACGCCCCGGCCCGCGCGGCCAGCTCGTCGACGACCATCGCACCGATGTTGTGGCGGTTGCCCGCGTAGGTCGGCCCGGGGTTCCCGAGCCCGACGATGAGCCAGCTGTCCATGGTGCTCGTCAGTATGCCGAAGGGCCCCGTCCGCGCGGACGGGGCCCTTCGGGCAGTGCAGGGTGCGAAGGGATCAGGACTCGTCGCCCTCGGCAGGCTTCTCGTCGCCCTCGGCGGGCTTCTCGTCGCCCTCGGCCTCCGCCTCCGGCTCCTCGTGCTCGATGCCGGCCTCGGCCTCGGCCTCCTCCAGCTCGGCCTCCAGGGCCTCCTCGGAGATGGTCTGGGAGATGCCGACCACGAGGTACTCCGGGTCGGTCAGCAGCTCCGCGCCAGCGGGCAGGGCCAGGTCGCCGGCCAGGATGCGGGCGCCCACCCCGAGACCCTCGACACTGACCACGATCCGCTCCGGGATGTTGGTCGCGTCCACGGCCAGCTCGATCTCCTGGAGGTCGACGTTGACCAGGGTGTCCGGAGCAGCCTCGCCCTCGATGTGCACGGCGATCTCGACGTTGACCTTCTCGCCCTTCTTGACGGTCACGAAGTCGACGTGCTCGATGAAGCGCCTGATGACGTCGCGCTGGACGTCCTTGGCCAGGGCGAGCTGCTCCTTGCCGTCCACGACGATCTGCAGCAGGGCGTTGGACTGCTTGAGCGCCAGCATGGTCTCGTGGCCGGGGAGGGTCACGTGCAGCGGCGCGGCCCCGTGGCCGTAGATGACGGCGGGGACCTTGTCGGCCCGGCGGATGCGGCGGGCGGCGCCCTTGCCGAACTCGGTGCGGAGCTCGGCGGTCAGCTTGGTGTACTCAGGCACGGTGGCTCTCCTACGATTCGGGCGTCCGCCGATTTCGGCCGACACCAGGTCTGCGTTCACGAAAGGTTCACGAAAGATGGTGCATGGGGCCTCGACGCGGGGGCCGGCACGGGAGTGATCACACGTGCGGACGCGCAGGACACCGGTCCTGCGCCACCGCGTCGATCACGGATCTGCCAGACCGTCCGGCCCGTGCAGTCTCCCTCGCCGAGGCAACTTGCCAATCCTAGGCGACCGCGCCCGCCATACGGAAATCAGGCTCATCACAGCCCGGCATGCTGGGTGGCGACACGTCGCCGGCGCCTAACCCTGCTGAAGCGTGCCGATCGCGGCCAGGACCTCCTCCGCCACGTCCGGGTGAGCGATCACGAGGTCGGGCAGCTTGGGGTCCTCACGGTTGTACTCGAGCGGTGACCCGTCGATCCGGCTGGTGTGCAGCCCGGCGGCCCGGGCCACCACGACCGGGGCGGCCGAGTCCCACTCGAACTGGCCACCCGCGTGGACGTAGGCGTCGGCCTCGCCGGTGACGACCGCCATACCCTTGACGCCGGCCGAGCCCATCGGCACGAGCACCGCATCCAGCTTCTCGGCCAGCGCGGTGACGAACTCCGGCGGGCGGCTTCGGCTGACCGCGAGCCGGATCGGGCCGGAGCGCGCGGGCACGACCGGCGGCTGACCGGTGTCGTAGACGACGTCGCGGGCCGGCAGTG
>NZ_VOHR01000299.1 GCF_009192725.1 Segeticoccus rhizosphaerae | reverse complement strand
CCTCAGCATGTCCGCCGACGGCTCGACCGCCACGACGCGCGCGCCGCGCCGGACCAGCGGGAGCGTCGCCCGCCCGGTGCCGGCCCCCACTTCCAGCACCGGCCGACGGAGCAGGTCGCCGGCCTCGCGGGCGAGGTCGTCGAACATCTGCTCCGGGAACTCCGGCCGCAGCCGGTCGTAGGCGCCTGCACCCTGCTCGAACGACCTCGCCCGTCGGACCATCGCGTCGTCGGTCACGACGCGATGGTCGCACGGGCACCGGTGAGGGACATCGTCACAGCGGTCCGGCACAACCCGGCGACGCTCGACCGGCTGACCCGCCGGGAGCTCGAGGTGCTCAGCGGCTGGCAGACTCGGTCGGGTGCGCGACTCCTTCTCCCTCGACCCAGCCATCACCCACGTCAACCACGGCTCCTATGGTGCCGTGCCGATCGTCGTGCAGGAGGAGCAGCAGCGTTGGCGGCGCCGGGCGGAAGCCAACCCGATGCGGTTCAACCGGATCGAGAAGCCGGAGCAGGTGGCCCGAGCGCGAGCTGTCGGAGCCGCGTTCCTCGACGTCGAGTCCGACGCGATCGCCCTGGTGCGCAACGTGACCGAGGCGGTTTCGACCGTGCTGTGCAGCCTCGCCGGCACGGGTGAGCTCGGCCGGGGTGACGTCATACTCGTGAACAGCCAGGGCTATGGCGCGGTGCAACGAGCCGCGCAGCGTTGGTGCGACCGCACCGGCGCCGGCATGGTCACGGTGGACGTGCCGGTCGGCGTCACCGACGACGAACTGGTCGCCGCCCACCGGCGGGTCGCCGAGGAAGTCATCGGCCGTGGAGGCCGGGTGCGACTCGTCGTCATCGACCACGTCACGTCGCCGACCGGGCGGGTCCTGCCGGTGACCGAGTTGACCAGGCTCGCGCGCGAGTTCGGCGCACTCTCCTTCGTGGACGCCGCCCACGTGCCCGGTCAGCTCCTGGCGCGGCCGGCCGGGAGCGGAGCCGACTACTGGACCGGGACGTGGCACAAGTGGGGCTACGCACCGCGCGGCACGACGGTGCTGTGGGTGGCGCCGGCCCGCCGCGAGAGCTGCCTGCCGCTCACGACGAGCTGGGCGCACGGCGAACCCTTCCCCGGGCCGTTCGACATGCGCGGCACCGACGACTACAGCGCGTGGCTCAGCCTGCCGGCCGCCCTCGACTTCTGGGAGTCGGCGGGAGGCCCGGTGATGGCGCAGCGCGCCACCACCCTGCTCGACGACGCTGCCGTGCTGGTGACCAAGGCGTTCGCGGAGGCGGGGTATGCCGTCACGAGCCCGAGCGGCGGATCGCACCCCGCGCCCCAGCTGCGGCTGCTCGCCCTGCCGGACGGGGTCGCGGCGACCGGGGACGCCGCCGATGAGCTCTACGAGCGGTTGAGCGCGGCCAGCGTGGAGGCCCAGGTGCTCTGGCACGCCGGCCGGGGATGGCTGCGACTCAGCGCTGCCCCCTACAACGACCTGGAGGACTACGCCCGCCTTGCCGAGGCGCTGGTGGCCGAGATCGGCTCGATGCCCGCGACGTGATCGCCGCGGACCCTCCCGGCGGGCGGCCCCGCGCCACGGTCTCGGCATGGTCACCGCCGCCTCCTGGACCTGCTCCCGGTCGGCGCACCACCACAACGGGCTGGCCGCTTTGCTGTCCGACCCGACCGGGCTGGGAGACGCAGCCCCGCGCCCGGTAGCGTGTTCCCTGCTAGGCCTGTGAGCGCCGCCACAACGCGTGCGTGAGTCCGCCCCGGACGGCCATCGGCGGAGACCCCGCCCCCTCGGCCGGGGCCCGAGTCGACCGAGCCTCACCCGGCTGGGTCGCAGTAGAAGGAGTGCCCGTGAGCGACCAGGACGTCGCGCCGGTTCCCGAGCGCGATCTCGGCGAGATCAGCAGCCCCCACCACCACGAGACCGTGGCCCCCGGAGTGCCCGTGAGAGACGTCACCGACGGTGGCCCGGAGATGGTGCAGTTCCTCGACGCCGACGGCAAGCGCGTCAGCCGGGGCAACTGCGAGCCCTACGAACCCATCCTCGAGGGCCTCGACCCCGAGACGATGCGCAGCCTCTACCGCGACCTGGTGCTCGTGCGCCGCGTCGACGCCGAAGGGCACGCGTTGCAGCGCCAGGGCGAGCTCGGGCTGTGGCCGTCGCTGCTGGGCCAGGAGGCCGCCCAGGTCGGCGCCGGTCGGGCGATGTCGACGCAGGACTACGCGTTTCCCGGCTACCGCGAGCACGGCGTGGCCTGGTGCAAGGGTGTCCCGCCGCTCAACCTGCTCGGGATGTTCCGTGGCGTGAACCACGGCGGCTGGGACTCCAACGCCAACAACTTCCACCTCTACACGATCGTCATCGGCAACCAGATGCTGCACGCGACCGGCTATGCGATGGGCGTCCAGCGCGACGGCGCGGTCGGCACCGGCGACCCCTCGCGCGACACCGCGGTGATGGCGTTCACCGGCGATGGCGGCACCGCCCAGGGCGACTACAACGAGGCGCTGGTCTTCGCGTCGGTGGCACACGCGCCGGTTGTCTTCTTCGTGCAGAACAACCAGTGGGCCATCTCCGAGCCCAATGAGCGGCAGTTCCGGGTCCCGCCCTACCAACGCGCCAAGGGATTCGGCTTCCCCGGCGTCCGGGTCGACGGCAACGACGTGCTCGCGGTGTATGCCGTGACGAAGCATGCGCTGGACGAGGCCCGTTCCGGTCAGGGACCCACGCTGATCGAGGCGTTCACTTATCGGATGGGCGCGCACACCACCTCCGATGACCCGACCAAGTACCGCGTCTCGGCCGAGGTCGACCTGTGGCGCGAGAAGGACCCGATCAAGCGGATGCGCTCCCACCTGGAGCGCGAGGGGATCGCGGACCCTGCGTTCTTCGACGGCATCGACGCGGAGGCGGACGCGCTGGCGGCCGAGATCCGCACCGGCTGCCAGAACATGCCCGACCCCGAGCTGCCCACGATGTTCGACAAGGTCTATGCCGAGCAGCACCCGGTGATCGACCGGGAACGGGCCGAGCTGATCGCCTACCACGCCGGCTTCGAGGAGGGGAACTGACATGGCGGGCCAGAAGCTCACCCTCGCCAAGGGTCTCAACGCGGGTCTCCGGGCGGCGATGGAGAAGGACGCCAAGGTCGTGCTGATGGGTGAGGACATCGGCAAGCTCGGCGGTGTCTTCCGGATCACCGAGGGCCTGCAGAAGGACTTCGGCGAGGAGCGGGTCATCGACACCCCGCTCGCCGAGGCCGGCATCCTCGGCACCGCAGTCGGCCTCGCGCTGCGCGGTTACCGCCCGGTGGTCGAGATCCAGTTCGACGGGTTCATCTACCCGGCCTTCGACCAGATCATCAGCCAGGTGTCCAAGATGCACTCGCGCTCGCTCGGTTACCTCAAGGTGCCGATGGTCATCCGGGTCCCGTTCGGTGGTGGCATCGGCGCGGTCGAGCACCACAGCGAGTCCAACGAGGCCTACTTCGCTCACACCGCGGGCCTGCGCGTCGTGAGCTGCAGCAACCCCGAGGACGCCTACTGGATGATCCAGCAGGCCATCGAGTGCGATGACCCGGTGATGTTCTACGAGCCCAAGCGGCGCTACCACGAGCGTGCCGAGGTCGAGATCGACGATGCCGCGGGCGCACCGCGAGGTCTGCACGAGGCACAGGTCCTGCGCGAGGGCACGGACGTGACGCTGATCGCCTACGGCCCGATGGTCAAGACCTGCATGGAGGCTGCCGGGGCGGCCGCCGACGAGGGGCGCTCCCTGGAGGTCATCGACCTGCGCTCGCTCTCGCCGCTCGACCTCGACACGGTGACCGCGTCCGCAGAGAAGACCGGCCGTGTGGTCGTCGTCCACGAGGCCAGCACCTTCCTCGGCATGGGTGCCGAGATCGCCGCCGAGATCCAGCAGAAGTGCTTCTACCACCTCGAGGCGCCCGTGCTGCGGGTCGGTGGATACAACATCCCCTACCCGCCCAGCCGCTTCGAGGAGGAGTTCCTGCCCAACCTGGACCGCGTCCTCGACGGGGTCGACAAGGCCCTCGCCTACTGAGGCGCCGCGGCGAACAAGGAGAGACACGAACATGGGCGTCAAGCACTTCAATCTCCCCGACCCCGGCGAGGGCCTGGTCGAGGCCGAGATCGTCACCTGGAAGGTCAAGCCGGGTGACACGGTGAAGACCAATGACATCGTCGTCGAGATCGAGACGGCCAAGTCCCTCGTCGAGCTGCCGATCCCGTGGGAGGGCAAGGTCATCGAGCTCCTCGTGGCCGAGGGCACCACCGTCGACGTGGGGCAGCCGATCGTCTCCGTCGAGGTGGAGGGCGCCGGCGACCAGGCCGAGCCGTCCGCGTCACCGGAGGCAGAGGGTGGAGCCGCCGAGGGCGAGGATCGGGTGGCCAACCTCGTCGGCTACGGCCCGTCGGCATCGTCGGGCAAGCGTCGCAGGCGCAAGGGCCCGGCCGAATCGGCCGGCTCGGCCGGCTCGGCGCCCGGTCAGGCCGCCGAGGGTGTCCAGGCCGTCATGGGGCAGGCAGGTGGTCCGGTGGCCGGCAACGCACCGGCGCAGGCTGCGGCGAAG
>NZ_VOHR01000298.1 GCF_009192725.1 Segeticoccus rhizosphaerae | reverse complement strand
GTTCCTCGGCCTCCGTCGCGGCCGCGCGCAGCGGCGCCACGACCTGCTGCACCATGGGGAAGGCGGCGGGCGCGCGGTCGCCGTAGCGCTCGATGAAGGCGTTGCGCAGCATCCGCGCGGGCCGGCCGGTGAAGGCACGGGTCACGACGGTCTCCTGCCGCGACGGGTCGGCGAGCGCTGCCTTGTATGCCGGTGTGGCACCCGACTCGGGCGTGCGCAGCAACGCGCTGCCCACCTGCACGACGACCGCGCCGGCGCCCAATGCGTCGCGGACGTCCTGGGCGGTGCTGATGCCCCCCGCGCCGACCAGCGGGAGGGAGGTCGCCGACCGGACCTGCTGCAGGAGCGGCACGAGCGCGAGGTCGTTGGGCTCGGCGTCCAGCGTGTGCGTGCTGCGATGGCCTCCCGCGGTCGCCGCCTGTACGCAGAGGAAGTCGGCACCCGCGGCGGTCGCGGCAGCCGCCTCGTCGGCGTCGGTGACGGTCACACCGACGACGCTGCCTGCCGCACGGAGCCGGTCCATCACCCCCGCGGGTGGCAACCCGAAGGTGAAGGTCACCGAGGCGACCGGCTCGGCCACCAGCAGCTCGACCTTGTCGTCGAAGTGGGTCGTGTCGTGCCACTGCGCCTCGGGCAGCGACAGGCCCCGTCCTTCGGCCGCCGACTGCAGCAGTTCCCGGTAGGCGGCGAGCGCGGCGCCGACGGACTCCTGTCTCGCGTCGGAGGGCACGAACAGGTTGACGCCGAACGGGCGGCCGGTCAGCTCACGGGTCTGCCGGATCTGGTCCCGCAGCTTGGTCGCGGGACCATAGCCGGCCCCGAGGAAGCCCATGCCGCCCGCCCCGCCGACGGCGGCGACCAGCTCCGGGGAGGCGGGGCCACCCGCCATCGGCGCGGAGGCGATGGGCAGGTCGAGCGTGGAGAACAGGTCCATGGTCAGCAGCTTTCTCGGTGGAGGGCGATCGCCCTGGGGTCGGACAAGGAGGCCACCTGGTCGACGACGACCCGCAGCCGCGCGGCATCGTCACCGGCGGTGTCGAAGTCGTGACGGTGGAGCGGATCGAGGCGGTCCGGCGAGGCCGCGAAGTGATCGACGAGGTCGTGCACCATCTCCCGCTGGTGGCTCATCAGGGACTGTCGCTCGTCGGCGAGCATGACGAAGTGCGCGGCCACGCCCTTGAGCATGGCGCACTCGGCGCGCGCCTCGTCAGGGATGACCAGGTCGGCGGCATACCGGGTCAGCGGTCCGTCGCCATGCTTGTGCCGCGTGGCGACCTCGACCGACTGCACGAACCTGCCGATGAGGCGACTGGTCATGTCCTTGAGCGCGGCGAGGGCGCGGCGGGACCCGTCATACGAGTCGGGGATGCAGCCGGTGCCCAGCAGCCGGCGCATGGCTTCGAGCAGCACCTCCTCCTCGAGGTCGGGGGCGTAGAGGTCGCGGGCCACCCGGGCGACCTCGAGCGTGTCCGAGGGGGATCGCAGCGCTCCCAGGTCGATACGCCCGGAGGCCACCGCGTCCTCGACGTCGTGGACGGAGTAGGCCACGTCGTCGGACCAGTCCATCACCTGCGCCTCGATGCAACGACGGGTCGGGTCGTCGGCCGGAGCCTGGCTGCGCAGCCAGCTGAAGACGTCCAGGTCGTCGGCGTACACCCCGAACTTCGGCGAGGCGCTGGGCGACTCACCCCGGCGCCAGGGATACTTCGTGGCCGCATCGAGGCTGGCGCGGGTGAGGTTGAGTCCGGCCGACCGACCGTCGGCGTGGGTGCGCTTGGCCTCGAGCCGGGTCAGCAGGCGCAGGGTCTGGGCGTTGCCCTCGAATCCCCCGATGTCGCGGGAGATGTCGGCCAGCGCCGTCTCACCGTTGTGGCCGAACGGCGGATGTCCGAGGTCGTGGGCGAGGCAGGCGGTGTCGACCACGTCAGCGTTGCAACCGAGCGCGGCGCCGAACTCCCTTCCGATCTGGGCAACCTCGAGGGAATGGGTCAACCGGTTGCGCACGAAGTCGTCGCTGCTGGGCTGCACCACCTGGGTCTTGGCCGACAGCCGACGCAACGAGGCGGAGTGCACCACCCTCGCGCGGTCCCGGGCGAAGTCGTCCCGGTCGGCCCGTTTCTGGGCAGGATCTTCCCGCACCCACCGCTCACGGGCGCGATCGTCATACCTGCTCGGGCTCACGAGCCGACTGTATGACGTGCCGCTCACCCGCCGCGCACGTGTCCGTGGCCGCCCCGCGGTCTCGGGAGAGCCACGCCTCTCGCTGGTCAGGCCCGGACGGTTCCCGCGCGGTGCCGGCGGTGGGCTCGGTGACTCGACGCGGCGGCGAGGAGCGCACGCCCGAGGGGTCTCGGCGCCACCTCTCGGTAGCCGCCGAGGGCCAACCCGGCGCGGGTCTCGAAGACATTGCGCGCGGCACGGTCACCGGTGCGCAGCACCGACCAGGCCATGGCCAGCCCGTAGGCCGGCAGCAACGGCAAGCCGGCGAGCGCCACCCACTGCCAGGTGTGGCGCTCCTCGTGCACCATCAAGGTGGGTCGGTGCCTGGCGAGCGCCGTCCAGTCCCCAGGCGTGATGAGGACGTTGCCCACGGTGAAGGCGGAGGCCGTCGGGAAGCCGAACCGATAGTGGTCGGCGAGGACGAGGCCACGCGGCCCTCGCCTGATGTGACAGCGGCCGAGCACTGCGACGCCCAGGCCGAGCGGCGTCGAGAAGTTGACCAGGTTGGCCACCTGGCGGAAGCGCAGGGCGTGGGTGAGGTGCGAAGGGGGTCCGTCGGCCACAGACCGACTCTAGGGCTCCGAGCTCTTTCGGGCCCGGAGCCGGGGGCACCGTTCAGGCAGCGAGGGCACCAGGGAGTCGGTCGAGGCAGCCGACCCAGCCGGCGCTGTGGTTGCGGACGTCATCCTCGCCGCTCAGGCCGGTGTGGGTGAGTCGCAGCAGCGTGCCGTCGGGCTCCTCGGTCAGCTCCACGCGGACCAGGCTCGACGGCTGGTCGAACTCTGCCCATTTCCAAGTGAACTCAATGAGGGTGGGTGCCCGCAGCGTGCGGTAGGTGCCCACCACGTCATGCGGGCCCATCGAGATGGTGTAATCGCCGCCCTCAGTGATGTCCCCGCTGACCCGCAGGTCGAGGTCCGGATCGGGGCAGTACCACTGCGCCATCAGTTCCGGATCTATCCACGCCGCGTAGACCCGTGCGATAGGAGCGTCGATGTGACGTTCGAGGATGATCGCGCCCTCGTCGGCGCTCAGGTTCTCTGATCGGGTCATCCGTCCTGCTCCTTTGTGTCTGCATGGCCCCGGTCTGCTGGCGAATCGGCCCCGAGCAGGCGCTCGAGGCGGTCCAGAGTGGCCGACCAGAACAGCCTGCGGTCGGCGAGCCAGGACTCCGCCTCACGCAGTGGTGCCGCCTCCAGCGTGCACACGATCGTGCGGCCCCTCCGGTCACGTCGCACCACTCCTGCCGCCTCGAGCACGCGCAAGTGCTTGGTGATCGCGGGCAGCGACATCGGGTGCGGAGCAGCCAGGCTCCCGACCGTGGCGGGTCCGGAGCCGAGCTGCTCCACGATCGCACGCCGGGTGGGGTCGGCCAAGGCGCGGAATGTGCGCTCCAGCGTCATCGTCCCAACCATAGTTAACCATTCGGTTAACACTTTCTCAACCACCTGTTGGATTCGGGGCAACGCCGGTTCCCCGGCAGGATGGGGTGCATGAGCGAGCGCGAGACCTCGGGCGGCCTGTCCTACAGCCGGGTGGGAACAGGGCCGGCCGTCGTGCTGGTCCACGGGTGGTGCTGCGACCGCACGTTCCTGGCCCCTCAGCAGGCACACCTCGCGCCGACCCACACCGTCGTGTCGCTCGACCTACGAGGGCACGGCACCAGCCGGTGGGTCGACGAGCTGGCTTGCGAGATCACGGACTTCGCCGACGACGTCGCCGAGGTTGCCGCAGACGCCGGGCTGTCGGCACCGGTCGTCGTGGGCCACAGCATGGGTGGCCTCGTGGCGCTCGAGTGCGCGGCGAGGGGTCTCGCCTCCGCGGCGGTCCTGGTCGACCCGGCGCCGATGCTCGATGAGTCCGGGCGGGCCTACTTCGCGCGCTCGTGGCCGGAGGTGGCCGACGATGCCGACGGGTCGTGGCGCCGCCGGTTTGCCGAGCGCACGATGCTCGCGACCGACCGCGTGCGCCGCGTAGGAACCCTCGACGGGATGGCGCGTGTCCCCCCCTCGGTCGCCGCAGCGTCGATGCGTGGCATGGCGGACTACGACGCGGGGGCCGCGTTGGAGGCGGTCACGGTGCCGCTCCTGGTCGTCTCTGCCGCCCACCCGGAGGACATGAGAGCGGTGCGCGGGCGCTGCCGGCACCTCATGACCGGGCAGGCCGTGGGAGCGGGCCACTTCCTGCAGCTCGAGGTGCCCGAGCAGGTCAACCCGATGATCGACCGCTTCCTCGCGCTCAGCCTTCGTCCGGGTGGCGCACCGAGCTGAGTGCCGCCGAGAGGTATGCCGCGGTGGCGCCACCGGAGGCGGCCACCTTGGCCGGCGTGCCCGCCGCGACCACCCGCCCACCGTCGTCGCCTGCGCCCGGCCCGAGGTCGAT
>NZ_VOHR01000297.1 GCF_009192725.1 Segeticoccus rhizosphaerae | reverse complement strand
ACCCTCGCCGGCGGGGAGCCGGGTCTGCTCCACGGACCCGACCAGCGTCGACGCCGAGGGCCAGTGCCGCAGGTTGACCCCGGCCACGAGCGCGGTCGCCGGGTCCGAGTCGACCGCGCTGACCCGCAGGTCGAGCCCGGCGAACGCCATCGCGTCCGAGCCGATGCCACAGCCGAGGTCCCAGACGTGACGCACCCCGGCCCGACGGAACCGTTCGGCGTGGCGCGCCGCCACGTCGAGCCGGGTGGCCTGCTCCAGACCGTCCGCCGTGAACAGCATGCCCGCGGCGAAGTCCCCGAACTTGTCCCGCCCCCGCGCCCGCAGCCTCGACTGGGTGAGCGCACCGGCCACCAGGTCGGCGTCGAAGCCGGCCTCGCGCAGACGCTCCCCGAGCGACATGGCCGACGACTCGTCATACGGTGGAAGTGACTCCAGCAGTCCCCACCCCTCGCCGGAGACGAGCCGCTCCAGCACCGCAAGGTCCATCCGGTCATCCTTGCGCAGGGCATCCGGGGGCCGTGCGCAGCCCCCGTGCACGGCGAGCGAAGCCGTCCTGGGGCACGTGGGGCACGCGACCTGGGGCACGTGGGGCACGCGACCTGGGGCGCGTGTTGGCACTCGAGTTGACCGAGTGCTAATCGGAGACCTAGATTCGGGTTAGCACTCGCCTCCGGCAAGTGCCAGCGCGATCACCTGGGTAGGTCGACCCCCGCGACGGCGGCTCACCAGGCGAAAGCCACTGTCCACTGTTGTGTCCAATTCGACATCCCAGAAGGGAAGGTCCCACCGTGTCGGTTTCCATCAAGCCGCTCGAAGACCGCATCGTCGTCAAGTCCGTCGAGGCCGAGCAGACCACGGCCTCCGGGCTGGTCATCCCCGACACCGCCAAGGAGAAGCCCCAGGAGGGCGAGGTCCTGGCGATCGGCCCCGGCCGTATCGACGACAACGGCAACCGCGTCCCGCTCGACGTGGCCGTGGGTGACAAGGTCATCTACAGCAAGTACGGCGGCACCGAGGTCAAGTACAACGGTGACGAGCTGCTGATCCTGTCGGCCCGCGACGTGCTCGCGGTCGTCACCAAGTAGTCACGGCGCTTCCAGCCCGTATGTCGTGCCCCGGCGCGCCGCCTGACGAGCCTGACCATCTGACTCACAGCGCGCGTCGGGGCACGTTCATTTCCCCCGTTCGTAGTCCCGAAGGAAGCTGATGTCCAAGACCCTGGAGTTCAACGACTCCGCCCGCAAGGCGCTCGAGCGCGGTGTCGACGCCCTCGCCGACACCGTCAAGGTGACGCTCGGCCCCAAGGGCCGCAACGTCGTCATCGACAAGAAGTGGGGCGCCCCCACCATCACCAACGACGGTGTGACCATCGCTCGCGAGATCGAGCTCGAGGACCCCTACGAGAACCTCGGTGCCCAGCTCGCGAAGGAGGTTGCCACCAAGACCAACGACATCGCGGGTGACGGCACCACCACCGCGACGGTGCTCGCCCAGGCCATGGTCAAGGAGGGCCTGCGCAACGTCGCCGCGGGCGCCAGCCCGGCCGGCCTCAAGCGCGGCATCGACGCCGCCGTCGAGGCGGTCAACAGCACGCTGCTCGAGACCGCTCGCGAGATCGAGACCAAGGACGAGATCGCCCAGGTCGCGACCCTCTCCGCCCAGGACGGGCTCATCGGCGGTCTCATCGCCGACGCCTTCGACAAGGTCGGCAAGGACGGCGTCATCACCGTCGAGGAGTCCTCGACCACGGCGATGGAGCTCGACTTCACCGAGGGCATGCAGTTCGACAAGGGTTACCTCTCGCCCTACTTCGTGTCCGACCCCGAGCGCATGGAGGCCGTCCTCGAGGACGCCTACGTGCTGATCAACCAGGGCAAGATCTCGGCCGTCGCCGACATCCTCCCGGTGCTGGAGAAGGTCGTCCAGTCCGGCAAGCCGCTGCTGATCATCGCCGAGGACATCGACGGCGAGGCTCTCTCCACGCTGGTCGTCAACAAGATCCGCGGCACCTTCAACGTCGCCGCGGTCAAGGCGCCCGGCTTCGGTGACCGCCGCAAGGCCATGCTGCAGGACATCGCCGTCCTGACCGGTGGCCAGGTCATCTCCGAGGAGATCGGCCTCAAGCTCGACCAGGCCGACCTCGACACGCTCGGCCAGTGCCGCCGCGTCGTCGTCACCAAGGACGACACCACGATCGTCGACGGTGCGGGCGCCAAGGACGAGGTCGAAGGTCGCGTCTCCCAGATCAAGGCCGAGATCGAGCGCAGCGACTCCGACTGGGACCGCGAGAAGCTCCAGGAGCGGCTCGCCAAGCTGTCCGGCGGCGTCTGCGTGATCAAGGTCGGCGCGCACACCGAGGTCGAGCTCAAGGAGAAGAAGCACCGCATCGAGGACGCCATCTCGGCGACTCGCGCGGCGATCGAGGAGGGCATCGTCGCCGGTGGCGGTTCGGCGCTCGTCCACGCGCTGACCGGTCTGGACTCGCTCACCCTCGAGGGTGACGAGGCCACCGGTGTCCGGCTCGTCGCCAAGGCCGCGGCCGAGCCGCTGCGCTGGATCGCCGAGAACGCCGGGTACGAGGGCTACGTCGCCGTTTCCCGGGTCCGTGAGCTCGAGGCCGGGAGCGGCCTGGACGCCTCGACCGGTGAGTACGTCGACCTGGTCAAGGCCGGCGTCATCGACCCGGTCAAGGTGACCCGTTCGGCGCTGCGCAACGCCGCGTCGATCGCCTCGATGGTCCTCACCACCGACACGCTGGTGGTCGAGAAGCCCGAGGAGCAGGACGGGGCCGGAGCCGGTCACGGCCACGGCCACGGTCACTGACCCCCGCTGAAATCGGTCCCCTCGTCCCGGCTGGTCCGGGGCGGGGGGACCGTCTGCGTGTATGGCGTGCTGGTCACCCCGTCCCTCGCGCGCGGCTTGCCAGGCGTGGTGGGATGGATTCGTGAGCGAGCAGAGTGTGCCCATCAGCGGCGACATGATCCGGCTCGGGCAGCTGCTCAAGCTGGCCGGCGTCGTCGAGGACGGTGCACAGGCACGTGCGCTGATCGAGGACGGCGAGGTGCGTGTCGACGGCGTGGTCGAGCGCCGTCGCGGGCGCCAGGTCCATCCCGGCAGCACCGTCGAGCTTGCCGATGTCGTGATCGGGGTCACGACCGGTTAGCCCGCCCGGCGGGCTCAGGTCACCTGGGTGGCGTAGAGCCTCTCGCGTTCGGCTGCGGTGGTGCCGCCCCACACGCCATACGGCTCACGCACGGCGAGCGCGTGGCGGCGGCAGCGTTCGAGCACGGGGCAACCCATGCACACCAACTTGGCGGCCTGGTCGCGGTCGCGCCGTGCCGCCCCGCGTTCGCCGTCCGGGTGAAAGAAGACCTCCGCCCCCGAACGTCGGCAGGATCCCTCCAGCTGCCAGTCCCACACATCGGCGAGTGGGCCCGGAAGTCGCGTCAACTCAGCCAAGATATGCCTCCGAATGTCTCGAATGTGCCTCTCCGTCACACGTGGACGTGCACTACCCGTTCAGTGGTGTTCTACCCCCATTCGCGCACAGAACACCTGTTCCGCGGGTCTCGTCTCGGCCACGAAGCCTGCGGCGGGGGAGCAGCCCCGTTCGTTGCGGTCTGTGCAACCTGTGGGGGATGGTTTCCGCATCCGGCTGTGGCTCGGTACGGTGGGGCACGCGTGTCAAGGATCGGATCGGGCGGTGGTTCATGCTCTCGGGGACGTCGGGCTACGACGGCTGGTCCTCCCCTGCCGCCTTGGCCGCGCAACCGACCGCTGAGACGCGGGTAACGTTTCAGGGCGTTCCCGCGATTCATCCAGCGGACGTGCAGATTTCCCTGCGCGACCTGGCTGCTGCTGCGCAAGGTGGCGACTCAGCAGCCAAGGAGAGGTTGCTGGGCGCCGTGCACCAGATGGCGGCTCGCTACGCGCGTGCTCGGCTGGGGCATTTCCCAGGAGCTCGGGAAGCAGCCCAGGACGCAGCGCAGGAGGTGTGCGTCGCCGTGCTGACCGCACTGCCGGGGTATGACGAGCGGGGCCTGCCGTTCGAGGCCTTCGTCTACACGATCGCCTCGCGCAAGGTCGTCGACGCCCAGCGCTCCGCCATGCGTCTGCCACGACCCACGGACGAGGTGCCCGAGCGCGTCGATCTCCAGGCGGGTCCCGAGGAACGGGCGCTCATCAGCGACGAGGCCGATCGCGCCTACCGGCTGATGGAGCGGCTGCCCGGCCGGCAGCGCGAGCTGCTCATCCTGCGGGTGGCCGTCGGGCTGTCCGCCGACGAGACGGCCCAGTCCCTGGGTATGACGGCCGGTGCCGTCCGCGTGTCGCAGCACCGAGCGCTGAACAGGCTGCGTGAGCTGATGGCCGAGGAGGCCGCGGAGCAGGAGGCCGGCTGATGACGCCGCCACCTTCACTGCGGCGCATCCGCGACGACGACGAACTGCTCGACGTCTTGGGCGGTCGGCTCGCCGACCCTGCCGACGAGCTGTCCGCCGTGCTCGGCGACTGGGCGAGGTCGATCGACACCGACATGGCGATCCCGCCGAGCCTCGCCTCCGCACGCGCCACCCGCCGCCGGGCGCTCCGCCGCCGGGGCCTGCGTGGTG
>NZ_VOHR01000296.1 GCF_009192725.1 Segeticoccus rhizosphaerae | reverse complement strand
CGTCGGCGTGGCCGGGGCCGCGGTCGGGTCCGGGGCGCTGCTGGCGGCGGGAGTGGCGGCCACCGTGGCCGGGGCCCTGTCGATGGCGGTCGGTGAGTATGTCTCGGTCTCCAGTCAGCGGGACGCGCTCGTCGCGCGGTCGACCGCCGAGCTCGACGCCGACGAGGACGCGCTGACCAACCCATGGCACGCCGCCTGGGCGTCGATGATCGCGTTCATCGCGGGCGCGTTGGTGCCGCTGCTGACGGTGCTGCTGGCCCCCGCGAGCATCGCCGTGCCGGCCACCTTCGCCGCCGTGCTCGCCGCGCTGCTGCTCACCGGTGTCACCGCCGCGCACCTCGGCGACGCGTCGAAGCTGCGAGGCGCCTCGCGCGCCGTCCTCGGCGGCCTGGCGGCCATGACTGTGACCTGGCTCATCGGCTCGTTCGTCGGCATGCAGCTGTAACCGGCGATCAGCGAAGGCCGGATCTTGATGTGGATCAAGGCGCCCGGGCCCCGGATGCCGTGGAATGAGACCAACGGCGAGGAGCAGACCTCGCCACCTGAAAAGGAGAGCACCATGACCGCCCAGACCGTCCCCAGCACGACACCGGCGACCGAGCCCACAGTCCTCGACCGGCACGCCGACGAGGAGCTGGCCCAGCAGATCAGGATCCACCACGCCCACATGGTGGACGAGCTCGACCGGCTCACCGCAGCCCTGCGCGATGCCGCACCGGAGGTGGAGCAGGAGGTTCGCGGCCGGCTGGACGAGTGGTTCCAGGAGGTGCTGGTGCCGCACGCCGACGAGGAGGAGCAGACCACCTACCACGCTGCGAGCGAGCTGCCCGAGGGGAGGCTGCTGGTCGAGGCGATGGTGCGCGAGCACCTCCTGATCAAACGTCTGGTCGCGCTCTTCGGCGAGAGCGAGGGCGTAGCCGCGGCCGCCTACGGTCGGGCGGTCTACGAGGCCTTCGAGAGCCACCAGCGCAAGGAGAACGAGATGATCCTGCCGCTGTTGCTCGCGGCGCCGGGGGTGTCCCTGGCCGATGCGGTAGGCGGCGGACACGGTCACCAGACCGGGCACGGCCACGCCCACGGTTGAGGCCGGCCACGGCCGGGGTCGCGAGCACTCCGTATGGCGGATGCTCAGGCCCCGGCCGTCGCCGCGCGCAGCTCTGCGGGGTCCGGGATTTCGACCAGACCCTTGGCACCGAGTCGCACCAGCCCGGCGTCCTGCAGCGCGCCGAGCCGCCGGCTCAGGGTCTCCGGGGTCGTGCCGAGGTAGGAGGCCAGGTCCTTCTTGGTCGAGGGCAGCCGGAACGTCGTCGAACCGGCTTCCTGGGCCAGCTCGAGCAGGTGCTCGCCGAGGCGCCGGGCCACCGAGGCCCCGGTGATCGAGGAGACCTGCTGCTCGGCGTCGGCGAGCCGTGCCGAGACCGAGGCCAACATGCGCAACGCGACCTCGGGGCGTTCGCGCAAGAGCCGCTCGACCCGGTCGGCACCCAGAACGCAGACCTCCGCCGGCTCGAGCGCTTCTGCCCAGGAGTCGACGGATCGCCTCGTCAACAAAGACGTCTCGCCGTGGAAGTCCCCGGGGAAGAGGATCCGCAGCAGCTGCTCCGCGCCGGACTCGTTGATTCGGTGCACCTTCAACCGCCCGCGGTGCACGATCCGCAGCGCCGGGCGCTCTCCCGGCCGGTGCACCTGCTCACCCCGCTCATAGTGACGGTTCACCGCGACATCGGCGACCTGTCGCCGGTCGTCGGCGGACAGGTCCGCGAACAGCGGTACGAGGTTCACGCACGCCAGCCGGTGGTCGTGGCCGTCGCGCGACGCGGGGGTAGTCATCGTGGCCTCCTGACGTCATCCCACCACGGGTGGTCTCCGGGAGGCCAAAGTCGTGCCAGCGGTGGGTCCAGTAGTGCACCCGGGCCAGCGGTCGGGACCAGTTCCCGTGCGGAGGGTACACGTGGCCGGAGTGGCTTTGGCTGCGCTCTACCCTGAGCGAGCTGGCCCGCAGCCGTCGAGTGGCCTGCGGAGCGCGGCGCCGGTCAGCGCGCCGATAGCAAAATCTAGCGAATCTGCGCCACCGAACCCGCGCCCTCCTCAACGGCGATTCCGGATGGTGTACCCGCCGGGCGGTAGTCGTGGGTGTCAGCACGACACCCAGCTCTGGTTTCGGAAAGAGGTTCACCGCCATGGTGATCACCGGCGTCAACATCAAGCCCAACCGGACCGGCCTGCCCGGCATCCACGCCCTGGAGACGATGGTCGGCGCGCTGCTGACCTTCGGCCTGGTCGCCTCGGTGGCCGGGGTCGCGATCTCCGCGATCGCCTGGGCGATCGGGTCGCACAGCGGCAACCCGCACGTGGCGGGGAAGGGCAAGACCGGGGTGCTGGTCGCGATGGCCGCCGCGTTCCTGATCGGCGGCGCGACGTTCCTGGTCAACTTCTTCGACGCCCAGGGCGGGCACCTGTCATGACCCGCGTGACGGACTGGCTGTCGACCCACCGCCACACCGCGTTGGCGATGGTGATCGTGATGCTTACGGCGCTACTCGCACTGGCCGCGGTCGTCTCGCACCGGGCCACCCACCACCAGGCGAGCTCCCCTGCCGCGCCGGCCACCACCGAGCCGGCACGCCCGGCACCCAGCAGCGGCCACACCGCCCCGCAGGCCGATCCGCATTCGAAGGCGAGCCCGTTGAGCCGGGAGGACCGCAGCGCGTTGACCGGCAGCCTGCAGTGGCTGCGGTCCATGCAGCCCGTCACAGCGAAGAGGACGAGCGGGCAGCCGGTGATCAGTGCTCAGGACCGCTCCCAACCCGACCTGTATGCCGCGGCACTGGTCCGCGGGCTGCTCACCCAGGACTACGCCACCCCACGGTCGAACCTGCTGGCATGGGTGCAGTCCCAGGCCGCGGCAACGGCCGAGCCGTCCGTGGTCGGCCTGGTCCCCAAGGAGCTGCGGCCGAAGCTGGCGGTCGCCTCGGTCCAGGAGGGCTTCGACGGCCCCGGCCCGGTCCCGGCCCCCGGCGTCTGGGACACCCTGGCCGCCCGCCACGGCCACACCACCGTGCAGATCCAGCGGGTCACCGAACCGGTCACCTGGTCCGCCGCCCTCGCGAACGGGCAGATCAGCGACCCGGGCATCACCGCCCGCGAAGTCGACGCCCAGGTCACCCTGCACACCCGCCAGAACGGCCACCAGCACACCAGCGTCACCAGTGTCGCGCTGACCATTAACCTCGAAGGCCCGCCAACACGAAGGCATTACGGGCTGGTGCTGCTGGTGGACTACACCACCAAGCCGGTGACCTCGTCGTGAGCTGCCACGGCATCAACGCGATCAACCCGATCTGCCGGATCCGACAGGCCGCCACCGCCGCGACCCACGACGCGTTCAGCAACATCGCCGGCTGGTTCGCCCAGGCCGCGTCCAAGGCCACCACCTGGCTGTGGGACGAGCTGGGCTCGGCGACCTCGATCAACCTGGACTCCCCACACCTGGGCACCGACCTGGCCGTGACCGGCGCGATCGCCGCCGTGCTGTGCCTGGGCCTGTTCGTGCTGCAGGTCATCACCGCCACCCTGCGCCGCGAACCCGGCGCCTTGGGCCGGGCAGTCAAGGGCCTGCTGGTCGCGCTGCTCGCGTCGGCGTTCGCGCTGACCGTCGCCAAGATCCTGCTCGGCGTCGTCGACGCCCTGTCCGACGGGGTGGTGCGGTACGCGATGAACACCAACATGCCCGGCCTGGGTCGACAGTTGCAGTTGGCGAACCTGACCAGCGGTGGCCTGGCCAACCCGGCCGCGCTGCTGCTGTTCTCGATCGTCGTGCTCGCCGCGGTGGTGGTGGTGTGGGCGGCGATGATGATCCGCAAGATGATGATCATCATCGCCGCCGTGCTGACCCCGTTGGCGTTCTCCGGCGCGACCGCCGACATCACCCGCTCCTGGGTCCGGCGCTGGATCGAGTTCATGGCCGCGATGATCGTGTCCAAGCTGCTGCTGGTCATCATCATGATGGTCGGCATCTCCGTGGTCGAAGGCGCCGGACAATCAGGGAGTGGGGTGGGGCAGGGCGTCACCCAGCTGGCGACCGGGTCGCTGATCCTGCTGATGGGCGGCTTCGCCCCGTGGGTGGCGATCAAGATGTTCCACTTCACCGGCGACGCCCTGGCCGGCGCCCACGCGTATGCCGCGCAAGCACCCGCCGGCGCCGCCACCGTCATCGCCGCCCCAGCGAAGATGCACGCCCTGCACAGCCACGCCTCCACCGCCCTGTCCCGCAACAGCGCCGCCGGCGGGCAGATAGCCCGCGGTGACGCCAGCCAGTCGGGGGAGGCCACCACCGGAACCGGTGGTCAGTCCGGGGACAGCAGCCAGGCCATCTACGACCAGGCCGACCAACGCTCCACCACCGACACCGGCGCCGACACCGCCGCCCAGACCCCCTCGACCACCACCGGCAGGCCAGCGGTCGCGGCCGACGGTGGCGCGGAGAACATCGCTGCCGGGTCGGGATCCACCCAAACAGCAGCTTGTACGCCCGCAACGAGTGCCGGCTCCTCGGCGACCGGCGCGCCCGCGGGTGGAACGCGCGCCGCGTCCTCCGGTGCCGCGGCCGGG
>NZ_VOHR01000295.1 GCF_009192725.1 Segeticoccus rhizosphaerae | reverse complement strand
AGGCCCGTTCGGTGGCCGGCCTGCTCCCACCGCACGCGCTGCTCGTGGTGACCGGGCGGGACGGCCTGCCCTCCGGCCTGGTCGACCCCGACGCGCTCGCCGCGATTCCGGACCACCTGCTCGCCGAGACCCCCGTGCTGGCGGTGATGCGCGCGCAACCCCCCGGCTGGGTCGTGGACGCGTCCCCCGAGCAGCCGATCACGACGGTGGTGGCGGCCATGCAGGAGCTGCGGGTCGGCACCATCGCCGTGCGGACCCCGAGCGGGCGTGTCGACGGCGTGGTCCTCGCGTCCGACCTGTGAACCCCCGCACCTAGACTGGCTCGCCATGAGCCACGCCACCGACGAGCCGGAGCACGCTGAGCGCCAGGACCGTCGGCAACCCACCGGGGCGGTGGCCCGTCGGGGACCGTTCTCCGAGGGCGAGCGGGTCCAGCTGACCGACCCCAAGGGTCGCTTGCACACGATCACGCTGCTCCCCGGCAAGGAGTTCCACACCCACCGGGGCCGGCTGGCGCACGACGCCCTGATCGGGGCGCCGGACGGGTCGACGGTGACCAACACGGCGGGCATCGAGTACCTCGCGCTGCGGCCGTTGCTCTCGGACTACGTCATGTCGATGCCGCGCGGCGCCGCCGTGGTCTACCCCAAGGACGCGGGCCAGATCGTGGCGATGGCGGACGTCTTCCCCGGCGCGCGGGTGGTCGAGGCAGGCGTGGGTTCCGGCGCGCTGTCCATGTCCCTGCTGCGTGCCGTCGGCGACCACGGCTCGGTGCACTCGTTCGAGCGCCGGGAGGACTTCGCGGACATCGCCCGGGGCAACGCCCGGGCCTTCTTCGGCGCAGACCACCCCGCCTGGCAGGTCACCGTCGGCGACCTCGTCGAGTCCCTCCCCGGCGCGGTGGGAGCGGGCACCATCGACCGGGCAGTGCTCGACATGCTCGCGCCCTGGGAATGTCTCGAGGCGGTGGCGGACGCGCTGGCGCCCGGCGGCGTGCTGATCTGCTACGTCGCGACCGCGACGCAGCTGTCCCGCGTCGCCGAGGCGATCCGCGACCACGGCGGATACACCGAGCCCGAGGCGTGGGAGTCGATGGTCCGCGGCTGGCACCTCGAGGGCCTGGCGGTCCGGCCCCAGCACCGCATGCACGGCCACACCGGCTTCTTGATCTCGACCCGGCGGCTGGCTCCCGGTGTCACGCCACCGGTGCGCAAGCGGCGGCCCGGACGCGGCTACGACGTGGCGCCGGACGAGGACTGGGGACCCGAGGACCTCGGCGAACGGCCGGTGTCGGACAAGAAGGTTCGCCGGATTCGCCGTTCCGTGGGGGACACCTCCGCGACGTAGCGCTCAGGTCGGGTTAGGGTCGAAGTGTGAGGGTCGCAGCAGCGATCCGAATGCGGCGATTGGCAGGAGGTTCCGACCATGTCCGACGTGCCTGACAAGCCCCAGCAGCCCGCGTCCGCGTCGTCCGCCGACGAGGCCCGGGAGAACGAGGAGCTTCGCCGACAGCTGGAGATCCTCCGGGACGAGGTGTCGCGGATGCGTCATCGCCTCACCGAGTCGCCGGGCCGCACCCGAGACCTCGAGAACCGGGTGCTGCACCTGCAGTCCTCGCTGGGCACCGTCTCCGCCCAGAACGAGAGGCTCGTCCGCACCCTCAAGGAGGCGCGCGAGCAGATCGTGACCCTCAAGGAGGAGGTGGACCGGCTCGCGCAACCGCCTTCGGCCTACGGACTGATCGTCGAGTCCTACGACGACGCGACCGTCGACATCCTCACCGGTGGGCGCAAGATGCGCGTGGCGGTCAGCCCCAACGTCGAGCCGTCGGAGCTCACCCCGGGCCGCGAGGTCATGCTCAACGAGTCGCTCAACGTCGTCGCCGTCTCCGGCTTCGAGCGGGTCGGCGAGGTCGTCATGATCAAGGACTTCCTCGGCGAGGACCGGGTCCTGGTCGTGGCGCACGCCGACGAGGAGCGGGTGTGCCGGCTGGCCGACAGCCTGGTCGGCGAGACCATGCGCATCGGCGACGCCCTCATGCTCGACCCGAGGTCCAACTTCGTCTACGAACGCATCCCCCGGGCCGAGGTGTCGGAGCTGGTCCTCGAGGAGGTGCCCGACATCTCCTACGAGGACATCGGCGGCCTGGCCGGCCAGATCGAGGCGATCCGGGACGCCGTCGAGCTGCCCTACCTGCACCCCGACCTGTTCGAGGAGCACCAGCTGCGACCACCCAAGGGAGTCCTGCTCTACGGTCCGCCCGGCTGTGGCAAGACGCTCATCGCCAAGGCGGTCGCGGCGTCCCTGGCGCGGAAGGTGGCTGAGAAGGAGGGCCGGCCGCTCGGCAAGTCCTTCTTCTTGAACATCAAGGGACCCGAGCTGCTGAACAAGTACGTCGGTGAGACCGAGCGGCACATCCGGCTGATCTTCCAGCGTGCCCGGGAGAAGGCCTCCGGGGGAGCGCCGGTGGTGGTGTTCTTCGACGAGATGGACTCGCTGTTCCGCACCCGCGGGTCGGGCGTCTCCTCCGATGTGGAGACCACGATCGTGCCGCAGCTGCTGTCCGAGATCGACGGCGTGGAGCGTCTCGAGAACGTCATCGTCATCGGAGCCTCCAACCGCGAGGACATGATCGACCCGGCCATCCTGCGGCCCGGGCGGCTGGACGTGAAGATCAAGATCGAGCGGCCCGATGCCGAGAGCGCGCGCGACATCTTCAGCAAGTACCTCGTGGCCGAGCTGCCGCTGCACGAGCACGACCTGGCCGAGCACGACGGGTCAGCGCAGCGCACCGCGGAGGCGATGATCCAGGCCGCGGTCGAGCGGATGTACTCCGAGATCGACGAGAACCGCTTCCTCGAGGTGACCTACGCCGACGGCGACAAGGAGGTCCTCTACTTCAAGGACTTCAACTCCGGCGCGATGATCCAGAACATCGTCGACCGGGCCAAGAAGATGGCGATCAAGGACTTCCTGACCACCGGCACCAAGGGCATCCGGGTGGACCACCTCCTCGCGTCCTGCGTCGACGAGTTCAAGGAGAACGAGGACCTGCCCAACACGACCAACCCCGACGACTGGGCCAGGATCTCCGGCAAGAAGGGTGAGCGG
This sequence comes from Segeticoccus rhizosphaerae, assembly GCF_009192725.1. Taxonomy (GTDB): domain Bacteria; phylum Actinomycetota; class Actinomycetes; order Actinomycetales; family Dermatophilaceae; genus Segeticoccus; species Segeticoccus rhizosphaerae. The sequence continues at coordinate 1,500 of NZ_VOHR01000295.1, read as the reverse complement.
ATCGTCTACATCCGCACGTTGATCACCGGCAAGGACGGCACGGAGCCGGGGCGCTCCATCGACAACGTCGCCAACACCGGCCAGTACCTCTGAGCCGCAGATGTCGGGCGCCGGAATCGCCGGCCACTGATCCGGTGAGCCGGTGAGCTGGTCCGGCGCCGTCGAGGATGGGTCAGAGAGCGAAATCGGCTGCCGAGTCAGCCGCGGAGTCGATGTCTGCCACCACGCCTCCCGGGGCGAGCACGGCCAGGAAGGTCTCGACGGCCTGCCGTTCCTCGCCCGGAGTCCGCAGGTCGTCGATCAGGGCGTGCCCCGCCGCCACCAGCTCCGGTTCGTCACCGTCCCACTCGGCACCGGCCGCGTCCCAGACCCACTGGGTGGCCCAGTCGAGCACCTCGATGACCGCCTGGTCGTCGTCGAACATGAACCGCCCGACCGCACTCGCTCCGTCCGGCTCGGGTTCGTCCGGGTCGCCGGGGTAGGCGACCCGCTCCCAGGTGTCGTCGTCCAGCCAGTAGACGAAGCCCGGCCGTTCCGCGTCGAGCTCTCCGTGCCAGGGATCCACCAGCCCCCGCACCCAGTCCGGTGCCTGGGTGACCACGTCGACCTCCTCGCCGCGCGCGGTGGTCACACTCACCTCGTGGTCGCGACCGTAGAGGACCGCGCGGCCCTCCGGTGCCAGGATCAGGTGGATGGCGTTGCCGTCGCCGTCCTCGTGGTGCCACCCGACCTCATCGGCCCAGCAGGAGTCGGAGAACCCCGCCAAGGTGGTCACGACGGCCAGCGCGGCCCAGCGGGGGCGCAGGTCGTCCAGGCCCTCCCACTCCTCCATCGGGACCGGCGGACCCGCCTGGGGATCAGGCTCAACCACGGCGAGGTCCTCCTTCGACGATCGGGCGGCGCCACGAGCGGTCTCCGTGGCCAGCACCGCCACGGCGCGGCTAGTGCAGGCTACTGCAGGCCTCATCCGCGGGACCGTCGGAACTCACGTGCAGCCGGATGCCGCCGTCGGCCGTTTCCCACCGCACGTCGGCCAGGCCGGGCACCACGAGGTCGGCCTCCAGCCGCTCGGCCGGGGTCGTCGTGGTCACGGCTAGCGTCGCGCACCCGGCCGCTTGGGCGGCGGTGATCCCGCTGGGAGCGTCCTCGACGACCAGACATGAGCGGGGGTCCACCGCGAGCAGTTCAGCCGCGCGCAGGAACGGGTCGGGCGCGGGCTTGCCGACGGCCACGTCGTCGACGGTCACCACGACGTCGGGCCGCACCAGTCCAGAGGCGGCAATGCGTGCCTCAGCCAGTGGCCGGGTGCAGGACGTGGCGATGGCGCTGCGGTCACGGGGGACGGCCAGCAACGCCTCGGCCGCTCCCGGCAGCACGGTGATGTCGTGGGTGTCAGCGAGCTCGAGGTCGGTGATGCGCCGCAGGGCCGCCGCCCGACGCTCCGGCGGCAGCAGCCGCGCCACGATCTCCTCGGCCGGGACGCCGTGCGAGTGCGCCATG
>NZ_VOHR01000294.1 GCF_009192725.1 Segeticoccus rhizosphaerae | reverse complement strand
GGGGCCTGACCCTGAATCTTGGACACGCTGATTCCAGCCTTGGGCTGGGGAAGCGAGATGATCAGGACCATGGCCCGTAAGAATTACTCTGAGGAGTTTCGTCGTCAGGCCGTCGACTTGTACGAGTCCACTCCGGGCGCGACGGTGCGTAGCATCGCGGCGGATCTGGGGATTGTGCGTGGCACGCTGCGTCAGTGGCTGGCCGCGTACGGGACGGGCAAGAAGACCGCGGCTGATGGTAGCCCTGCTCGTAGCCCGTTGGCGGCCCGGACCGCGCCGGTGGAGGCCGGCAGGGAGGGCGAGTCTGCGCAAGAGCGGATCGCTCGTCTGGAGGCGGAGAACGCGGCGTTGCGGGCGGAGAAGACCAAGCTGGTCACCGAGCGCGAGATCTTGCAGAAGGCGGCGAAATATTTCGCCGGGGAGACGATCTGGTGAACCGCTTCCAGTTCGTCGCCGACCACCAGCACGCCTTCGAGGTGAAGCGGTTGTGTCAGCTGGTCGAGGTCTGTCGGTCCTCGTTCTACGCGTGGAGGGAGGCTGCGCCCGCTCGCGCGGCCCGAGCCGTCAGGGACACTCAGCTGGTGGAGCGGATCCGAGACCTGCACGAGGACGACAACACGGTCGGGGTGCCGCGGGTGACGGCGGAGCTCAACGACGGCGCGTCGCCCGATGAGCGGGTCAATCACAAGCGCGTCGCGCGGGTGATGCGCCTGCACGGGATCCGCGGATACCAACGCCGGCGGAAGGTGGTCACCACCGTGCCGGACCCCGCGGATCAGAAGGTCCCGGACCTGCTGGGGCGTGACTTCACGGCGGACGCCCCAAACTGCCGTTATGTCGGCGATATCACGTACCTGCCGTTGGCCGAGGGCAGCAACCTGTACCTGGCGACGGTCATCGACTGCTTCTCGCGCCGCCTGGTCGGATGGTCCCTGGCCTCCCACATGCGCACCGAGCTGATCGAGGACGCGTTGAAGGATGCGGCCGCGACTCGTGGCAGCCTAGCCGGTGCCACGTTCCACTCGGATTACACCGGGGTTTGTGTTAAGCCGAGGAATCGGGATCTGGCCTGCGCATGAGGGGTTTCCTGTCTGATTCTGCGGCTTAACGTTCTGCTGGCTGGTGGCTAGCGTCCACCGTGTCCTAGGGAAGGAGACGGTGATGGATGCGACGGTCGAACAGCTTGGCGTGGTGGTGATCGACGCGCTGCGGGCGGCGGACTACATGGAGTCCACGATCGGTCAGTACGAGAAGACGGTCAGGTACCTGAGGGAGTTCGCCGCTGACTGCGGCGAGGTGGTCTACACGCCCGCGTTGGGGGCGCGGTTCGCGGCGATGACGACCAGCCCGCGAACGGGCAGGTTCAGCGTCCAACGGCGGTTCAGCTACGGCCGGCTGGTCTCGCTGTTCGATGGCTACCTGGACACGGGCGTGGTGGATCTGTCGGTGCGCGGCCGGGGTGGTGGGGGCCCGCAACCGGGTTGCGACGACTTCGTGGCGCTGGACGCGGCGTGGGAAGCGGACATGAAGGAGCGGGGCCTGGCACCGGCCACCCGGTCGGCCTACGGTCGGGTCGCACGCGGCTACCTGACGTTCCTGGAGTCCCGCGGTAATCACGGCCTGCGGGAGGCCGAGCCGGCCAGCGTGTTGGCGTTCTTGGAGTCGCTGTCGACGCGGTGGGCGGCTTCGTCGTTGTATTGGGCGGTCTCGAACTTCCGCCCGTTCCTGAAGTTCACCGGCCGGGCCGACCTGGTCGAGGCGGTGGGTCTGGCCAGGGTGAGACGCTCCCGCCGGATCCTGCCGGTGCTCGATGATCAGGACCAGGCCATGGTGGTGCACGCGTGCACCTCGGGCGTGGTCTGCGCCCGGGACGCGGCAATCACGCTGCTGGCGCTGACCACCGGGCTGCGGGCCTGCGATCTGGTCGGGTTGCGGCTGGGCGACATCGACTGGCGAGCCGGCACGATCGGGATCGTCCAGCAGAAGACCGGCAACCCGCTGATGCTGCCGCTGCCGCCGTTGGTGAGCGCCAAGCTGGCCGAGTACGTGCTGGACCAGCGGCCCGACTCGGACGATGACCACGTGTTCTTGCGCGCCAAGGCGCCACACACTGGCCTGGCCGATCACGCCTCGATCTACCAGGTGACCGCCACCACGTTCCGGGCCGCCGGAGTCAGCGGCGTCAAGGTCGGCACCAGCGTGCTTCGGCACTCCGCCGCGTCCCGGCTGCTGCGCGCGGCGACCCCGTTGCCGACGATCTCGGCGGTGCTGGGGCACGCCGACCCGAACTCGACCAACGTGTATCTGTCCGTGGACCGGGAGCGTCTGCTGGAGTGCGTGCTGCCGGTCCCGGCGGGAGCACGGCCATGAACACGGGCAGGAACAGCGGGCACGGGTTCGTCAGCGCGTTCGCGCCGCAGCTGGAGGACTACCTGGCGTTCAAGCAGGCGATGGGCTGCTACGGCGCCTCGCGGATCTGGTACCTCCGTCAGTTCGATGCCTACTGCGCCGATCGTGACCGGACGGTGTTCGACCGGGACACCGTCGAGGGCTGGGTGCTCGAGCGGTTGGCCCGGTCCGGTCGGTACCGGTCCTGGATGTCCTACATCCGCGATGTCGGCCGCTGGCTGCAGGCCCACGGACACGCGGACGCCTACGTGCTGCCCGACCGGTGGAAGGCCGGGGTCGTCCCGGCACACCCGTACCTGCTGCGCCGGGAGGAGATCGAGGCGTTCTTCACCGCCGCGGCCCGGCTGGACACCCCCTCGCCGTGGCGGTGGCAGGCGGCCTGCTTCTTCACCCTGATGCACTCGTGCGGGCTGCGCACCGGTGAGGTCCGCGCGCTGCGCACCGGCCAGGTCGACCTGCGCGATGGGCACTTGGACATCCTCTGGGCCAAGGGCAACCGCAGCCGCCGGCTTCCCATCACCGACCAGGTCATCGAGGTGCTGGCCGCCTGCGACCGGGCCTCCCGTAGGCGGTTCTCCTCGCGGGACACGTTCTTCGTCTCGGCAACGGGGCACCCGGTCACCGGCGCGACGGTCGCGGTGATGTTCCGCCGGATCTGGGACCAAGCCGGGCTGCCCCGACCCGCGCACGGCACCCGGCCGACCCCGTACGCGTTCCGGCATCACTTCGCCTACGCCAACATCGAACGGTGGGCGGCCCACGGCCAGGACGTGGCCGCGCTGTTGCCCTACCTGTCCCGCTACATGGGCCACGCGGGCTTCGAGTCGACCTACTACTACGTGCACACCTCGCCCGACTTCATCCGTGGCTACGCCGACATCACCGCCGACGCCGGGGCGTCGCTCCTGCCGGAGGTGGGGTTCGAATGAGACGCGACCCGGCCACCGACGCGGCCAACCTGTTCAGCTTCGCCCGGGACTGGCTGCACGGCTACCTGCCCACGGTTCGGGGGCTGTCGCCGAAGACGATCCAGGCCTACCGGATCAGCCTGGACTGCTTCCTGGGCTATCTGGCCGAGGCCGAGGGCATCGACCGTGCCCAGGTCAGCTTCGACCAGTTCGACCGGGCCCACCTGAAGGCCTGGCTGACCTGGATGCGCGAACAGCGCGGCTACGCGCCCCGCACGATCACGCTGCGGCTGACCGCGGTCAAGACGTTCCTGGCCTACAGCGCCAGCGAGGACATCACCCTGATGGCGCTCAGCCAGGCTGCCAAGACGCTGCGGGCACCGGCCAGCCCGAAGACACCGATCGAATACCTCACCGGGCCCCAGATCCGGGCCGTGCTGGCCGCGCACGCCGGCGGCACCGCCAAGTCCCGCCGCAACCGGATGCTGCTGATCCTGCTCTACGACACCGCCGCCCGGGTCGGCGAGATCACCGGCCTGACCCTGGCCGACCTGGCCCTGACCCCGCCCGGACACGTGGCCCTGACCGGGAAACGGAACAAGACCCGCACCGTGCCGCTCACCAGCAAGACGATCGAGCACCTGCGCGTCTACCTGGACGAGTTCCACCCGAACCACGCCCGGCTGCCCGCGACCCGGCCGGTGTTCTACAGCCGGCACGACGGGCGACCGAGCCGGCTGTCGACCGACACCGTCGCCGCGGTGCTCAAGACCGCGGCCGACACGGCCCGAGCGACCTGCCCCAGCGTGCCGGAGAACATCCACTGCCACATGCTGCGCAAGACCAAGGCCATGGACCTTTACCAGCAAGGGATCCCGCTGCCGATCATCATGCGCCTGCTCGGCCACGAGAACACCTCCACCACTTCGGCGTTCTACGCGTTCGCCACCCTCGACATGATGCGCGAAGCGGTCAACGCCGCGACCCCCGCCATCACCAACACCGGCGCCGAACGACTCAGCGAAGACACCCTCCAAGCCCTCTACAGCCTCCGATAGCACCAATCGTTAAGCCGAGGAATCACACGGCCAGCGCCCAGGCACAGGCCAGTTCCCGATTCCTCGGCTTAACCTCAACCTCGGTGTAATCCGAGCTAAACCGAATTCGGTTTAACAGCGACCACGGATCGCAATACACCTCAAAGGATTTCGCTGCCCTATGCTCTCACCTGGGCGTCAAACAGTCCATGGGCGCGGTCGGGACCAGTGCCGACAACAGCCTCGCGGAATCGTTCA
>NZ_VOHR01000293.1 GCF_009192725.1 Segeticoccus rhizosphaerae | reverse complement strand
ACTCCGGCAGGTGGGGCACCTCCCACGAGGCCGCGGCCTCCGTCGGCGGACGCCGGCATGCGCGGCCCCGCGGCACGTGACCTCGAGTCGGCCATCAACGCCTTCCGGTACGACGTGCGCGACGCCATGCGCCGCGTCACCGTCGACGACCGGACCCGGCAGGAGGTGCTCGACATCCTCACCGACGCCGGGCGCCGCATCCGCGAGGTGCTGGCCAGGCAGCAACCCTGAGCACCCCCGGCACCACGGGTAGGGTTGGGGCGCCCGCTGCGAACGACCGCCGCTGGGAGCAACCCACGGGGGAGGAACCCATCAGCATGAGCACACGCACGCGCACCCGAGCCGTCACCGCCCTGGCCGCCCTGTTGGTCGCGGTCCCCACGCTGTCGGCGTGCGGCGGCGGCGATGACGGCAGCGAGGCGGCCGGCGTCATCGAGAGCTACTTCCACGCGGTGGGCGACAAGGACTCCGAGGCCGCCTGCAAGCTGCAGACCACCGAGGACGGCTCCAAGCCGCTGAAGTCGGACGACACGAAGTTCCAGGAGTGCGTCAAGGGCATGACGATGCTGATGGACCAGGCCAAGAAGGAGGACCTGGACACCTTCAAGGGCATCGCGGTCAAGGAGGCCACGGTCGACGGCGACAAGGCCACCGTGAGCCCCGATCAGGTCGAGGGGTTGCCGGAGGACGCCAAGGGCGGCGACGACAAGCCGGTCTCCCTGGTGAAGATCGACGACGCCTGGTACATCGACAGCAGCAAGTCGTCCGTCGGCGGCTGAGCCCGGCCCGGGCGGCCCCGTCAGCCCACGGTGAAGACGACCTTGCCGAAGACCTCACCCTCCACCATCTTGGCGAACCCGTCGCGTGCCGAGGTCAGGGGCAGGGCCGAGTCGATCACCGGTGAGATCCCGCGAGCCACGACGAGGTTGGCCAGCCGCTCCAGCTCCGAGCGGGTGCCCATCGTCGATCCGACGACGCGCAGCTGCTTGAAGAAGATCTTGGTCAGCTCGGCCTTGGCCGGGGCGTCGCCGGAGGTCGCGCCGCAGATCACGATCGTGCCTCCCGGCACCAGCGAGTTGACCGAGTGCGACCAGGTTGCCGCACCGACGGACTCGAGCACCGCGTCGACGCGCTCAGGGAGCCGCTCGCCCGGTGCGAAGACCCGGTCGGCGCCGATCTCGAGCGCACGCTGCCGTTTGTCCTCGTCGCGGCTCGTGGCCCACACCCGGTAGCCCGTCGCCGCGCCGAGCTGGATCAGGGCGGTCGCGACGCCGCCACCCGCGCCCTGGACGAGGACCGTGCCGCCGGGTGTGACACCCGAGTTCACGAAGAGCATCTTGTATGCCGTGAGCCAGGCCGTCGAGAGGCAGGCCGCCTGCTCCCAGCCCAGGCCCTCGGGCTTGGGCACCAGGTTGCGCGTGGGGACGGCGACCTGCTCGGCGATCGTCCCGTCATGCAGCTCCGACAGCAGGGTGCGCCGCGGGTCGAGGGTCTCGTCGCCGGTCCATCCCTGGGTGGGGATGACCGCGTGGACGATCACCTCGTTGCCGTCCTCGTCGATGCCGGCGCCGTCGCAGCCCAGGACCATGGGCAGCCTGTCGGCGGAAAGTCCCACGCCTTGCAAGGAGAAGACGTCGTGGTGGTTGAGCCCGGCGGCTCGCAGCCGCACCACCGACCAGCCCGGCTTCGGCTCGGGGTCGGGGTGGTCCCCGACCCGCAGGCCGGACAGCGGATCGGTGGCGGACTGGCTGACGGCGGTGGCGGCAAGCATGGTCACGACTCTAGCCACGGCGTCGACTCAGGACACCGTGGCGGTCTGCGCGAAGTCGCCGCAACGGTTCGGGACGGACGCGACCTCAGGCGAGGTCGCGGATGGCCTGCGCGACGGCGGGGGCGACCCGCTCATCGAAGACGCTCGGGATGACCTCGGTGGGCGTCGGCTCGTGCACCAGCCCGGCGATCGCTTGGGCCGCGGCGACCTTCATCGTCTCGGTGATCTGTTCGGCGCCGGAGTCGAGGGCACCGCGGAAGATGCCCGGGAAGGCCAGCACGTTGTTGATCTGGTTGGGATGGTCGGAGCGACCCGTTGCGACGACGGCGGCGTGGCGCAGCGCCACCTCGTGATCGACTTCCGGCGTGGGGTTGGCGAGCGCGAAGATGATCGCGCCGGGGGCCATCCGCTCGACGTCCTCCTCGGGCACGTGACCGCCGGAGACACCGACGAAGACATCGGCGCCCTCGAGCGCGTCGCGCAGCGACCCGCGCAAGCCGCCCGGGTTCGTGCTGGCGGCGATCCGGTGCTTGTGCTCCACCAGGTCGCTGCGACCGGGCTCGATGATGCCGCGTGAGTCGCACACGACGATCTGTGAGACGCCTGCGTCCTGCAGGATCTGGGTCACCGCGACCCCGGCGGCCCCCGCCCCCGACACGACGACCCGCAGGTCGGTCAGGGGTCGGTCGACGACGCGCGCGGCGTTGATGAGGGCAGCGAGCGCGACGATCGCGGTGCCGTGCTGGTCGTCGTGGAAGACCGGGATGTCCAGCCGGTCCTGGAGGCGCCGCTCGATCTCGAAGCAGCGGGGTGCCGAGATGTCCTCGAGGTTGATGCCTCCGTAGGGCGCCGCCATCCGCGCGATGGCGTCGACCAGCTCGTCGACGCTGCCGGTCTCCAGGCAGATCGGCACCGCATCGACGCCGGCGAAGTGCTTGAACAGGACCGCCTTGCCCTCCATCACGGGGAGCGCGGCGAGCGGGCCGATGTTGCCCAGGCCGAGGACGGCGGTGCCGTCGGTGACCACCGCGACCGTGTTGGCCTTGCTGGTGTAGCGCGTCGCGAGCGAAGGGTCCTTGGCGATGGCACTCGACACCTTGGCCACACCGGGCGTGTAGAGCAGGGACAGGTCGTCCCGGTCCCGGAGCTGCTGGGTGGGGGTGACGGTGATCTTGCCGCCCTGGTGGGCGACGAAAACCGGGTCGGTCGGATCGACCGTCGGCGGGTGCGGGAGTGCGGACATCGGTCAGGACACCTCTTCGCGGGGGCGGACACACGAGCTGCTGCACCGGAGCGCCGGGGGTGTGGCCACATCGATACGTCGCGGGGTTTGCCGCTGCCCGTTGATCGTGCCACAGCACGGCTCGGATGAACATGACCGGCGCGCAAGTGTGGCGCCGATCGCCTCTCTGCAAGGATCCGGCCATGACCCGCCGCGACTCCCCGACCCCCCTCGCCAGAGCACGCTTCGTTGCAAGGAGGCTCGGGTGAGGCGAATCGGAATAGCGGTCGTGCGCGGCCGTTCGATGGAACCCACACTGCACGAAGGAGATCGGATGCTCGTGCTGTATGGCGGCCGCCCCCGCCGCGGTCGGATGGCCCTCGTCCGCCTTCCCGACGGGCCCGCCGGCCCGAGACCGCTCGCGGTGAAGCGGATCGGCTGGCCCGACCTCAACGGTGCAGACGCGTGGTGGGTCGTGAGCGACAACGCACGGGAAGGGGTGGACTCCCGCGTCTTCGGCACCATCGCGACCCACCAGGTGCTGGCCCGGGTGCTGTGCCGGGTCCCCGCTCGGCCCCGGTGGCTCACCCGCCGAGCATCCTGACCACCGGGCCCGCGCATGACGGCCCTCCCCTGTCGCGGGCACATTCCCCCCGGAGTAGGTTGGACCGCGTACCGCAGTCGCCTCAGAAGGGATCACAGATGTTGTCTCGCTTGTTCGCCCCCACGGTCGAGGTCAGCGCCCACTGCGACCTGCCCTGCGGTGTCTACGACCCCGCGCAGGCACGGATCGAGGCCGAGTCGGTCAAGGCCATCATCGAGAAGGCCGCCGCCTCCGATGACCAGGAATTCAAGATCCGCTCGATCATCATCAAGGAGCAGCGCTCCGAACTGGTCAAGCACCACCTGTGGGTGCTTTGGACCGACTACTTCAAGGCTCCCCACTTCGAGAAGTACCCGGAGCTGCACACCCTCTTCAACGAGGCCACCAAGCTCGCCGGCGCCGCTGGCACCAAGGGCACCAGCGATGTCGCGAAGGCGGATGAGCTGCTCGCGAAGATCGACAAGATCGCCGAGATCTTCGCGGAGACCAAGAAGGCCAGCTGACCGACCACACACCACCTGCGCCCGCCGTCCCCTCTGGGGCGGCGGGCGTTGCGCATTCGTGACCGATCTCGGAAGTCGAATGTCCCACCGCTGCGGCCCGCTGGGGACTATTTTCGTGGACGCCCTTTCGTAGGGCGCCGTCCTGGCACCCCAGGACGGCACGTGTCTGTGCGGAGGTTCGCCGTGTCCTACCACCAGTCGCCCGACTCCGCTCCCCCAGCCAACAAGGGGCTGCTCGCGCTAGCGGGCCTCCTGCTGATGATCCCCATCGCCGCGCTGATGTGGGTCGGGAGCTATTCCAAAGTCGATCCGAAGCTCGGGTCCTTCCCGTTCTTCATCTGGTACCAGTTCCTCTGGGTCGTGCTCTGCTCGACCATGACCTACACGGCCTACCGCCTGGTCAAGAAGGCGCGGCCGCACCGGCCGATGATCCGCGGCGAGCGGCCTGACGACGGCGGCGCGCCCACCCCGGAGAACGTCCGATGAGCGCCGTCGCGCCGGCCCTCGCGGCCGCCGACGAC
>NZ_VOHR01000292.1 GCF_009192725.1 Segeticoccus rhizosphaerae | reverse complement strand
GTCGCGGTGGACGTCGAGGCGCCCTCCGCGTCGGCCGAGAGCAGCATGGGGCCGGGTTCGGCGCTGGGCAGCAGGGGTCCGCAGAGCAGCACCCCGGCCGCGAGCGCGAGGAGGGCGACCGCAATGCCCGCGGTGCGTGGCCGGCTCGGCGCCACCTCGGCCCTCCCCGTCGTCGGCACAGTCCCGGGGTCTCGGGACATGGCGTCATACCTTGGCGTAGCCCCCGGCCAAGGTCAAGTTCTGATAACGGGATGTCGTCGGTTCGGTAACGTTTCTGCGGCGCGTCTACCAGGGGCCGTAGATCCGCTCGGAGTTGTCGGCGATCGCGGTGCAGAGCGCGGGCACGTCGACGTTGAGCACGTCGGCCATCGCCCGCACGGTGAGCGGCACGAGGTAGGAGGCGTTCGGCGCCCCCCGGTGCGGGCTGGGGGTCAGGTAGGGCGCGTCGGTCTCGACGAGCAGCTGCGACAGGGGCGTGACGGCGAGTGCGTTGCGCAGCTGCCGGGCATTCTTGAAGGTCACCGTGCCCGCGAAGGAGAGGTGGTAGCCGCGCTCGACGCAGGTGCGGGCCATCTCGATGTCGCCGGAGAAGCAGTGCAGCACGGTGTGCTCGGGGGCTCCCTCCTCGGCCAGGATCCGCAGCACGTCGTCGTGCGCGTCGCGGTCGTGGATCTGCAGCGCCAGGCCGGTCCGCTTGGCCAGGTCGATGTGCCAGCGGAAGGAGTTCTGCTGCGCCGGCATGCCGTCCGGCCCGGTCCGGAAGTAGTCCAGGCCGGTCTCACCCACCACCCGCACCCGCGGGTGGGCCGCGAGCCGCTCGATCTCGGCCCGGGCCGCGTCGGTCTCGCCCCGGGACGCAAGGCCCGGCGTCTCGTTGGGGTGCAGCGCCACCCCGCCCAGCAACCCGGCATACCGGTCGATCACCTCGACGGTGAAGCGGGCGCCGGGCAGGTCGCAGCCGATCTGCACCATCCGCGGCACCCCGACCGCGGTGGCCTCCGCGATCGCCTCACCCGGGTCGGGTGGCTCGCCGCCGTCGCGGCCGATGTCGAGGTGGGTGTGGTTGTCGACGACCGGGATCGGCAGCGGGTCGGGCGCCGGCGGGCGATCGCCGCGGGACGTCACACCCGCTCCCGCGTGCTCGGCTCAGGCGCCTTTGCTCGGTTCAGGCCGGTTTTGGCCACCCCGAAACCGGCATGAATCGAGCAAACCGGCCCGGGGTGAGCAGGGGTCACCCCGCCTCCTGCGTGAGCCGGGCGAGCTCCTCGTCGACGATCGCGTGGTCGAGCTTGGTGAAGACAGGGGTCGGCTTGCCGATCGGGGCGCCGACCTTGACGGGACGCGACTCCCACGCCGGCGTGGTCGAGTAGTCGCCGGTGATGACGGGGTAGCCCGGGCCGCCGTCGAGGTCGTCGACCTCGTCGATCCTGGGCATCGGCACGAACTCGCCGTCGCCCCCGATGACGAGGTGCACGGCGTTGGCACTGTGCGGCAGGAACGGCGCGATCAGCGTGTTGCAGTCGGACACGGCCTGCGCCAGCACGTGCAGCACCGTGCCGAGCCGGGCGCGCTGCTCCGGTGCCTTGAGCGTCCACGGCGCCTCGTCGGTGACGTACTTGTTGGCCTCGCCGATGACCCGCATGACCTCGCCGATCGCGGCCTTCTGCCGGTGCCGTGCGATCAGCCCACCGACCGTGTCGAACGCCGTGCGCACGTCGGAGAGCAGCGCCTCGTCGCCCTCGGTCAGCTCGCCCGCCGCCGGGATCTCGCCGAAGTTCTTGTGGATCATCGTGGCGGTGCGGTTGACCAGGTTGCCCCACCCCGCGACCAGCTCGCTGTTGGTGCGGCGGACGAACTCGGCCCAGGTGAAGTCGCTGTCCTGGTTCTCCGGCCCGGCCGCGCAGATGAAGTAGCGCAGCGCGTCGGCCTGGTAGCGGGACAGGACGTCGCGCACGTAGATCACCACCCCGCGGCTGGAGGAGAACTGCTTGCCCTCCATGGTGAGGAACTCGGAGCTGACCACCTCGGTCGGCAGGTTCAGCGCGCCATACTTTCCGGGCTCGCCGCCACGCGACCCACGGCCGTCGTAGGCGAGCAGCTCGGCGGGCCAGATCTGGCTGTGGAAGACGATGTTGTCCTTGCCCATGAAGTAGTAGGACAACGCCTCGGGGTCGTTCCACCAGTCACGCCAGCGCTCGGGATCGCCCTGCCGGCGTGCCCATTCGATCGACGCCGACAGGTAACCGATCACCGCGTCGAACCACACGTAGAGCCGTTTGGTGGGCTGGTCGCGCCACCCCTCGAGCGGCACCGGGATGCCCCAGTCGAGGTCGCGGGTCATCGCCCGAGGCCTGATGTCCTCGAGGATGTTCTGGCTGAACCGGATGACGTTGGGCCGCCACGTGCCGGTGGCCTCCCGGTCGTCGAGCCACTCGCCGAGCGCCTTGGCGAGTGCCGGCAGGTCGAGGAAGAAGTGCTGGGTCTCGACGAATTCCGGTGTCTCACCGTTGATCTTGCTGTGCGACTCGATCAGGTCGGTGGGGTCGAGCTGGTTGCCGCAGTTGTCGCACTGGTCACCGCGGGCGCCGTCGTAGCCGCAGATCGGACAGGTGCCCTCGATGTAGCGGTCGGGCAGGGTGCGCCCCGTCGACGGGCTGACGGCGCCACGTGTCGTCTGCTCGATCAGGTAGCCGTTGCGGTGCACCGTGGTGAACATCTCCTGCGCGACCGCGTAGTGGTTCGGCGTCGTCGTGCGGGTGAACAGGTCGTAGGACAGTCCCAGGGCGTGCAGGTCCTCGACGATGAACCGGTTGTTGCGGTCCGCCAGCTCGCGCGCGCTGACACCCTCCTTGTCGGCCGCGACCAGGATCGGGGTGCCGTGCTCGTCGGTACCGCTGACCATGAGCACGTCGTGGCCCGCCATCCGCATGTAGCGGCTGAACACGTCGGACGGCACGCCGAATCCGGCGACGTGGCCGATGTGGCGCGGACCGTTGGCATACGGCCAGGCGACGGCAGACAGGACCTTGGTCATGTCTCGAATCCTAGGGTGCGACCACAACCCGGTATGCCGCGCCCGTCACCAGCCCGCCGCCCGCACGTCCGCCGCTGAGGCAACGACCCGCCATACGCCTCGGCCCCTGAGGGGCGGGGGCGGCGGGTCGGGGGGTCAGCGGAAGGCGGACTCGCCGGTCAGGGCCTGACCGACGACGAGGGTGTGCATCTCCGGCGTGCCCTCGTAGGTCAGGACCGACTCGAGGTTGTTCATGTGCCGGATCACCGGGTATTCCAACGAGATCCCGTTGGCGCCGAGGATGGTGCGCGCGGTCCGGCAGATCTCCAGCGCCTTGGTGACGTTGTTGAGCTTGCCGACGCTGACCTGCTGCGGCAGCAGCGTGCCGGCGTCCTTGCGGCGGCCCAGGTGCAGTGCCAGCAGCGCGCCGAGATTGAGCTCGGTCGACATCTGCGCCAGCTTGGACTGGGTCAGCTGGAAGGCGCCGATCGGCTTGTCGAACTGCACCCGCTCCTTGCTGTAGGCGAGCGCCGCCTCGAACGAGCTGCGGGCCGCGCCGAGCGAGCCCCAGATGATGCCGTAGCGCGCCTCGTTGAGGCAGGACAGCGGACCCTTGAGGCCGCGCACCTCCGGGAAGATCGCGGACTGCGGCAGCCGCACCCCGTCGAGGACGAGCTCGCTGGAGACCGACGCCCGCAGCGACATCTTGTGCTTGATCAACGGCGCCGAGAATCCCGGGGTGTCCGTGGGCACCACGAACCCCCGGATCTCGCTGCCGCCCTCGTCCCCGTCGACCTTGGCCCACACCACGGCCACGTCGGCGATGGAGCCGTTGGTGATCCACATCTTGGCGCCGTCGAGCACCCAGTCGTCGCCGTCGCGGCGGGCGTGCGTGCGCATCGAACCGGGGTCGGACCCGTAGTCGGGCTCGGTGAGCCCGAAGCACCCGATCGCGTCGCCCGCGGCCATCCGGGGCAGCCACTCCTGCTTCTGCTCCTCGCTGCCCCAGCGGTGGATCGCGAACATCGCCAACGACCCCTGCACGCTGACCAGCGAGCGTATGCCGGAGTCGCTCGCCTCGAGCTCGAGGCAGGCCAGCCCGTAGTCGACCGCGCTCATGCCGGCGCAGCCGTAGCCCTGCAGGTGCATGCCGAGCAGCCCGAGGTCGCCGAGCTCCTTGGCGAGCTCGCGGGCCACCGGCAGCTCGCCGGACTCGAACCACTCCGCCACGTGCGGGTCGATGCTCTTGTCACACAGCTGCCGGACGGAGGCGCGGACGGCCTTCTCCTCGTCGGACAGGACGTCGTCGATGCCGACGAGGTCGAGCGGGTCGAGCGAGGGCTTGCGGCCGGGGTGCTTCGCGTTCATCGGGAGGCCTTTCGGGTCGGTTCCTGGTCACCAGTCTGACGGGTCGTGGTAGGTGGGAGCGGTGCCGGGTCGGCTTCGAGGAGCCAGGCCCGGACCTCGGCGTCGTCCTCGCCCAGACGCGGCGGCCGAGACGGGGTGGTGGTGAGGTCGGCGTCGTAGCGCACCGGGTGGCGCACCTGGGGCACGCCACCGGCGCCGTTCGATCCGGCCTTGCGCGTGGCACCCTCGGCGGGGTCGACCCCGCCGAGGG
>NZ_VOHR01000291.1 GCF_009192725.1 Segeticoccus rhizosphaerae | reverse complement strand
CCGGTGCCGTCGATCGTGCCTCCCTCGAGAGCTCGCTCCGAGGAGGCACGATCGACGGCACCGGCGGCACCCGCGCCGGAGGGGCCCGCGATGCCTGCACTGGTGCGGTGGAGCAGCTCCGAGCGCAGCCGGGAGGCCTGCTCCGTCGGGAGCGAGTCGAGGGTGAGCCGGCTGTCGTCGGCCCCGGTGCCGATCTCGACCTTGGCCAGCCCGAGGACGCGGTGCAGCGGCGAGGCAGTCACGTCGACGGTGCGGACCCGGTCGGCCGGTGTGGTGAAGGACTTGCGCCGCAGGAGTCCGCTGCGCAGCTGTACCTGGTCGGGTGTGAACCGGTAGCGAGTCGTGAACCACCGCAGGATGCCGGCGGTCACGGCGACGACGACACCGGCCGGGCCCCACCACCACTGCCCGCGGTCGCCGCTGCTTCCGACGATGACCAGACCGAACAGGGCGGGTATGGCGCGCACCACCTCTCGCACGGGATGGACCATCAGCATCCGGGCGCTGAGGCGTCTCCAGCCGGCCTCCTCGTCGGTCCGGGGCTGGTCGGTGGTGGCCGGCTCCGGCTCGCTCACGTGGCGTCGCCCTCGCTGTGCTCGGTGATGATGGTGAGGTCGTGCACGAGGCGTTCGGCCACGGCCAGGTCGAGCCCACGGATGCGGAGCGGCCCGGCCGCCGAGGCCGTGGTCACCGTGACGTTGGCCAGCCGGAAGAGCTGCTCGAGCGGTCCGCGCTCGGTGTCCACGGTCTGCACCCGCGAGAGCGGTGCGATCCGCCGTTCCTGGTCAAACCAGCCCGCCTGGGTGTAGACGGCGGTGTCGGTGACCTCCCAGCGGTGCACCCGGTAGCGCCAACGCGGCATGACGACCAGGTGCGCGGCCGCGATGACGACGGTGACCACCAGACCGAGGACGTGCCACGTCACGTGGTCGGCGTCCAGCAACCACCAGGCGACCTGGGCGGCGAGCAGGACGACCCAGCCCCAGAGGGCCCGCACCGTCCAGAACCACACGGCTCGCGGGCTGACCAGGTTGACCGGCGCGCGCAGCTCGGGCGGCCGGGTCGTGTCCGGTGGTGGTGACGACATGGCTCAACCCTGCCACGGCCGGGAGCAGCGCATGCGAGGGCGGAACAGGCGAAGCGTGCCGAGCACGCTGCCCGCGCAGGGGAGCAACCTCTGTGCTCGCGCAGGTGGGTGACCTATGTTGGGCAGATGGTGATCAACCCCGCCCCCGACGCCCTCGGGGCCGAGCCCCCGGGCGACCCGGGCGACCCGGCTTCGAGGGCCGGGGCCGCCGGGCAGGAGCACCAGAGCACGGTCGGGACGTGGCGCTGGGACATCAGCACCGATCACGTGGAATGGGACGACGGCACGGCTGCGATCTTCGGGGTGGCGCCGGGGGACTTCGACGGCAGCTACACGGGATACCGCAGGCTCATCCACCCGGACGACGCAGCTCCCATGGAGGCGAAGCTGTGGGCGGCCCTGGAGTCAGCCTCGGTCAGCTTCACCGACGACCACCGCATCGTGCTTCCCGACGGGTCGACCCGCTGGTGCCAGGTAATCGGACGGATCCAGCGGGACCCGGGCGGCAAGGCCGTCGGACTGGTCGGGATGACCCTCGACGTCACCCGGCAGCGCAGGGTCACGTCCGAGACCGCTGCCGTGCGGGCGGCCGAGCGCCGGGCCACCGCGCAGGCCCAGGCGGCACGGCGGCGGGTGTCGATGCTGGCCCGGGCCGCAGGGCTGCTGGACATCCCGCTCGACCTGGACGCCACGCTGCAGGAGGTCGCCGACCTCGCGATCGGCGTGCTCGCGGAATGGTGCACCGTCGACCTCATCGGCGGCGGCCGGGTCCACCACGCCGCTGTTGCACACCGAGAGCCGGCGATGGTGGCCATGGCACGGAGCGTGATGGAGCGCTTCCCGCAGGACCCCGACGAACCCACCCTGCAGCACCTCCTGCACACGCTCGAGCCGTTGTACGTGCCGGTGTTCGACGATGAGGCACTCGAGGCCAGTGTGTCCGACCCGGAGCACCTGCGGATGCTGCGCCAGTTCGAGATCAGCTCCTACCTGGTGGTGCCCCTGGTGGCCGACGGAGAGGGCGTCGGCATCATGACCCTGGTCGCCTGCCAGGGCCGCCGGCTCGAGGCCGACGACGTCGACCTCGCGGTGGAGCTCGGCCGCCGGGCCGGGTCCGCGGTGGAGAAGGCCCGCCTCTACTCCGAGCTGCGGGAGACGACGAGGGTTCTGCAGACCACCTTGTTGCCGCCCTCGCTCCCCGAGGTCCCGGGCGTGACGCTGTCGGCCCACTACCAGTCCGGCACGGCGGGTCTGGACATCGGCGGCGACTTCTACGACGTCTTCCGCACCGGTCGCGATCGCTGGTGGATCGTCCTCGGCGACGTGTGCGGAAAGGGTCCGGCGGCGGCCGCCCTGACCGCCGAGGCCCGCTATTCGCTGCACGTGCTCGCACCGGACACCGACGACCCGGCCCAGGTGCTGGAGCGGCTCAACGACGTCCTCAACGCGGTGGACCGCGAGGGGAAGTTCATCAGCATGGTGCTGCTCACCTTCCTCGCGCCCACGGGTCAGGAGAGCTCTGCCGGCACCGGTCTGCGGCTGCAGCTGGCCTCTGCGGGGCACCCGCCGCCGCTTATTCGCAGGAGCGGCGGCGGGGTCGAGTCGCTGACCAGCCATGGGACCGTCGTCGGCGTGGTCCCGCAGGTGGACCTCGAGTCGATCAGCGTGGACCTAGCCCGGGGCGACACGCTCCTGCTCTACACCGACGGGGCGACGGAGGCGAGGGACGCCGACGGCCACGAGCTGGGCGAGGCGACGCTGCGCGAGATCCTCCGGCAGCACGGCGGCGGAGGCCCGGACCTCGCCGACCGGCTCGCGGCCGCGGTCCTCACCCGTGCCGGCACCGAGCCCCAGGACGACATGGCGCTGCTGACACTGGGCCGCTGACCCGACCCCGCTGCCCGGTCACTTCGTCACGCTGTGGTCCAGACGCCAGAGCTGCCGCGGCGGTGGCTGTCGACCAGGTGCGTGTCGACGATGCCGACCGCCTCCATCAGGGCGAACATCGTCGTCGGCCCGACGAAGACGAAACCCTTCTTGCGCAGCGCCTTGGAGAGCGCGACCGATTCCGGTGACGTGGTGGGGACCTCGGCATACGTGCGCGGCGCCGGGGTGCGCTCGGGCCGGAAGGACCACACGAAGTCGACCAGCCCCTCCTCGTTCCGCAGGTCGACCGTCGCGCGGGCGTTGGTGATGGTGGCCTCGATCTTGCGCCGGTTGCGCACGATGCCGGCGTCGGCCATGAGCCGCTCGGTGTCGGCCTCGGTGAAGGCGGCGACCGCGTCCGGGTCGAAGTCGGCGAAGGCCTCACGGAAGGCCGGTCGCTTGCGCAGGATGGTCGCCCAGGACAGGCCCGACTGGAAGGCCTCGAGGCTGATCCGCTCGAACATCCCCCGTTCGTCACGGACCGGCATGCCCCACTCGGTGTCGTAGTAGTCGCGCAGCATCGGGTCGACCGAGGCCCACACCGGCCGGGCCAGGCCGTCCTCACCCACCACGGTGTCCGTGCCCGCCATACGACCTCCTCCCTCCTCACGTCGTCACCCGTGCTCGTCCCAGCCCGCTTTGCTCACCTCAAACCGCTCCTGGACCACGCGGAACCGGCCTGAGGTGAGCAAACCGGCTCGAGGTGAGCATAGGCACCGGTGGCGGGGGGACGGCATACTCGGCGTCCATGGCAGGCAACCCGCGCGTCATCCACACGGCTCAGGCCCTCGTCGACGAGGTGGTGGAGATCGCCGGCCTCCCCCGTCGGGGGCAGAACGCGATGGCCCGCTCCTACACCCGGTACGCCGGCGGAGCGGTGAACATCCTGCTCGCGGCCGCGCGCTCGGGAGCGGAGTGTCTCCACGCCGGGGCACACGGCACGGGCCCGAACGGCGACCTCGTGCGGAAGGTGCTGCGGGCCGAGGGGATTCGCCTCTCCAGCCCGATCGTTCCCGACGCCGACACCGGGATCTGCTTCGTCATGATCGAGCCCTCCGCCGAGCGGACCTTCGTCACGACGATGGGGGCCGAGCGCCGGATCACCGTGGAGAGCCTGCAGACCTGCGCGCCGGCACCCGGAGACCTCGTCTGCGTGAGCGGGTACTCGCTGCTCGACCCGACGAGGAAGCCGTTGCAGCAGTGGCTCGACACCGTGCCCGAGGGCGTCGTGGTGGTCCTCGACCCCGGGGCCGCCTTCGCCGACCTCCCCGAGGACGTGCGCGCTCGCGCGCTCGGGCACACGACGGTGTGGACCTCCAACGCCGAGGAGGCCGAGGCGTTGACGGGGGTCGCGGACTTCCGCGAGTCGGCGGTTGCCGTGGCAGACCACCTGCCGGACGGGGCGACCGTCATCGTGCGGGACGGCCCGAAGGGTTGCGTCTTCAGCGAGGGCGGACAGAGCACGTATGTCGAGGGCTTCCCGCAGATTCCGTTGGACACCAACGGGGCGGGAGACACCCACACGGGGGTGCTGTGCGCATGCCGTGCCGCGGGCCGGGCGTGGATCGAGGCGGCGAGGCGGGCCAACGCGGCCGGCGCGATCAAGGTGACCCGGCGCG
>NZ_VOHR01000290.1 GCF_009192725.1 Segeticoccus rhizosphaerae | reverse complement strand
CCGGGACCGCGAGCTGTGGTGGCGCGACCGGGTGCAGGCCGCGCACGCCGCGGCCCGAGGGGCGCCGTCCCCAGCCTGACCGCGCAGCCGGCGAGTGCTTGGCTCGACACGGTCGGCCTGAGCCTGCCCTTCGAGATCGTGGGAGTGCTGCAGCTGGTCAATGCCTGGTTGTTGTACGGGTTCTTCCGCCACACGCGCCCTGCGGAGGAGGATGCCGTGGCGGGCACCCCGTCCGGCGACACGGCGGCTGCCAGGGAGAGGGCACCCCGCAGCGCGGTCAGCTCGCCACCACCGCCCGCCCCACCTCGTGAGGGATGAGCAAGGACGATCAAGCGGCCGCGGGCTGGGTCCGGCAGCGTGGAGCGCATCGACGAAAGGAGACCCCCATGACCAACACGACCGTCGACCCGAAATCGCTGCCGGTCAGTGACCCGAAGCGGCACACCATGCAGACCCGCACCAAGCTCAGCGGTCTGGCCGAGCACCTGCGCGAGGACGCCGGCAAGGTCGACGATCCCCGCGCCAAGGCGCTCTTCGAGACCGCGGCGGAGGTGCTGCTAGGGCTCGAGCATGCCTTTGCCGACTACGAGCAGGGTGAGGAGGAGGCCTGGCAATGACGGTCCCGTCCCGTGGCGGCGGATCGGCGACTACTCGTCGAGCGCCTTGCGCAGGATGGCGGCCAGGCTGGCCCGGTCGGCCTCGTCGAGCGGCGCGAAGAAGTCGTCCGCCTCCTCGACTCGTGCCTGCTCGATGGCGCGACGGACCTGTTGGCCCTGTGGCGTGGGCGTCACCACGATCGACCGGCGATCGTTCGGGCTGGGCGAGCGCCCGACGAGGCCCTTGGCCTCGAGGCTGTCGATGACCTCCGTGGCTGAACGCGGCGCGATGTGCAATGACTCGGCGACGTCGGAGAGGCGGGGAGGTCTGTCCTCGTGGCCCTCCAGGGCCGAGCAGATCACGCGCAGCGCCCGGGCCTGGTGGGGCGAGAGCTCCCATGGGACCAGCGAGTGCGCCCACCGCCGCCGGAGGGTGCGGGCGGCACGCATCAGCAGGTCGCCCTCGTGGTGTCCCTGGGTCATGCTCCGAATCCTATCCTTGGGGGAGCGCCCCTCATAGTGAGGCAACCTCAAGAACTGCTGGGCCGGGCCGGTCCCCGTGAGCGTGTCGCGAAGTAGGTTGGAGTCCGTGACCTGGACGGTGGGCTTCGACCTCGACATGACCCTGGTGGACTCCCGGGAAGGGATCATCGCCACGATGCAGACCGCCATCGGGCAGCAGGGGGTGACCGCGGACCGCGAGGACCTCTGGCAGCTGCTCGGCCACCCGCTGGATCACACTCTCGGCCACTGGCTGCCGGAAAACCAGATCGAGCAGGCCGTGGCGACCTACCGCCAGGAGTACCTCGTGCACGCCGTGCCCATCACCACACCGCTGCCCGGCGCGCACGAGGCCTTCGCCACCGTCCGCGACCTCGGGGGGCGCGTCGTGGTGGTCAGCGCCAAGGTCGCTCCCGCGGTGCGCGCCGTGCTCGAACACGTCGGACTCGTCCCGGACGACGTGGTCGGCGAGCTGTTCGGCGAGGCCAAGGGCACGGCCCTGCGCGAGCACCACGCCGGCATCTACGTCGGCGACCACGCGGGCGATGTCCACGGAGCTCGCGTCGCCGGAGCCACGTCGGTGGTGGTCCTCACCGGCCCCAACGACCGGGAGACCCTCGAGCGCGCGGGCGCGGACGTCATACTCTCGGACCTGACCGAGTTTCCCGGCTGGCTCCGCGCGCACCGCGCGGGAGCGACGGCATAACCACTGGCGCGAGCGGTTAGCCTTGGAGGCAGCGCCGACAGCGCGATCGAGTCATGCCCCGGGGGCTCCCGGGGAGGACAACCAGGCAACAGCGAGCAAGAGGTGGACAGTGCCGACTGGCAAGGTCAAGTGGTATGACGCCGAGAAGGGCTTCGGCTTCCTCAGCGACGACGAGGGCGGCGACGTCTTCCTGCACGCCAACGCGTTGCCGGAGGGCGTGGAGACCGTGCGGGCCGGGACCCGCGTGGAGTTCGGCATCGTCCAGGGACGGCGTGGAGCCCAGGCGCTCTCGGTCCGGCTGCTCGACCCCGCGCCCTCGGTCGCGGCGTCGGTGCACGCCAAGAACCGCAAGCCGGCCGACGAGATGGCGATCGTGGTCGAGGACCTGATCAAGCAGCTCGACGGCGCCTCCAACGCCCTGCGCAGGGGCCGGTACCCCGAAAAGGGCAAGTCCGCTGCCCTGGCCAAGATCCTGCGGGGCGTCGCCGATCAGTTCGACGTGGCCTGACATGGCGACACCGAAGATGGACGCCGTGCTCGCCGCCGCGGTCGACCTGGCCCGCGAGGCGGCCGAGAGCATCGCGGAGGACGGCACCGTCGGCGAGCACCTCGGCGTGACGATGGATGCCGACCGGCTGGCCACGCACTACTTCGACTGCACCGCGCGGGCCTACCCCGGCTGGCGCTGGGCGATCACCATTGCGCGGGCCCCGCGCGCCCGGATCGCCACCGTGTGCGAGACCAACCTGGTCCCCGGCGAGGACGCGCTGCTCTCGCCCGAGTGGCTGCCCTACGACCAGCGGCTGGCGCCCGGCGACATCGGCGCGGGTGACGTCACGCCCTATGTGGAAGAGGACCCGCGGCTCGAGCCCGGGTTCGAGGCCACCGGCGACGAGGACGTCGACGAGATGGCCCAGTGGGAGCTGGGGCTCGGACGGCCGCGGGTGCTGTCGGCCGAGGGGCGCGACGAGGCGGCGCAGCGCTGGTATGACGGTGAGCACGGACCGCAGGCAGCGGTCGCCAAGGAGGCCCCGGCCCCCTGCTCCACGTGCGGCTTCTTCGTCCCGATGGCAGGTGCGTTGCGGTCTTTTTTCGGCGTGTGCGCCAACGCCTGGTCTCCCTCCGACGGTCGCGTCGTGAGCCTTGACCACGGCTGCGGCGCGCACAGCGAGGTCGATGTCGTGCGGCCCGAGCCGGTGGCCGTCGAGCCGGTCGTCCTCGACGAGTACGCCATGGACGTGTATGCCTGAGTAGCTCGCCCCGGGAGGTGGTCCGCCATGGGCACGGTCCTGGCTCTTGCTGGGGTGCCCGCCGCGTCCGCGGTGTTCGCTGTGCCGGGGCTGGCCGCAGTGGCCGCGATGGCCGCGTTCGGGGAGCCGGACGGCCAGGGTTGGACCCAGATCGCCGAGCTGGGCATCGCCCTGGTGCTGTCGGGGCTGATCGGGTTCGAGCGGGAGATCCGCGGCAAGGCGGCGGGGCTGCGAACCCACACCATCATCGGGTTCGGCGCGGCGCTGATCGTGCTGGTCTCCAAGTACGGCTTCACCGATGTGCTCGGCGCCCACGCCACGCTCGACCCCTCACGGGTGGCGGCGCAGATCGTCTCCGGCATCGGGTTCATCGGTGGCGGACTGATCTTCGTGCGGCGCGACGCGGTGCGCGGGCTCACGACCGCCGCCTCGGTGTGGCTGACCACGGGGATCGGGATGGCGGCCGGAGCCGGACTCCCCGTGCTCGCGGTCGCCAGCACGGCCGGCTACTTCGTGATCATCTACGGCATGAGCGCGCTCGTGCGGCGCCTGCCCGGCTCGACCCATCGCGTGCAGGAGGTGCGCGTCACCTACGTCGACGGACGCGGGTTGCTGCGCACGATCCTCGAGCGGTGCACCGGCCAGGGGTTCGTGGTCAACCAGGTCTCCACCCATCCGATGGGCGGCGAGGGTCGCCAACGCGACGAGGGGATGGACCGGCCGGGCGAGGCGGCGGGGGATCGCCTGGTCAATGTCGTGCTCGGCCTCACCGGCGCGCAGGACGTGGGGCGGTTGCTGAGCGGCCTCGCCGACCTCGACGGCGTCGTCCACGCCGGGGTCAACGACGAGGACGAGTGAGCCGGCCGGTGCTCAGCTCGGCCCGCTTTGCTCAGCTCAAGCGGGTTTCCGGCGGCTCGGAAGCGGTTTGAAGCGAGCACGCCGCCCTGGTTTGCTCAGCTCGGCCCGCTTTGCTCAGCTCAAGCCGGTTTTTGGCAGGTCGGAAGCGGTTTGAACTGAGCAAAGGTCGGGAGGCGGCTCAGGCGGCGGACGCGTTGCCGCGGCCGCGGCGCACGTAGGCCCAGCCGAGCGTGCCGAGGGCGGCGCCCGCGACACACGTCCACTTCCACCAGGACCGGTCACCCTCGTGCAGGGCCGGTATGACGAGGGTCAGCACCAGCGCGACCAGCCAGAGCAGCACGCCGATCCCGACGATCCGTGCCGTGTCGACCCGCAACGGCTCGAGCTGCGGCTGTTGCCGGGTCGGCTCGTCGGAGGGACTCACGCACCCAGCCTACCGACGAGTCCGCAGATCGGGCGCGCCCGCTCGCACCGGCGCGCGGGTGGGTGTTGGCTGGAGGCCAGCAGAAGGAGCACGCCATGATCCTCCCGAAGGTCCGGGACCCTCGTTTTGTGACGATCCGTCGCGGCGGGACCCTCACCGACGCGGACCACCAGCTCCTGGCGCTGTGGGCGGCGTCCTGCGCGGAGCACGTCCTTGACCTCTTCGAGCGGGTGCGGCCGGGGGACTCCCGGCCGCGTCACGCGATCGAGCAGGCACGTGCCTGGGCCCGTGGCGAGGCCACGATGACCGAGGCACGCGCGGCCGGCGGGCACGCGATGGGCGCGGCCAG
>NZ_VOHR01000029.1 GCF_009192725.1 Segeticoccus rhizosphaerae | reverse complement strand
CGGCGCGGCTGACCGAGCCGAGCAGGAGCCGGTCGAACCCGCCCAGCCCCCGGGTCCCGACGACCACGAGGTCGGCCGTCCGCGACGCTGCGGTCAGCGCAGGACCGGCCGCGCCCTCGACGACCTGGACGTCGACGGCGAGGTGTGGGTGGCGTTCGTGGACGGAGTCCACGGCGTTGTCGGCGTTCTCCTCCGCCTCCGACCGCGCGCTCTCGCCCCAGCTCGGGTCCGGCATCCCCCAACTTGCTTCCTGCAGACCCGGACTCATCGGGCGCTGCCACGCAGACAAGACCACCAACGAAAGTCCGTGGCGCACCGCGTGATCGCTGGCGTGGTCCACCGCGACGGCCGAGGCGGGGCTGCCGTCCACACCCACGACCACCGGGCCCTGCTTCGAGCGGTCCTCGGAAGGCTCCGGCACCACGACCGCGGTGCAGAGGGCGTGCGCCGTGACGGCGAAAGACACCGAGCCCAGAAGGGCCGAGGCTGCTCCACCGCGGCCCCGCGTGCCGACGACCACCATCCGTGCGTCCGCCGAGGCCTCGACCAAGGCGTTGGAGACGCTGCCCACGATGGGCTCCACCAGGATGTCTGACGCTGGCAGGGACTTCGCGGCCAGCCGCTGCCCCTCCTCGCCGATGGACCGAGCCCCGTCCTCGAGGTCCTGGATCACCGGGCCGGCGTAGGGGCCGGCCGCGAACGCGGAATACGAGGCACCGGTGATGATCCGCAACCGGGCCCCGAGCAGCTCGGCCTCGCCTGCGGCCCAGGTGACGGCGGCTGCAGCAGCGGGCGACCCGTCATACCCGACGACAAGGTCGCTGTGGCGTTCGGTGGTCTCGCGCCTGGACATGTGGGGCTCCTTCCGGGTTGCTTTGATCTATCACCAGCCTGTCGGCAGCCGGCTCGAGGGCACAGGGCCTGAGGTCCTGCTTCTGCCAGGTGTGCCCCGACGGCCGGGACGAGCAGTCCCCAGAGCCATGGACGTCCTTCTCAGCCTGCGAGAGCCCCGTGACGCCGGGGAGTGTCTGCATCGGCCGCCCGCAGGCCGTCGGAGACGAGACGTTGTCCCGTCGCGATCGTCTCCTCCAGGGTCGTCGCAGCCGTGTCGGGTCGGCCGGACTCGAGCGACCACTTGGCGGAGGCCATGCCCTGGATCAGGGAGTCATTGACCTGGACGGCCTGCCGGTGACGCAGTTGGGCGATGGCCAGGCACTGACGCTCCTCGTCGGCGCGCTTGAGCCGATCGGCGGCATCGCCCACCAGCACGCCCAGGAAGAGGAGCGGGCCGATGCGGGACAACCACCCCATCAACGACAGGTTCACACCGTCGATCCAGGCCCACAGCCCGATGAGGCATGCGGCGACGAGACCTGCGACCAGACCGACCCGGGTGCCGAAGGTCAGCGCCAGGAGGCTGATCGGGAAGACGAGCAGGATCAGCAGAGCATCGCTCGCGTCACCGAAGAAGAGGCGGACCACGAACACTGCCATGAACATCGCCGCGCTGGCGCCCACCGTGAGCGGTGGGCGCTCGCGAAACCATGGGCCGGGGCTCTGCTGCTCCGCTTCAGAGGTGTGCTGGGTGCTCATTTCTGTAGTCTGGCCGGTCGCGGCCGGGAGTGGAGGGGCCCAAGGTCCCGTCATGGGGTTCAACCGCGACCGCTGGTCACGTCGAGCACTGCTACGCCGGTCACCCGCCCCTCCCACAGGTCGTCGAGGGCTTCGTTCGCCCGGTCGAAGGGGTATGACGTGACCTGCGGCCTGATCCGCAGTGCGGCGGCCAGCCGCAGCAGCTCGGCACCGTCGGCTCTGGTGTTCGCGGTGACGGACGTGACCGTCTTCTCCAGGAACAGGTGTCGTCCGTAGTCCAGCGGGGGCACGTCGCTCATGTGGATGCCGGCCAGCGAGAGCGTCCCGCCACGGTCGAGTGCCTCGAGGGCCACCGGCACCAGTTCTCCGGCGGGTGCGAACACGATGGCGGAGTCCAGTGGGACCGGTGGGTGGTCGTCGGCAGCGCCGGCCGAGAGCGCGCCGAGCTCCAGCGCGAGCGCGCGAGCCGAGTCGCCACGGGTGAGAACGTGCACCTGTGCCCCCTGGGCGATGGCCAGCTGGGCCGTCAGGTGCGCACTCGCTCCGAACCCGTAGAGCCCGAGCCGGCCCCCGGGCGGCAGCCCTGCCCGCCGCAGAGCGCGGTAACCGATGATGCCGGCGCAGAGCAGGGGCGCCAGGTCGGCACTGGCCAGCTCGTCCGGTAGGGCGTAGGCAAAGGCCGCGGGAGCCACCGTGTAGTCGGCGTAACCCCCGTCCTCGTCCCACCCGGTGAATCGTGCCGCGGGGCAGAGGTTCTCGGCACCGGAACGACACCAGCGGCACTGCCCGCAGGTGCTCCGGAGCCAAGCGATCCCGACCCGGTCGCCCACGGCGAAACCGATGGTTGCCGGGCCGAGGCCGACGACCGTGCCGACGACCTCGTGGCCGGGGACGACGGGCCACCGGTGGCGCGGCAGGTCGTGGTCGGTGACGTGCAGGT
The DNA here is from genome assembly GCF_009192725.1 of Segeticoccus rhizosphaerae. Classification (GTDB taxonomy): domain Bacteria; phylum Actinomycetota; class Actinomycetes; order Actinomycetales; family Dermatophilaceae; genus Segeticoccus; species Segeticoccus rhizosphaerae. The sequence continues at coordinate 20,523 of NZ_VOHR01000029.1, read as the reverse complement.
CGGTGCGGCAGACCCCGCAGACCTCGACCCGCACCAGGAGCTCACCGGCGGCGGGGGACGGGACCGGGCGGGTGCCGGCGCGCAGGCGAGGGCCTCCTGGGCCCTCGCCGGTGGTCTCCCACACCCGCATCATGGTCGGGAGCTGTCGCCCCGCCTCGGCGCTCATGAGCGTGTGCGACCACTGGTCCCCGGCTCACCGGAGCTGCCGGTCACGGTGCCACCTGGCACGGCGAAGCGCATCCCGGAGATGCTGTCCGGCTCGATGCGGACGTAGCGCGGCTTCGGTGCGTCGTGCCACGGGAAGACGGGAAGACTCAGTGCGTCGAGGACGTCACCCATCTCGAGGATCTCGTGGGCGCGGCCCTTGACGACGACGCTCCACGCGGAGCCGGAGGCGACGTCATACCCGTCCACCTCGAAGGCGACCAGTCGGCCGATCGCGGAGGCGAGCTTGGTGCCCTCCGCCGTGCGGAAGACGATGGTGCCGTGGTCGACGACGTGGTTGACGGGGAAGATGTCCGGGTGGTCCTCGACGACGACCGCCAGGCGGCCCACCACGCTGTCTCGCGCCAGAGCCAGGGCCTGGGAGGTCGACAGCCGGGTGGCCGAGCCGATCTCTGAGGTACTCATGCCTCCACCATCGCCCCTCCCAGCCAGACGCGGCAGGGCAAAAGGTCCTACATGTGGGTCAGCGCAGGCCCTTGCCGGAATGCCTCTGCACGGCGAAGACGGCCGCCTGGGTGCGACGCTCGAGCCCCAGCTTGGACAGCACCGACGTGACGTAGTTCTTCACCGTCTTCTCGGCCAGGAACATGGCGTCACCGATCTGGCGGTTGGTGAGGCCCTGGGCGACGTGCTCCAGGATGCGTTGCTCCTGAGGAGTGAGCTGGCTGAGCAGCTCGTCCGGACCCTCCTTCGGCGACCACTTCTTGCGCAGCTGTTCGGCCCGGTCCTCGTCCAGCAGGTTCTCACCGGCCGCGACCCGTCGGATCGCGTCGATCAGGCCGTTGCCCTTGATGTCCTTGAGCAGGTAGCCCGAGGCGCCGGCGAGGACCGCCGTCGCCAAGGCCTGCTCGTCGTCGTATGACGTGAGGATGAGCCCCTTGATGCCCGGGTCCACCGACCGCACGTCCCGGCACGAGTCGATGCCCGAGCCGTCGGGCAGACGGGCGTCGAAGATGGCGACGTCGGGCCGCAGCGCCGGGATCCGGCGCGTGGCCTCCGCCGCCGAGGCGGACTCGCCCACGACGATGATGTCCGGAGTCGTCTCGAGCAGCTCACGCAGACCCCGGCGGACGACCTCGTGGTCGTCGAGCAGAAACACGCTGATGGTCACCTACAGCTCCTTCACTGGTCCACGACATCATCGTGCCTCGGATGCCGTCGTGTCAGGGCCTAAGGTCCTCCCGTACCTGTGGCCGCGCTCCTCGGCGGCCGGCAGGTCGCTCCGCTCATTGTCGCCGCTCATCGTCGCCGCTCTAGTGATCGCGCTCCGCGGGCACCGTCCACGCCAGCACGGTCCCGGCGGGCGCGGCGGGATTGATCTCGAAAGTCCCCGCACGAGAGGCCGCCCGGCTGCCGAGGTTGACCAGGCCGCTGCGTGCGCTGGCGGGGTCCATGCCCACTCCGTCGTCGGTCACGACGATGCGGACGTGGTTGTCGCACCGCAGGTGCACACGCACGGAAGTCGCACGGGCGTGCTTCACGATGTTGGCCAGGGCCTCGCGGACCACGGCGACGAGGTCAGCCGCCAGGGAGTCGGTCAGGCCTGCCAGCCGTCCCTCGATGAGCAGGGTGGGCTCGAAGCCGAGGAGCTCCGAGGCGTCACCGATCAACCCGGCGATCTCGTCGCGGATCGTGCCGGCCGGCATGCGGTGCAGCTCGTAGATCGTGTGCCGGATGTCCTTGATGGCTCCGTCGAGGTCGTCGACCGCGTCGTCGAGTCGCTCGCGCACGGTCGGGTGGACGGCCAGGCGAGCGGCAGACTGGAGCGAGAGCCCGGTCGCGAAGAGCCGCTGGATGACATGGTCGTGCATGTCGCGGGCGATCCGGTCCCGATCCTCCAGGAGGGCCAACAACGTCTGGTCACGCTGGGACCGGGCGGCGAGCAGGGCGAGTCCGGCGTGCTGCCCGAACTCGAGCAACGGCTTGACGACCTCGGCGTCGGACGGGTCGTGTCCGGGGTCCCAGACCACGACCAGGAAACCCAGGTGGTCCCGGCCGGGCCCGAGGGGCATGATCGCGAACCTGCCGACCGTTCGTCCGGCGAGGATCTCGACATCCTTCGACACGGCGGGGTCTCCATCCGTGTCATTCGTCCCCCGGACGAACGGGGAGGTGATCGCGTCCCAGGTCGCGGGATCGATCCTGTTGCCCACGCCGAGAGACGCCGACCAGCCGGCCGCGGAAGCCCTGGCAGGTGAGACGTCCGGCGTCTGCCGGGCGCGCACGACGAGGGCGCCGTCCTCGTCATACAACAGCACGAAGGCGAGGGGCGCGTAGGCGCGTTCGCCTGCGAGCGTGACCATCTTGTCGAGCGCTGGCTGCTCCTGCGGGCCGGAGAGCAGGGTCTGGGTCAGCTCGGCCACCGCGTCGGACCAGGCGCGAAGTCGCTTGCTCGAGGCGTAGAGGCGTGCATTCTCGATCGCGACTCCCGCCGCCGCGGCCAAGGCGGACAGCAGCGTCTCGTCCTCCTCGGAGAACTCCCTCGCGCCCTGCTTCTCGGTGAGGTACAGGTTGCCGAAGACCTCGTCGCGCACGCGCACCGGCGCCCCGAGGAAGCTGTGCATCGGCGGATGGTGGGGCGGGAAGCCGTAGGACTGCGGGTGCTCGGAGATCTCACGCAAGCGCTGCACCCGCGGCTCACGGATCAGCAAGCCGACGATGCCGTGCCCCTGCGGCAATTCACCGATGGCGCGGCGCTCTTCGTCGGTGACGCCGTGGGTGACGAACTCGGCGAGGTACTCGCCATCGGGGCGAAGGACGCCGAGCGCCCCGTAGCGGGCGCCGACGAGGGAGCATGCGGACTCGACGATGCGCGTGAGCACCTCCGGCAGCTCGAGGTCAGAGCTCACGGCGAGGACGGCATCCAGCAAGGCGGCCATGCTCTCGCGCGAGTGGTGCTCCCACCCGCTCGGGCCCTCGTCTTCGCCGGTCATGGAGCGATCGTAGGACGAACGTGGTCAGAGGGACGATGGCGCGGACGGTTCAAGCCCGGTGCGCTGCCGTGAAGGGCCCTCGACGCTCGGCCGGGACGTTGGTCCCGACTTGGGATGAGGGGCCTTTGGTCCCTGCTTGCGGTGCTCCCCAGCGGCCAACATCTGAAGTGCCCGAAGTTCGGGCGGCACTACCAGAAACGGAGATCGGGCCATGAGCACCCACGTCAACCGCATCAACTCCGCCGCGGCCCCCCAGCCCGCGGCCCCCCACATCGCAGCTCCCGCCGTGAGGGCGCAGGCCGAGCCGGTTGCCGCCAGGAGCGCACTGCGCCACGTGGCCGCCGCCCTGCGCCTCAGCCTTGGCTGGGTGTTCCTGTGGGCCTTCATCGACAAGCTGTTCGCCCTCGGCTTCAGCACCGGACGCAACCCGGAGACCGGGGTCGTCGACCGGTTCGGTCCCGACGCCTGGATCAACGGAGGTTCGCCCACCATGGGGTTCCTCAAGTTCGGCACCGACGGACCGCTGGCCGGGTTCTACCAGGGCTTCGCAGGGGCAGCATGGGCCGACTGGCTGTTCATGATCGGCCTCGCCGGCATCGGCCTCGCGCTGATGCTGGGCATCGGAATGCGTCTCGCCGCCGCCGCCGGCACCCTTCTGCTGGTCCTGATGTGGAGCGCCGTCCTCCCGCCGGCCAACAACCCCTTCATCGACGACCACCTGATCTACGCCCTCGCGCTGATCGCCCTGGCTCTCATGGGAGCCGGACGCACCTGGGGCTTCGGCAAGGTGTGGGAGCGCATCCCGTTCGTCCAGCGTCACCCCGTGCTGAAGTAACAGAGCACACCCCCCGGGCCGGAGGAAGCCATGCTTCCCCCGGCCCTCGTCCTGCCCGGGGTGGGCCCCGTCGGGCTCGAACCGACGACCAGCGGATTAAAAGTCCGATGCTCTACCAACTGAGCTAGAGGCCCGGGGACGGGAACCAGCTGGGAGCCCGAGGCATCCCTCGGGAGAGCCGGTCCACGGTCCCGCCGGTGAGCAGCCTACGGCAGGTCGATGGGCTGCTCGCCAACCCCTGTGCCTCCGATGGGACGCTCAGGCGGTCACCGTGATCTCGTGGACCTCGTCGGCACGGTGACCTGCCCGCTCGTGGATCCGCTGCACCGCCTCGGCACTGGGTGCCTCCGACAGGCAGAAGACGTGGCCGGTCGCCGGATCGGCCCACGCGTGCTTGAAATCGACGCCTTCGTCGTCCTGGATGTCCAGGTCGGCCTGGTGGGCGGCGTGGAGCTGCTCGGCGGTCACTCCAGCCATCGTCGTGTGCACATCCATGAACTGCGGCATCTCGCACTCACCTCTCCTGGCAGTCGAGCGTTCACGGTCCGTCGGCCCGCGCCCTCAACGGTAGACCTTGCAGCCGGGCCCGGGGACGCCTTCTCCCAAACAGGTGGACCGCCTGGCCCGGCCCGGTCCGCTGGTCGCGAGTGGCGCCGGCCGGCCTGGATCACGATCTGGTCAAGACGGCATACAGCAGCCTGTTCCTTCCGTACTCTTCGCCTCAGTCACACTTCTTCGCCGTGGGGGTTTCACCGCAATGCGCCGCATGCTGCCTGTCGCCGTACTGTCTCTTTCCGTGCTCGTGGCACTGTCCGCCACGGGCTGCGCCCAGGTGTCCGACGCGCTCAGCGGACCGGCACCCACGCCGGTCAAGGTGAAGGTGTCCGGTGGAGACCGGCTCTCCCTGAAGCAGGCGCGCGCAAGCGTGCTGACCGAGCGTGACCTGCCCGCACGCTGGACGGCCGTGAAGGCATCGCCCGATCGGTCCGACGCCGAGGCCAAGCCAGAGGTTGGACGCACAGCCTGTGAACGCGCGTTCCTCAAGGTCAGCGCCGACCAGAGCGCCGCACCGACAGCGGAGGCCAAGGGCGAGTTCCGCTCCGGCACAGGTCTTTTCACGATCGCGCTGCGGACCGAGGTCTCCTCCTTCACGCGCGGGAACCAGGCCGCCGACGTGCGGCGGGTTGAGAAGGTGCTGCAGAAGTGCCCGAACATCACCATGAAGGACGGCGGCCAGACGATGAAGGTCACGGTGTCGCCACTGACCTTCCCGACGCTGGGGGAAGAGACGCTCGCGACCCGGATGACGGTGAGGTCTCGCGGGCAGAAGGTGACGCTCGACCTCGTGGCCGTCGGGATCGGGCACAACGTGGTGACCTTCTGGGCCGCCGGCCTGAAGCCGCTCGCCACCCCCGCACTGGAGCAGATCGCTCGGGCCGGGGTCGCCAGGATGGCCGCGACGTCCGAGCCGAGCTGACTCAGGCGGCGCCGACCCGCTCGGCGCTCGCTCCGCGACGGTGCTGTATGACGGTCACAGCCACCCCGACCGCGAGCCAGACCGCACCCACCACCTGGGCCCGACCGCTTGCCTCGACCAGGACGACGACCAGGATCGCGGCGCCGACCAGGGGTGCGACGAGGTGCTTGCCGAGGTGGCGCTGGTCCCCGAGCCGGCGCACCCAGAAGTAGCCGACGACGGAGCCGTGCAGCAGGATGAAGGCGCAGAGGGCTCCGACGCTCACGACGGAGACCAGGGTGTCGAGCCCGTCCGGGCGCCGCGCGGCCCAGACGGCGATCAGCACGTTGAGGACCGCCGCCACCAGCACGCCGACGGCCGGGACGCCGGTCCGCTCGTCGACCTTGGACATGGCCCGGGGCAGCCGACGCTCGCGGCTCATGTCCATCAGGATGCGGGAAGCAGCCGCCTGGCCGACCATGGCCGAGAAGGCTGCGCCGGCCGCCTTGGAGAGGGCGAGCAGGGTCGAGAGCCAGCCGGCGAGCTGGACGTCGACGAGGTGGTAATAGGCCTCGCCCTGGCTCGCCGGGTCGGCAGCGAGCTCGTCAGGAGTGACGGGGGACAGGACGGACCCGACATACGTCTGGGCGGCGAAGAGCAGGCCCGCGATGACGAGGCACGTCAAGGTGGCCCGGCCCACGAGTCGGCTGCTCCCGGTGGTCTCCTCGGCGAACGTCGCGATGGCGTCGAAGCCGAGGTAGGACAACACGGCCACCGACACGGCGCCGAGCACGGCCGCGATGGAGAAGCCGCCCACTCCGGTGAAGGGTGACAGCCAGTCGCGGGTCGGGCCGTCGTGGGCCAGCAGCCAGACCCCACCGACCAGCACCATGCCGAGCACGACGACCTCGGCGAGCACGGTCAGCGCGGCGACCCGGGCGGCCACACGGACACCGGCGAGGTTGAACCCGGTGGTGAAGACCACGGCCATCGCGGTCCAGCCCCACGTGGGGATGGCAGGGAGGAAGGAGTGCAGGGCGATGCCGGTGAACAGGTAGGCGACGCTGGGGATGAGCAGGTAGTCCAGCATCACCATCCAGCCGGTGAGAAAGCCGGTCCGCGGCCCGATGCCGGCGCTCGCGTAGGCGAAGACCGAACCGGCGCGAGGCACCTCCCGAGACATCTGGGCGTAGGAGTAGGCCGTGAAGGACATCGCCAGTGTCGCGACGAGGTAGACCACCGGCACGGCGCCGTGGCTCTCGGCGTCCAGCGGTCCGAAGATGCTGACCGCCGCGGCCGGGCCGATGAAGACCAACCCGTAGACGATGAGGTCGGCGAAGCTGATCCGGCGCCGAAGCCCGGTGCCTGCAGACTGCTGTGGCGGCGCCACGTCCATGCGGCTCCCTTCCGAGGGAATGTTCTGATGGTAGGAGAGGTTCAGGTGACAGGTAGTTGAAACATCAACCATATAACCTACGATGAGGAGCGTTTCATGCAGTTCGGCATCTTCACCATCGGCGACGTGACGGCCGACCCCACGACGGGCCGGACTCCAACGGAGGCCGAGCGCATCAAGGGTGCCATCGCGATGGCCAAGAAGGCGGAGGAGGTCGGGCTCGACGTCTTCGCCACCGGAGAGCACCACAACCCGCCGTTCGTCGCGCCGGCGAACCCGCCCGTGCTCCTGGCCAACATCGCCGCGCAGACGCAGCGGCTCGTCCTGTCGACCTCGACGACGCTCATCACGACCAACGACCCGGTGCGGATCGCCGAGGACTACGCCTACCTGCAGCACCTCGCCGACGGCCGCGTCGACCTGATGATGGGCCGGGGCAACACCGGACCGGTCTATCCCTGGTTCGGCAAGGACATCCGAGACGGCATCCCGCTCGCCATCGAGAACTATGCGCTGCTGCGGCGGCTGTGGACCGAGGAGAACGTGACCTGGGAGGGCAAGTACCGCAGCCCGCTGCAGTCCTTCACCTCGACGCCCCGCCCGCTGGACGGCATACCCCCGTTCGTCTGGCACGGTTCGATCCGCAGCCCGGAGATCGCCGAGCAGGCCGCCTACTACGGTGACGGCTTCTTCCACAACAACATCTTCTGGCCGATGTCGCACACCAAGCAGATGGTGCAGCTCTACCGCCGCCGGTTCGAGCACTACGGCCACGGCTCGGCCGACCAGGCCATCGTGGGACTCGGCGGGCAGGTCTTCATGCGCCCGAACAGCCAGGACGCCGTGCGTGAGTTCCGGCCCTACTTCGACAACGCACCGGTCTACGGACACGGCCCTTCGCTCGAGGAGTTCATGCGGCAGACCCCGCTCACCGTGGGCAGCCCGCAGCAGGTCATCGACCGCTACATGACCATGCGCGACCACGTCGGTGACTACCAGCGCCAGCTGTTCCTGATCGACCACGCCGGCCTGCCGCTCGAGCTGGCGCTGGAGCAGATCGAGATCCTCGGGACCGAGGTCGTCCCGGTGCTGCGCAAGGAGCAGGACGCGCTGCGGCCGGCGCACGTGCCGGAAGCCCCGACCCATGAGTCGCTGCTGGCCGCACAGCGAGAGGATGTCCTCGACACCGACGACGCATTCGAAGGAGCGACTCTGTGACCGAACGCACGCTGACCGTGGTGTCCGCCGGGTTGCGCCAGCCGTCGTCGACGCGGCTGCTGGCCGACCGATTGGCGGCCGCGACGGTCCAGGCCCTGCAGGAGCAGCAGGTCGAGGTCGCCGAGCAGGTGGTCGAGGTGCGCGACCACGCGCACGCCGTGACGGACCACCTGCTGACCGGGTTTCCGTCCGGCGACCTGCAGGCGGCGCTCGACGACGTCGTGCGAGCCGACGGGTTGATCGTCGTGTCACCGATCTTCTCCGCTTCGTACAGCGGGCTGTTCAAGTCGTTCTTCGACGTCCTGGACCCCGACTCGCTCACCGGCAAGCCGGTGCTTCTCGGTGCGACGGGAGGCACCGCCCGACACTCGCTCGCGCTCGAGCACGCGCTGCGGCCGATGTTCAGCTACCTGCGCGCGGTGGTCGTTCCCACCGCGGTGTATGCCGCGTCCGAGGACTGGGGGGTCGGAGAGGGCTCCGGCTCGGGGCTGGTGAGCCGGATCGACCGTGCCGCTGGCGAACTCGCTGAGCTGATGGTGCAACGGCCTGCCCTGGCACCGGCTGACCCGTTTGCCGACCCCACCCCGTTCGCGCAGCTGCTGGGCGACTGATCTGGTTCACCCCGCCTGCCAACGGATCTCGCCGCCGACGACGGTGGCCAGCGCGCGAGTGTCATGGATGCGCCCGGGTTCGTGCGCCATCATCTGCTCGTCCAGGATGTCGGTGTCCAACGCGACGAAGTCCGCCAGTTTCCCGGCCACCAGGCTCCCCTTGCGGCGCTCGTCACCGTCGGCGTAGGCGGACCCTGCGGTGTGTCCCCGCAGCGCCTCGACCATCGTCAGCCGCTCCTGCGGCTGCCAACCGCCTGCCGGTGTGCCGTCGGGACGCCTACGGGTGACTGCGGCATACAGGGCAAACATCGGACTCGGCTCGGCCACCGGCGAATCCGGGCCGAAGGGCGCATCCGATCCCAGCGCCAGGGCAGCGCCGGTGTTCAGCAGGGAACGCCACCCGTAGGACACGACATCATGCTGGGGGAGCAGCGTCTCGACCAGGTCGATGTCACTGGTGCAGTGGGCCGGTTGCATCGACGCGACGACCCCGAGCTCCGCAAACCGGCGCACGTCGGCAGGTCGCAGGTGCTGAGCATGCTCGATCCGCAGCCGCAGCGCAGACGCGGTCTCGGAGCGGACCTTCGCGTAGGCATCCAGCACCGTGGCATTGGCCTGGTCACCGATCGCATGGGTGGCGACCGCGATCCGGGCGCGCAACGCCTTCCGGGTCAGGGCGGCCACCTGGTCGGTGTCGAGTCTCGCGATCCCGCGGTTGCCTTCAGCACCGTGGAAGTCGTGGCACATGTGGCTGGTGCGCTGCCCGAGCGCGCCGTCGCTGAAGAGCTTGACCGGCCCGACCCGCACCCAGTCGTCGCCGTCGCCGGTCGCGCGCCCCTGCGCGATCGCCGCGTCGAGTGCGGCTGCCGGGACCGACTTGGTCACGCGCAGCGCAAGGTGGCCAGAATCCCGCATCGCCAGGTAGGCCGCACGCGCGTCCTCACCGTCGAAGTCGGTGATGCTCGTGAGCCCGACCGACAACAACACCTCCTGGCAGCGCCGCAACAACGGCTCGAGCGCGCCGCCGGCCCCGCCCTCCTGGATCGTCTGGATCGCCACTGCTGCCCGCTCCCTCAGGATGCCGGTCGGCTCGCCGGCCGCATCGCGTTCGATCCTCCCGCCGACCGGGTCCGGGGTGTGACGGGTGATCCCTGCGAGGCGCAAGGCGAACGAGTTGACCCACATGGTGTGGCCGTCCAAGCTGGACAGCGCGGTGGGCCGGTCCGGGGTCGCCGCGTCGAGAGCCTGCCGGTCCAGCGTGCCCGCACCGTCCCAGGCGTTGCTGTTCCAGCCGCTGCCGAACAACCACTCGCTGCCGGAGCCTTCTCCGGCCCGCCGGCGGACCATCTCGAGGGCCTCGTGCAGCGACGAGGCGGCGCGCAGGTCGAGGCCCGCGAGACCCCGCGCCAGGGACGCGGAGTGGATGTGCGCGTCGTGCAGGCCCGGGATGACCAGCGTCCCGGGCAGGTCGACCACCTGCGAGGGCCCGACGTGATCCCGCAGCACCTCCTGCCGGCCCACCGCCACGAGCTGGGCGTCGTCGACGAGCAAGCCGGTCGTCCAGCGGGTCTCGGCGTCGCCCGTCCAGATCCGCGGGTGACGAAACAGCACGGTCACGGGCGCACTCTAGCTCCGGTCGATCGGGCTGCGTTGGTATGTCGTGTGCTTTGTGCGTCTTCGTCGTCGCCCATGTCTCCGGGGACGCGTCGAGGTGGTCAGTCGTCCAGTCGCTCCGGGACGCGCCGGTCGCTGACGTCGGCCGGTCCGGCGCGCCCCACGCGGCTGTGCCGGGCGCCATACGTGAAGTAGATGGCGAAACCGATTGCGAGCCAGATGAGGAACCGCGCCCAGGTCGCCAGGGAGAGGTTCAGCATCAACCAGATGCAGGCGAGAATCGACAGGATCGGCACCCATGGCACGGCCGGCACCCGGAAGGCTCGATGGAGGTCCGGCCGGGTCCGGCGCAGGATGATCACTCCGGCCGAGACCAGCACGAACGCAAAGAGGGTGCCGATGCTCACGAGCTTGGACAACTCTGCCAGCGGCACGATGCCGGCCAACACGGCGACGAAGCACCCGGTGAGCAGTGTGATGACGTGCGGGGTGCCGAAGCGGGGATGCACCGTCGCGAGCTTCTGGGGCAGCAAGCCGTCCCGGCACATCGCGAACAACACCCGGCTCTGGCCGAGCAGCAGCACGAGGATGACCGTGGTGAGGCCGCAGACCGCGCCGAGTGAGATCACCTTGCTGGCCCAGGTGACGCCGTTGGCCTGGAACGCCTCGGACAGCGGGGCGCTGGTGCTCATCCGTGGATCGCTGTATCTCAGCATGCCGGTCACCACGAACGAGACGGCCATGTAGAGCAGCGTGCAGATGGCGAGCGAGCCGATGATCCCCCGCGGGACGTCGCGCTTAGGGTTACGGGTCTCCTCCGCGGCGGTGGCCACGATGTCGAATCCGATGTAGGCGAAGAACACGACTGACGCTGCCGCGATGACCCCGAACGCGCCGAAGTGCGAGGGCGTCATACCGAAGACCGCCTGGATCAGCGGCTGGTCAGAGGCTGCAGCGTCGCTCGCGCTGGGCTTGCTCGGTGGCAGGAAGGGTGAGTAGTTGGCCGCCTTGATGAAGAACAGGCCGGCTGCGACCACGAAGAGGCACACGGCCACCTTGATGACCACGAGGACGCCGGTGAACCGTCCGGACAGCTTGGTGCCGAGGATCGCCACCGCGGTGAGGCCGAGCACGATCAGGATCGCCGCGATGTCGGGCCGCGCGTCGTCACCGGCCAGCCACGACGGCAGGCCGAACAGGTCGTGGAAGTAGGCCGACCAGCCACGAGCCACCACCGCCGCGCCGAGCGCGAGCTCGAGCACGAGGTCCCAGCCGATGATCCAGGCGACCAGCTCACCGAGGGTCGCGTAGGAGAACGTGTAGGCGCTGCCCGCCACCGGCACGGTCGAGGCGAACTCGGCATAGCAGAGCGCGGCCAGCCCACAGGTCACTCCGGCCAGCACGAAGGAGATGACGATCGCCGGCCCGGCATTGAGGTTGGCCTCCTGCCCGGTCAGCACGAAGATCCCGGTGCCGATGATGACGCCCACGCCGAAGAAGGTGAGATCCCAGGCGCTGAGCTCCTTCTTGAGCTGGTGCTCGGGCTCCTCGGTGTCGTGCATCGACTGCTCGACCGACTTGATCCGGAACACGTTCATGACGTTGCCTCCCACGCTGCGGCGTGTCTACGAGCGCTGTGGGGGGAATCATGCTCGCTTCGAGCCATTTCGGGTAGACCTCGGCGGTCGGCATCTCAGTCGCTGGTCCGGACGCACCGAGGAATGAGCAGCCGGCCGATCTGTGGGATCATCTGCTGCGCACCATGGGACCGTCGGTCCTGCCGGGCCTTCGCCGAGGCGTCAGATACCGGAGGAGACGGTCGAAGTGCCGGTGCACTGGTCGAGGACCGAAGGAGCAGTCGGTGAGAATTCGTCGCGCGTTGGCGCGTCTGGTGATGCGTGCCGCGCGATGGACCCCCGTCGGCGAGGTGCCCGAGCACTCGGCCATCGTCGTGGGCGGCCCGCACACCTCCAACTGGGACTGGGTGGCCACGCTGCTCATGATGTGGGGCAACGGCGCCGAGTTCCGGGTGCTGGTCAAGAAGGAGCTCTTCAAGGGCCCGGTCGGCTCGATCCTGCGCGCGACCGGAGGGATCCCGCTGGACCGGCGCAACCCAGGGGGGATCGTCCGGCGGCTGGTCAAGGAGGCGAAGCGGGAGGACGAGCGGTTCCTGCTGGTGCTCGCCGCCGAGGGCACGCGGGAGAAGGCGGAGTACTGGAAGTCCGGCTTCTACCGCATCGCCCAGCAGAGTGGCCTGCCCATCGCGATGGGGTTCGTCGACGGACGAACCCGCAGCTTCGGTTTCGGGCCGACGATCCGGCCGACGGGCGACGTGCGGGCCGACATGGACCTCGTCCGGGCGTTCTACGCCGACAAGTACGGCTTTCGCCCCGAGAACCGCACAGAGCCCCGGTTGCGTGAGGAGCTGCCCCGCGCCAACGAACCGGGGGACCGGCCGCCCGAGGCCGGCTGAGCGCTGCCGCTCGGCGCGCGACCACCGCGACCACACGGGCACCGCTGGGGCCATTGCTCGGTCGGCCTGCGGTTAGGGTCGTGGAGGCACCACACGGACGGAGGCGCGCCGATGACCGACTACGGGCACCAGCTGGAGTTCGGCATCTTTCCCAGCCCCGATGCCCAGCGGGCGCAGCAGACGATCGAGTTGGCGCAGCTGGCCGACGTGAGCGGCCTCGACCTGGTGAGCGTTCAGGACCACCCCTACCAGGCCAAGCACCTCGACACCTGGACGCTGCTCTCGGTCATCGCCGCGCAGACCAGCGCCGTCCGGGTCGCGCCCAACGTCGCCAACCTGCCGCTGCGGCCACCGGTCGTCCTCGCCCACTCGGTCGCCACGCTCGACCGGTTGAGCTCCGGCCGCGCCGAGCTCGGCCTCGGCACCGGTGCGTTCTGGGACGCGATCGTCGCTGCCGGGGGACGACGGCTGACGCCCAAGGAGTCGGTGGACGCGCTGGTCGAGGCGATTGGCGTCATCCGCGGGGTGTGGGGCGGCGGCACGGTGTCCGTCACCGGCGAGCACTACCACGTCAAGGGGTTGCACGCCGGCCCGCCGCCCGTGCACGACGTGGGCATCTGGCTTGGCGCCTACAAGCCGAGGATGCTGCGGGTCACCGGGCGGCTGGCCGACGGGTGGATCCCGAGCATGGGGTATGCCGATCCGTCGGCTCTCGCTGCGATGAATGCGGTCATCGACGACGCGGCCCTCGCGGCAGGGCGCGGGCCGGAGGCGATCCGGCGCATGTACAACATCTTCGGCCGGTTCGGGTCGGGCGGCGGCCTGTTGCAGGGAAGCCCCCGGGACTGGTCCGAGCAGCTGGCGGCGCTCGCCCTCGACGAAGGCATCAGCACCTTCATCCTCGGGACCGACGACCCCACCGACGTCCGCCGCTTCGCCGATGAGGTGGCGCCCGCGGTGCGTGACCTCGTCGAGCGTGAGCGGGCGCTCCTTGCCGGTGCCGCTGCCGGGAAGGGAACGAGCGAACCGGCCCCCGGAGACGGACGGGGTGGGGCGGACCACGGTGCCGGCCCGACGTCGGTGCTCGAGACCGGTCGACGACGAGCTGCGGAGGCGCGCGGGGAGGTGCCGCTCTCGGTCACACCGACACCGGACGACGGCACGCGGCTGAGCGTCGAGCTGCCGTGGGACGAGTCGAGCCGGCCGGTGGCGGCCAAGCCCGACGACGCGGCATACACGCGTGAGCAGCAGGCCCATCCGCAGCACCTCGTGGACATCCACGATGCGTTGCGCGACGAGCTGGCCCAGGTGCGTGGCGTGGTGGAGCAGGTGCGCCAGGGCCACCTGACCGTCGGCGCCGCGCGATCGGTGGTCAACACGATGACCATGCGGCAGAACGACTGGACCCTCGGCGCCTACTGCCAGTCCTACTGCCGCATCGTCACCGGGCACCACACCCTGGAGGACCGCAGCGTCTTCCGCCACCTGCGTCGTGCCGATCCCGCGATCACCGACGTCATCGACCGTCTCGAGGAGGAGCACCACGTCATCGCCGACGTGCTCGAGCAGGTCGACCGGGCGCTCGTCGGACTGGTGGAGGCGCCCGGCTACGGCTCGGACGGCGCTGCACGGCTGGAGGAGCTCCAGCGCAGCATCGATCTGCTCACCGACACGCTGCTGTCGCACCTGGCCTACGAGGAGCGCGAGCTGCTCCACCCGCTGGCGCGGTACGGACTCAACTGACGCGGGTTGAAGCAGCGGCTGAGCGGACCCGGCTGAGCCGATCCCGACGATTTCGGCACGCGCCGCGGGTGCGGGAGGATGGGGAGCCCATGACCCTCTCCGACCAGCTGCCCAGCGAGCCCGATCCCGACGCGCTCTATGACACCTTCGCCTCGTGGGCCGCATCGCGTGGGCTCGAGCTGTACCCGGCACAGCAGGAAGCCCTGATCGAGCTCGTGTCGGGCTCCAACGTCATCCTGTCGACGCCCACCGGGTCGGGCAAGAGCCTGGTGGCGACGGGAGCCCACTTCGCTGCGCTTGCGGAGGACCGGGTGTCGTTCTACACGGCACCGATCAAGGCCCTGGTGTCGGAGAAGTTCTTCGCGCTCTGCGAGATCTTCGGCGCACAGGATGTCGGCATGCTCACCGGCGACGCCTCGGTCAACGCCGACGCTCCGATCATCTGCTGCACCGCCGAGGTGCTCGCCAACATCGCGCTGCGGGAGGGGGCGGCGGCCGACGTGGGACTGGTGATCATGGACGAGTTCCACTTCTACTCCGAGCCCGAACGAGGCTGGGCGTGGCAGGTGCCCATGCTCGAGCTGCCGCAGGCCCAGTTCCTGCTGATGTCAGCGACACTCGGCAATGTCGACCGCTTCCAGGAGGATCTCACCCAGCGCACTGGGCGGCCGACCGCCCTGGTCACATCCGCCGAACGCCCGGTGCCACTCAGCTTCGAATACGTGCTCACGCCCTTGCACGAGACCCTGGAGGAGCTGCTCTCGACGCATCAGGCGCCGATCTACGTGGTGCACTTCACCCAGGTGGCCGCGCTGGAGCGGGCCCAGGCGCTGATGAGCATCAACGTGTGCTCCCGGGCGGAGAAGGACGCCATCGCCGAGCTGATCGGCGGCTTCTCCTTCCGCCCCGGTTTCGGCAGGACGCTGTCCCGGCTGGTGCGTCACGGCATCGGTGTCCACCACGCGGGGATGCTGCCGAAGTATCGGCGGCTCGTCGAGCAGCTCGCCCAGGCCGGCCTGCTCAAGGTCATCTGCGGCACGGACACCCTCGGCGTCGGCATCAACGTCCCGATCCGCACCGTGGTGCTGACCGGATTGACCAAGTTCGACGGCAGCCGGCAACGGGTGCTCAAGGCCCGCGAGTTCCACCAGATCGCCGGTCGAGCCGGACGCGCTGGCTACGACACGTCGGGGACGGTCGTGGTGCAGGCGCCGGAGCACGTCATCGAGAACACCAAGGCTCTCGCCAAGGCGGGCGAGGACCCCAGGAAGCGCCGGAAGGTCCAGCGCAAGAAGCCGCCGGAGGGATTCGTCAGCTGGAGCCAGGACACCTTCGACAAGCTGGTGAGCGCGGAGCCGGAGGTCCTGGTGTCGCGCATGCAGGTGAGCCACTCGATGCTGCTCAACGTGATCAGCCGGGCCGGTGACCCCTTCGCCGCCATGCGCAAGCTGCTGCGCGACAACCACGAGGAACCGCGCTCCCAGACGAGACTCGCCCGTCGCGCCATCAACATGTATCGGGCGCTGCTCACCGCTGGTGTCGTGGAGCGCCTCGCCGAGCCCGACGAGAGCGGGCGCACCCTGCGGCTGACGGTGGACCTGCAGGCGAACTTCGCGCTCAACCAGCCGCTGTCGACCTTCGCCCTCGCGGCCTTCGACGTGCTCGACCCGGAGTCCGACACGTTCGCGCTGGACGTGCTCTCGGTGCTCGAGTCGACGCTCGACGATCCCCGGCCGGTGCTGCGGCAGCAGCAGTTCAAGGCACGCGGCGAGGCCGTCGCGCAGATGAAGGCCGAGGGCATCGAGTATGACGAGCGGATGGAGCTGCTCGAGGACGTCACCTGGCCGATGCCCTTGCAGGAGCTGCTCGAGGGCACCTTCGCGATGTACCGCCAGAGCCACCCGTGGCTGGCCGAGGACGACCTGTCGCCGAAGTCGGTCGTGCGGGACATGTTCGAGCGGGCCATGACCTTCGGTGAGTTCGTCGCCTACTACGGCCTCGCGCGCTCGGAGGGGCTGGTGCTGCGCTACCTCAGCGACGCCTACAAGGCTCTGCGCCACACGGTGCCGGACAGCCTCAAGAGCGAGGAGCTCGTGGACCTCATCGAGTGGCTGGGGGAAGTGGTGCGACAGACCGACTCGAGCCTGCTGGACGAGTGGGAGCAGCTGACCGACCCGGAACGGCAGGGCGAGGCCGTCACCCCGCACGCCGTGCCGGCGACGCCCAAGCCGATCACCGCCAACACCAGGGCGTTCCGGGTGCTGGTGCGCAACGCGATGTTCCGCCGGGTGGAACTTGCCGCACTGCGCAGGTGGATCGACCTGGGGGAGCTCGACGCCGAGTCGGGGATGGACGCGGACGAGTGGCAGGCGGGGCTGGAGGACTACTACGCCGAGCACGAGGACATCGGCACGGGGCCGGAGGCTCGTGGCCCGCAGATGCTCCAGATCAGCGAGTCACCGGGCGTCTGGCACGTGCGTCAGGTGGTCGACGACCCCGAGGGCGACCACGACTGGGGCATCACCGCTGAGGTGGATCTCGGGGCGAGCGACGAGGCGGGAGAGGCGATCGTGCACGTCACCGGTTTCGACCGCCTGGGTGGCTGACCCGGATTCGCGGTCCCTGGCTGTTGCGTCTATGATAGATACAACATGTCCACAACAACTCGTTCTCCGTCCGCGGCCGAACGTGTCTACGAGCACGTCAAGGCCGGAATCCTCGACGGCACCCTGACCCAGGGCTTGCTGTTGACCGAGGGCGACATCGCCGAGGACGTCGGCGTCTCCCGCACTCCCGTCCGCGAAGCCCTCCTCCGTCTCGAGGTCGAGGGGCTGATGGCGCTCTACCCGAAGAAGGGGGCCCTGGTCATCCCCGTGACGGCCGACGAGGCAAAGGACGTCGTGGAGGCCCGGTCCGTCATCGAGATCTGGGCGGCCGGAAAGGTCTGGCCGAGCCGACACGAGCTCGCGGACGCGCTGGCGACGCACCTGGAGGAGATGAAGGAGGCCCGCGAGAACGAGGACGTGTCCGCCTTCACCCTCGCGGACCGGACCTTCCACGAGGAGATCGTCGCGGCCGCGGGCAACGCCATCCTCACCAAGCAGTACCGCAGCCTCCGCGAGCGGCAGCTGTGCATCACGGCGACGGTCATGCGCATCTCCGGACCGCGGATGCGCCGGGCCGTCCAGGACCACGCCGGGCTCGTCGAGACGCTGCGGCACGGCACCAGGGCGCAGTTCGTCGCCCAGACCCGCGAGCACCTCGAGGTCGCACGCAGGCAGGCCGGGATGGCCCTGTGACCACCATCGACCAAGTCGGCTCGGACCGGCTGCTCGTCGACCCCGCCCTGCGCCACCCCCTCGGGGGCCGCCGGGCCTGGCTGGTCTACGGCGGAGCCCTGTCGATCTACATCCTGGCCATCTTCCACCGCAGCTCGCTCGGCGTGGCCGGCCTCATCGCCGCCGACCGGTTCCACATCTCCTCGGCGCAGCTGGCGACCTTCACGATGGTCCAGCTCGCGGTCTATGCGGCGATGCAGATCCCCGTCGGAGCGCTGCTCGACCGTTTCGGTTCCAAGCGGATGCTGCTGATCGGCGTCTCGCTGATGACGATCGCGCAGTTCGGGTTCGCCTTCGCCACCACGTTCGGTGAGGGGGTCGCCGCGCGCATCTTCGTGGGCATGGGTGACGCCATGGTCTTCATCAGCCTGATGCGCATCGTGGCGCTCTGGTTCCCGCCCGCACGCTCGCCGATGGTCACCCAGCTGACCGGTCTGATGGGGCAGATCGGTGCGCTCGTCGCCGCGGCGCCCCTCAGTGCCGCCCTGCACGGCCTCGGCTGGACCTGGTCCTTCGTGCTGGCGGCCAGCGTGGGCGTCGTGCTCGTGGTCGTGCTCCTGCTGGTCGTGCAGGACTCGCCCTACCAGGACAGTGTGCGAGAGCAGATCAAGATCCGCGAGGTCGGGCTGGCGGTCAAGCAGTCCTGGCGGTCTCCGGGCACCCGGCTCGGGTTGTGGTCGCACTTCTCGTCGCAGTTCGGCAGCAACATCTTCATCCTGCTGTGGGGGTTCCCGTTCCTGGTGTCCGGCCAGGGCCTCACGCCCGCCGCGGCCAGCAACCTGCTCATGCTCATGGTGGTGACCACCGTCGTGAGTAGCCCGATCATCGGCTCGGCCGTCACCCGGTGGCCCTTCTCCCGCTCGACGCTGATCCTGGGCATCGTCACGGCGATCATGGGTGTGTGGGCGGTCGTGCTGCTCTGGCCGGGGCGTGCCCCGTTGTGGCTGCTGGTGCTGCTCGTCGTGGTGACGGCCCTCGGTGGTCCCGGCTCGATGATCGGCTTCGACCTGGCACGGACGTTCAACCCGCCCAGCCGCATCGGCAGCGCGACGGGCATCGTCAACGTGGGCGGGTTCGTCGCCTCGCTGGGCGCGGTGATCCTCATCGGCCTCGTCCTCGACCACGTGGCCCCGGGCGGCCCGAGCACCTACACGGTGGACTCGTTCCGGGCCGCGATGTCGGTCCAGTACCTCGTCTGGGGGCTGGGCGTGGCGCAGATCCTGCGCTACCGGCGCAAGGCGCGCCACAGCCTGTGGCTGAACGACCCGGGGACCTACGCCGAGCTGCGTGCCGGGACGACGCTGGACTGAGCGTCTGCGAGCATGTCGGGGGCGGGGCTCGACCAGCGCTCACAGCATGAACCCTGCGTGACCACCGTCGCGCAATGGGAGGGCACCACAGGGAGGAGGAGCGTCGTGAACAACCGAACCGTTCCGGTCGTCACCGGCACCTACCGGCTGCAGCTGCACGCCGGCTTCGGGTTCGAGGACGCCCTGGCGCAGGTGCCCTACCTGTCCCGCCTCGGGGTCTCCCACCTCTACCTGTCCCCGATCCTGACCGCCGTGCAGGGGTCCATGCACGGGTATGACGTGCTGGACCACTCGCGCGTGTCCGAGGCCCTCGGCGGCGAACGGAGCTTCCGCGAGCTGTGCGAGGCGGCACACGCCCGCGGGCTCGGGGTGGTCGTCGACGTGGTGCCCAACCACATGGCCGTGCCGGCACCGGAGTGGGCCAATGCGCCGCTCTGGCAGGTGCTCCGGGAAGGCCGGACCGCGGCGACGGCCGGTTGGTTCGACATCGACTGGGACGCAGGTGAGGGCCGGCTCGGTCTGCCGATGCTCGGCGACACGCTGGAGCGCACTCTCGCGGCGGGGGAGCTCACCCGTGACCAGCACGACGGTGAGCCGGTCATCCGCTACCACGAGCACGCGTTTCCGGTGTCGCCCAGCACCGACTCCGGTGACCTGGCCACGGTGCTCGCCCGGCAGCACTACCGCCTCGCGAGCTGGCGTGAGCGGGATCAGGTGATGAACTACCGGCGGTTCTTCGAGGTGGACCAGCTCATCGGGGTCCGGGTCGAGGACCCCGCCGTCTTCGAGGCCACCCACCGGCTCCTGCTGGACCTGCACCACGAAGGGCTCATCGACGGCTTCCGGATCGACCACCCGGACGGACTGGCCGATCCGGAGGGCTACCTGGCGCGGCTCGCCGACGCGTGCGTCGACGGCACACCGGTGTGGGTGGAGAAGGTTCTCGAGGGCGAGGAGGAGCTGCCCGCCCCCTGGCAGACGGCAGGGACGACGGGTTATGACGCGCTGCAGGCCATCTCCAGCGCGCTGGTGGACCCGGGCACCACGGCGGTGCTCAGCGGCACCTGGGCCGAGGTGGGCGGTGCGCCAGACCTGGACGGGGTGATCGAGGAGTGCAAGCGCCACGCGGCTGCGGATCTGCTGCAGCCCGAGGTGAACCGGCTGCACCGCCGCGCGGTGGAGTCGATCCCGCACCTGGCGCCGGACCGGTTGCGCGAGGCGCTCGTGGAGCTGCTCGTGGCCACGGACGTCTACCGTGCCTACGTGCGCCCGGGCCACCCCACGAGCGTGCTGGCGCGGGCGCACGCCGAGGAGGCCCTGTCGCGGGCACGCGTCCGGCGCCCCGACCTGGGTGACGCCCTGGACGCGGTG
>NZ_VOHR01000289.1 GCF_009192725.1 Segeticoccus rhizosphaerae | reverse complement strand
CGTGGTCGTAGCCGGCTCCCGGCGCCACCGCGTAGACGGCTGCGGACTGACGGCCCCGCCGGTCGCCGCCGGCGCGGTCGCCGGCCAACAGGGCGTAGGTGAGGCGGTTCTCCAGGGGCAGGTGGGCGCCAGCGAGCCACGCCTGCTCGGCCTCGCGGATGACCTCCTCGCCGACCAGGATGTTGCCCTGGATCGCATAGCCGCCGCTGTCGTCGCGGCCCGCGACCCCACCGGCCCAGTCCACGCAGTCGGTGCCGGTGAAGGTCGCCTGGCCGGTCGAGGTGACCAGGCCGAGCTGTCGCGCCGGGGCGTTGCTGTTGTCGGCCACGAGTGCGGCCACGGTCTCGTCCGGGGTCGCGCCGTCGGTGACCATATCCAGGCCACGCTTCTTCCACGACACGTCGGCCATGGCCTGCGTCGCGAGGGCGCCCACCCCCAGCCGGGCAGCCGGCACCACGGACCCGACGGCCAGGAACTTGCTGGCCACGGCGACCCCGAAGGCCTCGCCGACGTTCGCCACGATGGAGAAAGTCATGCCGTGACCCTAGCGAGGGTCGGGGCGATGGGCATCCGGACGGCCGCGGGTCGCTCTCCCACCCGAGCCGCTAGCGTGGTCGCCATGCGAATCGGACTGCTCACCGGTGGCGGCGACTGCCCCGGACTCAACGCCGTGATCCGTGCCGTCGTCACCAAGGGTGTGACCGTCCACGGCCACGAGTTCGTCGGTTTCCGGGACGGGTGGAAGGGCCCGCTCGAGGGGCTGACGAGACCCCTCGGACTGGAGGACGTCGCCGGCATCCTCTCGCTCGGCGGCACGATCCTCGGCTCGTCGCGCACCAACCCCTACTCCACCGACGGCGGGGTGGACCTGATCCGCGAGAACGTCCAGCGAGCCGGCATCGACGCCCTCGTCGCACTCGGCGGGGAGGACACGCTGGGCGTCGCCAAACGCCTCACCGACGACGGCCTGGGTGTGGTGGGTGTGCCCAAGACGATCGACAACGACCTGGCCGCCACCGACTACACCTTCGGCTTCGACACGGCGGTCGGCATCGCGACCGAGGCGATCGACCGGCTGCGCACGACGGCCCAGTCCCACCACCGGGCCATGGTGGTCGAGGTGATGGGCCGCCACGCCGGCTGGATCGCACTGCACGCCGGGACCGCCGGCGGTGCCAACGGCATCCTCATCCCCGAGCAGCAGTTCGAGGTCGCCGAGGTCTGCGGGTGGGTCGAGTCCTGTATGGCGCGTGGCGTCGCGCCGATCATTGTGACCGCCGAGGGCGCCCTGCCCTCCGGCGGCGAGGAGCAGCTGCTGGCCCACGGCGTCGACGAGTTCGGCCACGTCCGGCTCGGGGGCATCGCGGAGTGGCTGGCCGAGGAGATCGAGCAGGCCACCGGCAGCGAGACCCGCTCGGCGGTGCTCGGGCACCTGCAGCGCGGTGGCACGCCCACGGCATACGACCGGGTCCTGTCGACCCGGTTGGGGCTCAACGCGATCGACGCCGTGCACGAACGTGACTTCGGGATGATGGTCGCGCTGCGCGGCACCGACATCGTGCGGGTCTCGTTGGCCGAGGCGACCGACGAGCTGAAGACCGTGCCGCCGGAGCGCTACGCCGAGGTCGCCGCCTTCTTCGGCTGACGCGACGACCAGCGGCGACGATAGAGCCGCGGCGACGACGCGCAGCGACAAAGGAGCGGAGCGACTCTGCCGCGCAGGAGCTGCGGCCAAGGGTTCGGTGAGGTCCGCATGGCGGACCCCGCGCTGTCCACCAGATGGGCGCACCTACCCTAGTCGGGTGAGCATCGACGCAACCCCCGACGTGCTCGCCGGGCTCGACGCCTGGCGGGACCTGCCGGCTGCCCAGCAGCCCGAGTGGCCGGACCACGGCGCGCTCGACCAGGCCGTCTCGACGCTCGCCAGCTATCCGCCACTGGTCTTCGCCGGCGAGTGCGACAACCTGCGCCGACAGCTCGGCGAGGCCGCGCGCGGTGAGGCGTTCGTGCTGCAGGGGGGCGACTGCGCCGAGACGTTCGCCGACGCGACCGCCGACAACATCCGTGACCGGATCAAGACCGTGCTGCAGATGGCGGCGGTCCTGACCTACGGCGCCAGCACACCGGTGGTGAAGGTCGGCAGGATGGCGGGGCAGTACGCCAAACCACGCAGCAGCACCACCGAGACCCGGGGCGACGTCACGCTGCCCGCCTTCCGGGGTGACATGGTCAACGGCTTCCCGTTCACGCACGAGGCGCGCCAACCTGACCCCGACCGGCTGGTGCGGGCCTACAACGCCAGCTCGGCCACTCTCAACCTCGTCCGGGCGTTCACCCAGGGCGGTTTCGCCGACCTGCGGCGGGTGCACGACTGGAACCGCGGGTTCGTCGCCAACCACGCCAACATGCGCTACGAGCGCCTGGCCGCTGACATCGACAAGGCGATGAAGTTCATGCTGGCCTGCGGCGCCGACTTCGACGCGATGCGGACCACCGAGTTCTTCGCCGCCCACGAGGCGTTGCTGCTCGACTACGAGCGGCCCATGACCCGCATCGACTCCCGGACCGGCCTGCCGTATGACGTGTCCGGTCACTTCGTGTGGGTGGGTGAGCGCACCCGCGACCTCGGCGGCGCGCACGTCGACTTCGTCTCGCGGATCCGCAACCCGATCGGCGTCAAGCTCGGACCGACCGTCGACCCGAGCGAGGTGCTGCGGCTCATCGACCGGCTCGACCCGGAGCGCGAGGACGGCCGGCTCACCTTCATCACCAGGATGGGCGCGGGGCAGGTGCGCGAGGCTTTGCCTCCGATCGTGGAGAAGGTCACGGCGGCCGGCGCCACCGTCTTGTGGATCTGTGATCCCATGCACGGCAACACGTTCGAGTCCTCGACCGGTTACAAGACCCGACGCTTCGACGACGTCGTCGACGAGGTGCGCGGCTTCTTCGAGGTGCACAAGCAGCTCGGCACCGTGCCGGGCGGCATCCACGTGGAGCTGACCGGCAGCGACGTCACCGAGTGCCTCGGTGGGTCCGGTGCCATCGACGACCTGGATCTCGAGAAGCGCTACGAGACCCTGTGCGATCCTCGGCTGAACCACCAGCAGAGCCTCGAGCTGGCCTTCCTCGTCGCAGAGATGCTGCAGGAGAGGTGACCGCCCGGTGACCGACGGAAGGGCCCCGCACACTTCGGCCGAGCTGGCCGAACCGCGGGTCATGCCGCCCGGTCAGCGCCGGTCGCCGCAGCTGCGGCCGGTCCACTACGGTCGGGTGCCGCGGGTCAACCTGTCCACCTGGCGGCTGTCCATCGGTGGGCTGACCGCGTCCGGCGAGGTCACCGCCCTGGACTGGGACCAGGTCACGGCACTGCCTCGCCTGGAGGTGCTGGCCGACCACCACTGCGTCGCGCGCTACACCACCCAGGACGTGCGTTGGTCGGGCGTGTCGGCACGGGCGTTGGTGGACCTCTGCCCTCCCGCGGACGGCGCCGAGTTCGTGCAGCTCTGGGCGACCTACGGCTACAGCAGCACCGTGCGGCTCGAGGACCTGCTCTCGGCGCGCGCCGTCTTCGCCACCCACCTGGACGGCGAGCCCCTGACTCCCGAGCACGGTTGGCCGATGCGCGTCGTGCTGCCCCACCTCTACGGCTTCAAGGGCCCCAAGTGGGTCGCGGCGATGGACTACCACCGGGAGCCGGTGCGCGGATTCTGGGAACAGCGGGGCTACCACGTCACCGGTGACGTCTGGCGCGAGGAGCGCTACGCCCACCAGGAGTGAGCCCGCGGTGAGACGAGGTCAGACGATGGTCAGGGTGATGGTGCTGCCCTTCGGCGCCATCGAGCCGGCCTCCGGCTTCTGCATCCGGACGGTCTGGAAGACGCCACCGAGGATCTTGGTGTAGCTCACCTTGAAGCCGGCGGCTGTGAGGATCTGCTCGGCCTCTCCAGTCTGCTTGCCGCCCACGTCCGGGACCTCGACCATCTCCGGCCCCTTGGAGATGGTCAGCTGCACCGTGTCGCCGCGGTGCAGGGTGCCGTTGGCAGGGGACTGGGCCATGACGGTGCCCTGGTCGTATTTCGTGCTGTAGTCCTCGTGGCCGGCGTCCACAGTCAGCCCGGCGCCCTCCAGCCGGCTGGTGGCGTCCTGCTTGGACTGCCCCACGACGTCGGCCACGGGGATCGGCTGCGGCCCCCTGCTCAGGGTGAGGGAGACCTTCGCGTCGCGCTTGAGCGGCTTGCCCTGCTCCGGAGAGGTGGCGACGACTGCGCCCTTGGCGATGTTCTCGTCATACGCGCCCTCGACCCTGCCGACCCGCAGGTGGTGCTTCGCCAGCAGGGCCTTCGCCTCGGACCTGGTCGCGCCGACCAGGCGTGGCACGTCGTGGCGCTCGGGGCCCTTGGAGACGGCGAGCTGCACGTCGCTGCCGCGGGCGACGCTCGCGCCGGCCGACGGCTCCGCGCTGATCACCCGACCGGCCCTGACGTGCTCGGAGTACTGCGGCTGGGTGACGGGATCGAGGTGCTGCCCGGTGAGCGTGTCCACGGCGTCCTGCTGGCTCATGCCGGCGAGGCGGGGCACCTCGACCCGGGCGCCCGGACCGAGGGTGAACCACCAGGTGCCGGCGCCGGCGAGGAGCAGCAGGACGAGCACCGCGGCCAGCAGGGCGGGCAGTGGGCGGTGCTGATCGGCG
>NZ_VOHR01000288.1 GCF_009192725.1 Segeticoccus rhizosphaerae | reverse complement strand
GCCGAGGGCGGCCGGGTGGCCGCCGCCGTCAAGCGCCGCCTCAGCGGCGGCTGAGCCCGGCGGTCTGCACCGCTGGGCTCCGCTCCTTCGGCTCGGGGCCGGTCGCTCGCTATTTCGGCTTCTTCGGGCCGGGCTTGGTCTTCTTCGTGCTGGGCTTGGTCGTCGTCGGTGCCGGTGTGGAGGTCGGCGACGGGGCTGGTGTCGAGGTCGGCGACGGTGCCGGAGTGGAGGTCGGCGACGGTGCCGGCGGGGGCGGGGGAGCGGGGACGTACCCGGTCGACGGGTAGACCCAGACCGTGTCACCCTCGGTCATCTTGGTGCCTGCCGTGGGGTCCATCTCCGCGACGGTGCCCTGCGGGTAGTCGGAGTAGACGTCATGGCCCTCGCGGCCGTTGAAACCGGCGTTCTTCAGCGTCTTCAGCGCCTCGTCCAGCGGCATGCCGGTCACGCTGGGGACGGTGATCTGCTTGCCGTGCACCATCGTCGGGCTGGGCTTCTCGAACTTCTTGATCGGCTCGCCCTGGAGGGCGGCGTCCATGATCGCCTTCCACGTGGGTGCGGCGATGGTGGAGCCGAACAGCCAGCCCTCGTGGAACTTGCCGGCGAGGGTGAAGTCCTTGACCTTCTCGTTGTTGGTCTTCGGCGTGCCGACCCAGACCGAGGTGGCCAGCTGCGGGGTGAACCCGGTGAACCAGCTCTCGTTGCCGCCGTCCGTGGTCCCGGTCTTGCCGGCCGCCGGGCGCTTGTCGGCCAGCTTGTTGCCACGCGCGGTCCCGTTGTCGTCGAGGACGTGGGTGAAGATCGAGGTGACGCCGTTGGCCACGTCCGGCTCGAGGACCTGCTTGCACCTGTCGCCCGGGATCGGCAGCTTCTTGCCGTCCGGGGTCGTGATGGACAGGACGGGGGTGGGGGTGCAGTACTTCCCGTGCGCAGCGATGGTCGCGAAGGCCGAGGCGACCGACATGGGGGATGACCCACTGGTGCCAAGCGTGATCGAGGCCGGTCCGGGGTCGACCGGCTCGCCGTTGCCCTGGTGCAGGCCCATCCTGGTCATCGTCCGCTGGATCTTGCAGGTGCCCAGCTTGGACACCAGCTCGGCGAACGCGGTGTTGAGCGACTCCGCTGTCATCTTGGTCAGCGAGATCCGGCCGGTGAAGGTGCCGATGTCGTTGGCGACCTCCCAGTCGGTCACCATGCCGCCGCCGCACTTGTTCTTCGGGAAGTCCTGCGGGGTGAAGACTGCGGCGCGGCCCGCGGTCGGAGGCCGCACATAGATCGTGGAGTCGATCGGCATTCCCGACTCGAGCGCCGTCGTGATGGTGAACAGCTTGGCGGTGGACCCGATCTGGAAGCCGCCGGAGGAGCCGTAGCGCTCGTCGATGGCGTAGTTGACGGTCGTGTTGGCATCGCCGGGCTGCAGGGAGTACTTGGTGTTCTGGGCGATCGCCAGGACGTGGCCGGTCCCCGGCTGGATCATGGCGGCCGCCGCGCCCAGCTTGAGCTTGTTGTGCATCGGGACCGCCTTGAGCAGCTCCCGACGGGCGATCTTCTCGATCTTCGGGTCCAAGGTCGTCTTGATCGTCAGGCCACCGCGGTTGAGCAGGCGGTCGCGCTCCTCGACCGTCTTGCCCAGCGCTGGCTGCTGCTTGAGCCAGGCTATGACGTAGGAGCAGAAGTAGGGGTGTGGCGAGGCGGCGCAGTTGCTCTTCCGGTTGGTGACGTGCAACTGGAGCTTGCTGGTCTTGGCCTGCTTCCACGCCTTGGTGCTGATCATGTGCTGCTGGTGCATCTTGGCCAATACCACGTTGCGGCGCTTGACCGCCGCCTCCGGGTAGTGGATCGGGTCCGTGACACCCGGTTGGTTCACGACGCCGGCCAGCAGAGCGGCCTGGGGCAGGCTGAGCTGGCTCGCGTGGATGCCGAAGTAGTGTCGGGCGGCCGCCTCCACGCCATACGCCTGGTCGCCGTAGTAGACGAGGTTGAGGTAACCCTCGAGGATCTGGTCCTTCGTCATCTTCTTCTCGAGGGTGACGGCGTACTTCAGCTCCTGGACCTTGCGGGCGATGCCTGCCCAGCCGTGCCGTGCCGTGGCCTCCTGGGCAGCCTGCTCGTTGCCCGAGGCCAAGGCGTTCTCCTGCAGCGAGACCTTGACGAACTGCTGGGTCAGCGTCGAAGCGCCCTGGGTCGTGGGGTTGACGGCGTTGAACGCCAGCGCGCGGGCCACGCCCCGCAGGTCGATGCCGCCGTGCTCATAGAAGCGGGAGTCCTCGATGGCCACCTGCGCCTTGCGCATGACCGGGGCGATCTCCTTCAACGGGACGACGGTGCGGTCCTCGTCGGCCGGGGTCGCGATCAGCGAACCGTCGGCGGCGTAGATCTTGGACTGTTGGGCGAGCGGGTTGGCCGAGAAGTTGCCGGGCAGGCCGTCGAACAGTCCCACTCCCTCGCGGGTGGCGGCTCCGGTGGCACCCACAGCCGGGATGACCAGCCCGGCGCCGAGCAGGCCGATGACGACGGCCGTCGCGAGGAACGCCCCGAGCAGGCTCAGGACGTTGGCAAGTTTGGTGGCTTGACGCTGCATGGTGGCCAGAGTAACCCGCGCAGGCCCGCGAACCCGACTCCGCGAGGCGCCGTGGCGGGTGGTCCTGCGGGCCCGAACTGTGGTGTGCGGCGGGACCTGCGATCACCCCGGCCGGCAGTGACTAGTCATTTGTGACTACCCGGAAACGGTCCTGCGGGGTCATGGTGCCTTACGACACCACTCCATAGCCTTCAACGGATGAGATTTTACCTATTGCAGAAGGTCTCTTGACTAAGTGCAGGCTTGGTCTTGGTAAAGACAGGGGAAGACAGTGACAGCGATCGCGAATCGACGGCCCGGAAGTTCCTCGGACGAGCCCGCGGCCTGGGTCGAGGAGTGGGCGCCTCTGGCGGCATGCCGGACCTCGGAGCCGGACGCCCTGTTCGTCCGCGGCGCGGCCCAGCAGGTGGCCAAGCAGGTCTGCATCGGGTGCCCGGTCATCGCGGAGTGCCTGGCCGACGCGCTCGACAACCGCACCGAGTTCGGGGTCTGGGGCGGGATGACCGAGCGTGAGCGGCGCGCCCTGCTCAAGCGGCGGCCGGACGTCAAGTCGTGGAAGGCGCTCTTCCAGATGGACCGGGCGCGGCACCGCCCGACCGCCTCCTAACCCCCCTGCTCGTTGAGAGCTCCCATGCTCGTTGCTGGGAGAGCGCGTCACAGGTGACGCCCTCTCCCAGCAACAAGCAGCGGGGGTCTGGGCCTCAGCCGTCGGCGAGGGCCACGCCGATCTCGCGCAGCGCGGTCAGGTCGTGGATGTCCTCCGCGGCCGCCGGCACCGCCACCACCGGCGTCTCCGGGTAGGCCGCGGTGAACGCACGGGCGCGGGCCTCGTGTCGGGCGGCCGTCTCGGCGAGGTCGGCGTGCAGCCGCAGGATGGCGGCGGTGACCGATCCGTCGGGCAGCGTCTCCGCCGCCGCCATCGCCCGCCCGGCACTCAGCCCGTTCGCCCGGGTCCGCTGCACCCGGTTGATGACGAGCCCGGCCAGCGGCATGTCGTCCCGGTCGAGCCGGTCGACGAAGAACGCCGCCTCGCGCAGGGCGTCGCGCTCCGGCGTCGCGACCACCAGGAACCGCGTGCCCTGCTGCTGCAGCAGGGCATAGGTCTGGTCGGCCCGCTCCCGGAACCCACCGAACATCGTGTCGAGCGCGGCCACGAAGGTCTGGACGTCGCGCAGCAACCGGGCGCCCAGCACCTTGCTCAGCGTGTTGCTCACGACGTTGACCCCCGCGCTGAAGACCTTGAGGTAGGCGCGGCTGCCCGCCCTGGCCGGAGCGGCGAGGATCCGGATGAACCGGCCGTCGAGGAACGACCCCAGGCGGCTCGGCGCGTCGAGGAAGTCCAGCGCGGAGCGCGAGGGCGGGGTGTCCACGACGATGAGGTCCCACCGCGGCGAGTCGCCTCCCGCGCTGAGCTGGGCGTGCAACTGCCCGAGCTTCTCCATCGCCATGTATTCCTGCGTGCCCGCGAACGAGCTGGAGACCGCCTGGTAGAAGGGATTGGCGAGGATCTGCTCCGCCTTCTCCGGCGTGGCGTGGGCCTGCACCACCTCGTCGAAGGTGCGCTTCATGTCGAGCATCATCGCGTCGAGCGACCCGCCGGCGGACAGGTCGAGACCGGCGACATGCCGAGGGGTGTTGTCGAGCTCCTCGAGCCCGAGGGCCTGCGCGAGCCGGCGGGCGGGATCGATGGTGAGCACCACCACCTGCCGGCCCGCCTCTGCCGCGCGGACCGCAAGGGCAGCGGCCGTCGTGGTCTTGCCCACGCCCCCGGACCCGCAGCAGACCACGATCCGGACCTCTCGGTCCTCCAGCAGGGCGTCCGCGTCCAGGGCCGGCGCATCGGCGACACCGCGCGCGCCGCCACGTGCCTGGTTGGCGGCCATCACGCCATACCCTGCTCGGTGAGCAACCGGGCCAGCACCCGCACACCGCCCGCGTCGACGCCCTCGGGCATCAGGGGCAGCCGGTAGAGCGTGCGGCCGAGCCCTTCGAGGCGTTCGGCCTGCGCCTGCTCGAGCGCGATCCGGGCGGCGTGCTCCGCGGTCTCCTCGAGCAGCCCGCGCAGCAACGCAGGCCGGGCCTTCACGCCGGCCGCGGCCAGGTCGTCCGCCACCGCGTCGCTGTCCAG
>NZ_VOHR01000287.1 GCF_009192725.1 Segeticoccus rhizosphaerae | reverse complement strand
CGCCGCGGTCCGAGCCGCTGTCACCGTCGTCTCGGCCGCACCGGTCGCCGCCGGCACCGTCGGGGAGGGTGGCGTGCTGCGCCTGCCCGAGCAGGTCGTGCCACCCTTCCGGCGGGTCGTCGAGTGCGGCCGTCACCCGCTTGGCCGCTGCGACCGAGAGCCCCGCACCGGTGACCAGCGCGCGAACGAGCCGCACGCGCGCGACGTGCGTGTCGTCATACGCTGCCCGGGTCGCGCCCAGGGACTCGCCGGCGTGCAGCAGGCCCTCGCGCAGGTAGTACTTCAGCGTCGGCACGCTCACCCCGGTGGCCTGCGACAGCTCGGACATCCGCATGAAACCTCCTTGACTTTGGACAGTATCGCTATCCATCATTGGCTAGTCATACTATCTAAGGAGTGCGGCATGTCGAAGACCCCACCTCGGACGACGCACGGTCACCACGGCGACCTCGTGGTATTCCTCATCGGGATGCGGGTCAACCGCTGGTGGCGCCCCGATGTGTGGCTGCCAGCGTTCCTGGCCATGGCGCCCATGCTGCGGGAGCTGTATGCCGCGAAGGCCACCGCCGAGCGCGGGGAGGCGGAGGATCCGGGCTTCCTCGGGGCGTGGAGCCAGGTCGGGGCGCGCGGGCCGACCGTCGTCCAGTACTGGCGCAGCACGGACGACCTCTACCGCTACGCGTCCGACCCCGCCGCCGAGCACCGGCCGGCGTGGCGGGCCTTCAACGCTCGCACCCGGCGGGTGCCGGGCGCGGTGGGGGTGTGGCACGAGACGTATGCCGTCCCCGCTGGTGGGCACGAGAGCATCTACGTCGACATGCCCGTCGTGGGTCTGGCCAGGGCGACCTCGATCGTGCCCGTGGCGCTGCGGGGCGAGCGGGCCGCCGAGCGCCTCGCCTCCTGACCACCGGGGCGACCCCAGCAACAAGCGTGGAGAGATCAGGCCGACTTGTTCTCCGTCGCGGCCTGGGCACGCGCGAGCACCTCGGTGAGCTTGTTCGCACCGGCCACCACCGTGGCGGCGTGCAGCCGTCCCGGCTGACGCGAGACCCGCTCGATCGGTCCCGAGATCGAGACCGCCGCGACGACTCGTCCGGACGGGCCGCGCACCGGCGCGGACACGGACGCGACACCCTGCTCGCGCTCACCGACGCTCTGGGCCCACCCGCGGCGGCGCACACCGGAGAGCACGGTCGCCGTGAAGGCCGCGCCCTGCAGGCCGCGGTGCAGCCGGTCCGGCTCCTCCCATGCGAGCAGCACCTGTGCCGCCGATCCGGCGTGCATCGACAACGTGGCGCCCACGGGGATCGAGTCACGCAGGCCCATCGGGCGCTCGGCAGCCGCGACGCAGATCCGCATGTCGCCCTGGCGCCGGAAGAGCTGGGCGCTCTCGTGGGTGTGGTCGCGCAGGGCACCGAGCACCGGCCCGGCGGCGGCGAGGAGACGGTCCTCGCCGGCTGCCGAGGCGAGCTCCACCAGTCGCGGCCCGAGGATGAACCGGCCCTGCAGGTCGCGGGCGACCAGGCGGTGGTGCTCGAGCGCGACCGCCAGGCGGTGGGCCGTCGGACGGGCCAGTCCGGTGGCCGCGACCAGCTGGGCGAGGGTCGACGGACCCGCCTCGAGCGCGCCGAGGACGACTGCCGCCTTGTCAAGAACGCCGACTCCACTAGAGTTGTCCATGGCATGATATTGACGTCTCAGAGCCTGAGACGCAAGTTCACGCGGCGGCGAGTTGAGCGAGCCTCGTCACCTGATGGACGGCCGAGCGGAGGAGAACCCTCCGCCCGGGAAGCTGACGGAGGTCGACGATGACGGGAACACTGGCCGAGAAGGTGTGGGAGTCGCACGTGGTGCGGCGGGCGGAGGGTGAGCCCGATCTGCTCTACATCGACCTCCACCTGCTCCACGAGGTCACGAGCCCGCAGGCCTTCGACGGTCTGCGGCTCGCGGGGCGGGGCGTCCGGCGGCCCGACCTCACCCTCGCCACCGAGGACCACAACGTCCCGACGACTCCCGGCCCGATCGTCGACCCGGTGAGCCTGACCCAGGTCGAGACCCTGCGGCGCAACTGTGCGGAGTTCGGGGTCCCGCTCTATCCCATGGGTGACGCCGAGCAGGGCATCGTCCACGTCATCGGCCCTCAGCTCGGGCTGACCCAACCGGGTATGACCGTTGTGTGCGGTGACAGCCACACCTCGACGCACGGTGCGTTCGGCGCCATCGCCTTCGGCATCGGCACCAGCGAGGTGGAGCACGTCCTCGCGACGCAGACCCTGCCGCTGAAGCCGTTCCGCACCATGGCCGTGAACGTGGACGGCGAGCTGCCGGACGGCGTGACCGCCAAGGACATCGTGCTGGCGGTGATCGCCAAGATCGGCACGGGCGGGGGGCAGGGGTATGTCATCGAATACCGCGGCAGCGCCATCGAGGCACTGTCGATGGAGGCGCGGATGACGGTCTGCAACATGTCGATCGAGGCGGGGGCGCGGGCGGGCATGATCGCGCCCGACGAGACGACCTTCGCCTACCTCAAGGACCGGCCGCACGCACCGTCGGGTCAGGCCTGGGACGAAGCGGTGGAGGCGTGGCGGGCGCTGCGCACCGACGACGACGCGACCTTCGACACCGAGGTGCACCTGGACGCTGGCCAGCTCGCGCCCTTCGTCACGTGGGGCACCAACCCCGGCCAGGGCCTGCCGCTCTCCGCGAGCGTGCCGGACCCTGAGTCGTTCGCCGACGAGGGTCAGCGCGCCTCTGCCGCACGGGCACTGGAGTACATGGACCTCGAGGCCGGGACTCCTCTGCGCGAGATCGCGGTGGACACGGTCTTCCTCGGGTCCTGCACCAACGGCCGGATCGAGGACCTCCGGGCGGCCGCCGGGGTCATCCAGGGCCGCCGCGTCGCCGACGGGGTGCGGATGCTCGTGGTGCCGGGCTCGGCACGGGTGCGACTCCAGGCCGAGTCCGAAGGCCTGGACCGGGTGTTCACCGACGCAGGCGCAGAGTGGCGGCTCGCCGGCTGCTCGATGTGCCTGGGCATGAACCCCGACCAGCTCGAGCCCGGTGAGCGCAGCGCCTCGACCTCCAACCGCAACTTCGAGGGACGCCAGGGCAAGGGCGGGCGCACCCACCTGGTCAGCCCCCTGGTCGCCGCGGCCACGGCGGTCCGGGGCACTTTGTCGTCCCCGGCCGACCTTTGAGCCCGGCCTCTCTGCCCGAAAGGAATCCACTGATGGAAGCGTTCACGAGGCACACCGGAATCGGCGTCCCCCTGCGGCACGGCAACGTTGACACCGACCAGATCATCCCCGCGGTCTACCTCAAGCGGGTCACCAGGACCGGCTTCGAGGACGGGCTCTTCGCGGCCTGGCGCCAGGACGAGTCGTTCGTCCTCAACCACCCGGTGTACGCGCGGGGCTCGGTCCTCGTCGCCGGGCCCGATTTCGGGACGGGTTCCTCACGGGAGCACGCGGTCTGGGCGCTGATGAACTACGGCTTCCGGGTGGTGATCTCCTCCCGCTTCGCCGACATCTTCCGGGGCAACAGCGGCAAGGCGGGGCTGCTCACCGCCCAGCTGGCGCAGGCGGACGTCGAGCTGCTGTGGAAGCTGCTGGAGAACGAGCCCGGCACCGAGGTCACCGTCGACCTGGTGGAGCGGACGGTCACGGCAGGCGAACACGTCTTCGCCTTCGAGGTAGACGACTACACCCGGTGGCGGCTGCTCGAGGGCCTGGACGACATCAGCCTGACGCTGCGACACGACGACGAGATCGCGAATTTCGAGGGTGGGCGCCCGGCTTGGGGCCCGCGCACGGCCGAGCCCGCCTGACCCTCGGCACGGCTGCCGGGTCCAGCCGGTTGCGTTGCAGCTCGTCGCATCGGCGGACCGAGCTCGCTTGGCCCGCAACGGTTTTCACGGAGTCGCGGGTCGTCCGCAGGTGATGCACAGCGTTGGCTTGGGCGCCCACCTCGGAGACTCTGGGCCCGAAACGGCCAGAATCCGTTGCCAAAATCGTTGCGACACAATGAAAAGCGACCTGCCCAGATGGTGGACGCGAGGGGTTTGGGGGCATACCGTCGTGCCAAGTCGAGTGCAAGCTCGACCGCCAACCCAGTCAGGCAAACCGTCTGGCGCCACTTTCCTCTGGAGGGGAAGCCGTGAACAAGGCAGAACTGATCGAGCGCCTCGAAGGGCGCTTGGGTAGCAAGAAGGCTGCGTCCGAGGCGCTCGAAGCCGTCCTCGACGTGATCATCCGGGAGGTCGCCAAGGGCGGCAAGGTCGGCATCACCGGCTTTGGCACCTTTGAGAAGATCGCCCGGGCCGCTCGGACTGGGCGCAACCCGCGCACCGGCGAGACGGTGAAGATCAAGAGGACGTCGGTGCCGAAGTTCAAGGCTGGCACGGCGTTCAAGGTCGTCGTCGCCGATCCGCGCAAGCTGCCCAAGGCCGCTCCGGCCGGTGGCCGGGCCCCGGCGGGCACCTCCACCGCGGCCCTGTCGGGCGCCAGGAAGACCACCGCCAAGAAGGCGGCCACGAAGAAGGCGACCTCGACCGCCAAGAAGACCACGGCGAAGAAGTCCACCGCCAAGGCCACCCCGGCGGCCAAGAAGTCGACCGCCAAGAAGGCGGCCACGAAGAAGGCGACCTCGACCGCCAAGAAGACCACGGCGAAGAAGTCCACCGCCAAGGCCACCCCGGCGGCCAAGAAGTCG
>NZ_VOHR01000286.1 GCF_009192725.1 Segeticoccus rhizosphaerae | reverse complement strand
TCTGATCTCCGGCACCGACGACCGCGCCGCAGACCTGCTGTCGGTCGCGCGCGTCAGCGGCTCTCCGGGCCTCGTCCTGGCGCTGGGCCGGCCCGACGAGCCCGGGCTCCCGCTCCTCGAGGGACGGCCCATGGTGGGCGAAGGCGGCACGGCATACGTGTGCCGTGGGTTCGTCTGTGACGCACAAGTGACCGACGTGGAGCAGCTACAGCTGGCACTGAGCCGGACCACCTGAGCGGAGCAACCGGATCCGCCCTCGCAGCAGCCCGGCTCACCAGCGATCGACGATGTCCAGGACGTCGCCGAGCCGCTCGGCAACCGCGTCGGGGGTTGCGTCGACCGCGACACGCTGTTCCTCCGGCAGGTCCGAGTGGGGGATCCAGATGGCGCGCATCCCCACCTGCTGGGGGCCGTGGACGTCCTCGAAGAGGCGATCGCCGACGTAGACCGACTCCCGGGGCGGGATGCCCACCGCGTCGCACACGGCGCGAAAGGCCTCGGGATGCGGCTTCACATGGTCGATCTCGGAGGAGTAGACGTCGCCGTCGATGAGGTCCAGCACGCCGTCGCGTTCGAAGATCTCGCGGTGGTAGTCGCGGCTCCAGATGGTGTTGGACAGGACGCCGACACGAATTCCCCTGTCGTGCAACGCGGTCCACAGCGGGCGCACGTCGGGATCGGTGAAGGTGTGCGGCTCCCAGAACCTGCGGTAGGCCGCGAGCGCCAAGTGGTGCCGGTCGTGGGCCGGATCGATGCCCG
Source organism: Segeticoccus rhizosphaerae (assembly GCF_009192725.1). Lineage (GTDB taxonomy): Bacteria > Actinomycetota > Actinomycetes > Actinomycetales > Dermatophilaceae > Segeticoccus > Segeticoccus rhizosphaerae. Next base: position 3,939 of record NZ_VOHR01000286.1, on the reverse strand, counting down.
CGGCATCGAGGACGCTCTCCAGCGTGGCGCTGGAGTGGGTCTCGCGACCGCCCCGCCACGCCGCCGACTCCACCTCGAGGATCTGCGCGGCCAGCCGCTCGGCCGCCGCGACGTCCTCCTCGGCAACGTCCGGCGAGTCGACCGGGACGCCGTGGACCTCTCGGGCGAAGACCCGCCACTGCTCGGGCAGATCGACCTCGTGCCACGGTGTCAGGGTGCCGCCCCAGTCGAAGATCACCGCACGCACGGGTGCGGACGCGCGGGTCCCCCGGACCGTCTCGGCTGACATCAGGACCCGTTCACCTCGGTGACCACCGCGTCGATGATGGCCTCGACCGGGACCTCGCGTCGGTCCCCCGAGCGCCGGTCCTTGATCTCGACGACACCGCTGGCGAGGCCCTTGCCGACGACCACGATGGTCGGCACCCCGATCAGCTCGGAGTCCTTGAACTTCACGCCGGGTGACACCTTCGGCCGGTCGTCGTAGATCACGTCGATGCCCTGCTCCACCAACGACCTCACGATCTCGTCGGCCTTGACGAAGACGGCGGGGTCCTTGCCCGTGGCCACCACGTGGACATCGGCCGGCGCCACCTCGCGGGGCCAGGCCAGGCCGAGCTCGTCGTGGTTGTCCTCGGCGACGACGCCGACGGCGCGCGTCACACCGACGCCGTAGGAGCCCATCGTCACCGTGACGAGCTTGCCGTGCTCGTCGAGGACCTTGAGCCCCAGGGCCTCGGCGTACTTCGTGCCGAGCTGGAAGATGTGGCCCATCTCGATGCCGCGCGCGAGGGTCAGGGTGCCGTTGCCGTCCGGTGAGATGTCGCCGTCGCGGATCTCCGCCGCCTGGATGGTGCCGTCGGCGGTGAAGTCGCGGCCGTGGACCAGGTCGAGCACGTGCTTGCCGTGCTCGTCGGCACCGGTGACCCACGCCGAGCCGTCGGCGATCGAGGGGTCGAGGAGATACCTGATGCCGCTGGCCCGCGACTCGCCGAGGACGCCCGGTCCGATGTATCCCTTGGCCAGCGCCGGGTTGGCCGCGAAGTCCTTCTCCTCGAACGGCTCCACCGTGGCCGGCGCGACCTTGACCTCGAGCCGCTTCGGGTCGACCTCGCGGTCGCCGGGCAGGCCGATCGCGAGGGGTTCGCGCGTTCCGTCCGGCTGGACGAGCATCACGATGACGTTCTTCAGCGTGTCGGCACTCGTCCATGAACGGCCGTCTACCCGTGGGTGATTCGCGTTCAGTGCCGCTACCAGCGTGTCGATGGTGGGTGTGTCGGGAGTGTCTTCCACGTGTGCCGGGCCGACAGTGACCTGCACCGGTTTGGCCTGCGGCACCTCCACCGCCTCCACGTTGGCGGCGTAACCGTGCTCGTCCCGGACGAAGGTGTCCTCGCCGTTGGCGTTGATCGCGAGGAACTCCTCCGACGCCGAGCCGCCCATGGCGCCGGAGTCGGCGTGCACGATGACGTACTCGAAGCCAAGTCGGTTGAAGATGCGGACATAGGCCTCGCGGTGCGCGTCATACGCCTTCTGCAGGCCGGCCTGGTCGACATCGAAGGAGTAGGAGTCCTTCATGATGAACTCGCGCCCGCGCAGGATGCCGGCACGGGGCCGCGCCTCGTCGCGGTACTTCTGCTGGATCTGGTAGAGCGCCAGCGGCAGGTCCTTGTACGAGGAGTAGAGGTCCTTGACGGCGAGGCAGAACATCTCCTCGTGGGTGGGACCGAGGAGCAGGTCGGAATCCTTGCGGTCCTTGAGCCGGAACAGGTTCGGGCCGTATTCGGTCCAGCGGCCAGTGGCCTCGTAGGGCTCCCGCGGCAACAGCGCCGGGAAACGCACCTCCTGGCTCCCGATCCGGTCCATCTCCTCCCGGATGATGCCCTCGACCTTGGCCAGCACCCGCATGCCGAGGGGCAGCCAGCTGTAGATGCCCGGCGCCACGCGGCGGATGTAACCGGCCCGCACCAGGAGCCGGTGGCCTGGCAGCTCGGCGTCGACCGGGTCCTCGCGCAGGGTTCGCAGGAACAGGGTCGACATGCGCAGGGCTGTCGCGGTCACGGGCTCTCCTTCGTCGGACGTCCGGGTGGGCACCGGACCCCCCGAGGATAACTGTCGCCCGGTGACCGGATCACCTGCATTCCCTCTGCCTTACGGATCGGTCCGGGCTCCCCCGGGTCGAGCCGTGCTGGCAAAGGTCGCCGATAGGCCCGGAGCACGCGAAGCGCATGGAGTTTGCCAGCGTGGCTTGACACCAGGCGGGGAACCACGGGCCGTGCCGGACACCGCCGGTCACAACAGGACGGTCGCGAACCGGCCCTTGTGCACGAACCCCACCCGTCGGTAGGTGGCACGCGCGGCAGCGTTGTAGTTGTTGACGTAGAGCGTGACCTCGCGCGCGATCTCGTCCTGCACCTGCTGCACGACCGCTGCCATCGCGGGGACTGCGAGGCCGCGGCCCCGGTGGCTGGGCGCCACCCAGACGCCCTGGATCTGCGCGACACCCTGGCCGACCGAGCCGACGTCCGCCTTGAAGATGACCCGCCCATCCTCGGTGCGCACGAAGGTGTGCCCACGGGCGATCAGGGACGAGACGCCTGCACGGTAGGGCGCGTCCGAGCCGGAGTAGGGCGGGTAGCCGATCTCCTCGGTGAACATCGCGGCCGCGGCAGGGACGACGGCGTCGACCTCCTCGGCCCGGGCGCGCCGGACGAGGCGGTCCAACGGCACCCCCAGGTCACGGGGGTGGCGGTCGATGGACAGCATCGGCTGGTCGTCACGGACCGCGATGGCACGCCCCCAGTAGCGGGAGAGCCGCTGCCACAACGGCAGCACCGCCTCAGCCGGACCGAACAGCGAGGAGCACTCGCGTCGGCGCCGGCGCAGCCGACCGGTGAACGCCGACAACGACTCCTCGTCGACCGCGACCGGCACCACGTTGGCCGACACCCAGCACAACGAGCGCAGTCCGCCACCGTCAGCGAAGCCCAGCAGCTCGCCCTGATGGCTCCCGAGAGCCCCCTCGAGGATCCGTGCCGACACGAAGACGTTGGCCGCCGGATCGGTCGCACACACCGCCAGGGCCTCGTCGCGGTCGGCCACCGTGAGCGCACGGACCGGGCTGTGGGTGCGCAGCATGGCCCCAGCCTGCCTTGCCGAGGCCTGCTGTGTCGACGCCTCGGACATTCTCGTGTGTCGATCGTTGCCGCCACCGTGCCTCAGTCGGCGGGCGAGCCTGCGACAGCCCGGGAGCCGGGTCGCCCACGGGCACATGCGGGGCGGTGGCATACCCTCCCCGGATGGGAGTCGCGCTCGGGCTGCTGGCGGCGATCGCCTACGGCACGTCCGACTTCATTGGCGGCCTGGGCGGTCGCCGCTCCAGCGTCGGTGCCCTCGCCATCTGGTCCCAGTTGATGAGCCTGCTATCGGCGCTGGTGGCCGTGCTCCTGCTACGGCACGGTGGGCCGGACCCCTCGGCGCTGGCCTGGGGCGCGGTCAGTGGCCTCGGAGCAGGCATCGGCACGGTGGCGCTCTACCGGGGCCTGGCGGAGGCCCGGATGGGAGTCGTCTCACCGCTGTCCGCGGTGATCGCCGCCCTGCTCCCGGCGCTGGTCGGGATCGCCAGCGGGGACCGGCCCTCGACCCTGGCGCTCGTCGGCATGGCGGCAGCGCTTCCGGCCATCGTGCTGGTCTCCTGGCACGGTGAGGCGCAGGACGCCGGACGCAGCAACGGCATCGGCTACGGCTTGGTGGCGGGGCTCGGGTTCGGCTCGCTGTTCGCGGCCCTCGGCCAGGCCGGGACCGGCTCGGGGGCCTGGCCGCTCGTGCCGGGGCAGCTGGTGGCCATGGCGGTGATCCTCCCGGTGGGCCTGAGCTGGGCTCCGCGGCCGGTGCCGTGGCGTCCGGCCGCCCGATTCGGGCTTCTGGCGGGCGTGCTCG
>NZ_VOHR01000285.1 GCF_009192725.1 Segeticoccus rhizosphaerae | reverse complement strand
CCACCGGATCGGCGACCCCGCGTCGCGCATGCACCCGGTGTCGCGGCGGGACTTCGCCGGTGCCGAGACCGCCGAGCAGGTGAGGGAGCGAGGCGCCGCCGACCGGGCGAGGGGCGGTGCGGCCTCTGGTGAGCCGGCCGAGCAGCACGCCGCCGCGGCCGAGGAGGCGGAGTCCCCTGAAGGCGAGGGCGCGACGTCGAGCGGGGCCGGCCGGCACACCGGACCGGGCGAGGTGCTGCTGGAGGCGCGTGGCCTGTCCGTCGCCTTCCACACCAAGCACGGCCTGGTCAAGGCGGTCGACGACGTCTCGCTGGAGTGCCGGCGCGGCGAGATCACGGCCCTGGTCGGCCAGTCCGGGTCGGGCAAGACGACCCTGGCCCGGGCCCTGTTGCGGCTGCAGCCTCCGACGCGGGGTGACGTGTACTACCGCGGGGAGGCGCTGCCCGCCAGGGCCGGTGCGCTCAAGGAGTTCCGGCGGCAGGTCCAGCTGGTGCTGCAGGACCCGGCCAGCGCCCTCAACCCCAAGCACTCGGTCTACGAGTCCGTCGCCGAGGGTCTGCGCATCCACGGGATGGACGCCCGGGAGCGCGAGCTGGTGAGCGAGGCGCTGGCCAAGGCCGAGCTCTCACCGCCGGAGGACTTCTTCTCGGCCATCCCCGCCGAGCTGTCCGGTGGCCAGCTGCAGCGGGTGGTCATCGCCGGCGCCCTGGCGCTCGAGCCGGAGTTCCTCGTCGCCGACGAGCCGGTGGCCTCCTTGGACGCCTCGGTGCGCGGCGAGATCCTGGGGCTGCTGCTCCAGCTGCGCCGCACTCTCGGCCTCGGAGCGCTGGTCATCACGCACGACCTCGGCCTGGCCTGGAACATCGCCGACCGGGTGATGGTGATGTACGAGGGCAAGATCGTCGAGTCCGGCCCGGTCGAGGACGTGCTGTTGCACCCGCAGCACGACTACACCCGGACGCTCCTCGCGGCGGTTCCCCTCACCGCCGCCGTCCCGGTCGACTCCGCCCTGGCCGCCCCCGCCGACTGAACCGAGTCGCGCCGATCATCGTGACAGGGACGTCGCCCTCGGCAACGAAACCACAACGATGATGGGCCGAGGGTCCAGACCGTATGCCGGCCGGTCGACCCGGAGCGCGAGCCTCCGGGTTCCGACTCGGGTCGCTGTCGCTACGCCGTGGGCGAACACGTGGCGTGCTCACCCACGCAGCGGAACAGACCGGCATACGGGCACGTTGGCTCCCACAGGCACCAGACCCCGCGGACGTGGGGTGTGTGCGCACGAAAGCACAGATAGCATCGAGGTATCTCTCGATAGCGAGGAGCGAAAGCGATGTTCGAACGGTTCACCGACCGGGCCCGCCGGGTGGTGGTGCTTGCGCAGGAGGAAGCGCGCATGCTCAACCACAACTACATCGGGACCGAGCACATCCTGCTCGGCCTGATTCATGAGGGCGAAGGTGTCGCCGCCAAGGCTCTGGAGAGCCTCGGCATCTCGCTCGACGACGTCCGCGGACAGGTGCAGGAGATCATCGGTCAGGGCCAGCAGGCCCCGTCCGGGCACATCCCCTTCACCCCGCGCGCCAAGAAGGTCCTCGAGCTGTCCCTGCGCGAGGGGCTCCAGCTCGGCCACAACTACATCGGCACCGAGCACATCCTGCTCGGCCTCATCCGTGAGGGCGAGGGCGTCGCGGCGCAGGTGCTGGTCAAGCTCGGCGCCGACCTCAACAAGGTCCGCCAGCAGGTCATCCAGCTGCTGTCCGGCTACCAGGGCAAGGAGCCCCAGGGCGCGGGCGTCGGCGCCTCCCAGGAGGGCACCCCTGCCGGCTCGCTGGTGCTCGACCAGTTCGGCCGCAACCTGACCCAGGCCGCCCGCGAGGGCAAGCTCGACCCGGTCATCGGACGCGCCAAGGAGATCGAGCGCGTCATGCAGGTCCTGTCGCGCCGCACCAAGAACAACCCGGTCCTGATCGGGGAGCCCGGCGTCGGCAAGACCGCCGTCGTCGAGGGCCTCGCGCAGGACGTGGTGCGCGGCGACGTGCCCGAGACGCTGAAGGACAAGCAGCTCTACACGCTCGACCTCGGCGCGCTCGTGGCGGGATCCCGCTACCGCGGTGACTTCGAGGAGCGCCTCAAGAAGGTGCTCAAGGAGATCCGCACCCGCGGCGACATCATCCTGTTCATCGACGAGATCCACACCCTCGTCGGGGCGGGTGCCGCGGAGGGCGCGATCGACGCCGCCAGCATCCTCAAGCCGATGCTGGCCCGCGGCGAGCTGCAGACCATCGGTGCCACCACGCTGGACGAGTACCGCAAGCACATCGAGAAGGACGCCGCGCTCGAGCGCCGGTTCCAGCCGATCCAGGTCAACGAACCCGACCTGGCCCACGCGATCGAGATCCTCAAGGGGCTGCGTGACCGCTATGAGGCGCACCACCGGGTCTCCATCACCGACGGCGCGCTGGTCGCGGCCGCCAACATGGCCGACCGCTACATCAACGACCGGTTCCTGCCGGACAAGGCGATCGACCTGATCGACGAGGCCGGTGCGCGGTTGCGGATCCGCCGGATGACCGCACCGCCGGACCTGCGCGAGTTCGACGACAAGATCGCGCACGTCCGCCGCGAGAAGGAGTCGGCGATCGACGGGCAGGACTTCGAGAAGGCCGCGTCCCTACGCGACGACGAGAAGCACCTGCTCGAGGAGAAGGCGCACCGCGAGAAGGAGTGGAAGTCCGGCGACATGGACGTCGTCGCCGAGGTCGACGAGGAGCTCATCGCCGAGGTCCTGGCCGCCTCGACCGGCATCCCGGTCTTCAAGCTCACCGAGGAGGAGTCCTCGCGGCTGCTCCACATGGAGGACGAGCTGCACAAGCGCATCGTCGGCATGGACGAGGCCATCAAGGCCCTGTCCCAGGCGATCCGGCGCACCCGCGCCGGCCTGAAGGACCCGCACCGTCCCGGCGGCTCGTTCATCTTCGCCGGGCCCACCGGCGTCGGCAAGACCGAGCTGGCCAAGACGCTGGCGGAGTTCCTGTTCGGCGACGAGGACAGCCTGATCCAGCTGGACATGAGCGAGTACTCCGAGAAGCACACGGTCTCGCGGCTGTTCGGGTCCCCTCCCGGCTACGTCGGCTACGAGGAGGGCGGTCAGCTCACCGAGAAGGTGCGCCGCAAGCCGTTCTCCGTCGTGCTCTTCGACGAGGTCGAGAAGGCTCACCCCGACATCTTCAACTCGCTGTTGCAGATCCTCGAGGACGGCCGGCTCACCGACTCCCAGGGCCGGGTGGTCGACTTCAAGAACACCGTCATCCTCATGACGACCAACCTCGGCACGCGGGACATCGCCAAGGGCGTCTCGCTCGGGTTCGCCTCGGGCGGTGACGTGCACTCGAGCTACGAGAAGATGAAGAACAAGGTCAACGACGAGCTCAAGCAGCACTTCCGGCCGGAGTTCCTCAACCGCGTGGACGACACGATCGTCTTCCCGCAGCTGACGCAGGACGAGATCGTCGCGATCGTCGACCTGATGATCGCCAAGCTCGACCTGCGGCTCAAGGACAAGGACATGGGCATCGAGCTCACGCCCTCGGCCAAGCAGCTGCTCGCCAAGCGGGGCTACGACCCGGTGCTCGGCGCCCGTCCGCTGCGTCGGGCGATCCAGCGGGACATCGAGGACGTGCTGTCCGAGAAGATCCTCTACGGCGAGGTCGCGACCGGCGAGATCGTCCTCGTCGGCACCGAGGGCGAGGGCAAGTCCGCGTCGTTCACCTTCAAGGGCACGCCGCACACCCACGCGCCGGACTCGCTGCCGGTCGAGGCGGCCGGCACCACGTCGGGGTCCACCGCCACCGGCACGGAGTGATCGGCGGTATGCCGGCCGCCCACCTGCCAAGGTGACGCGGCCGCGCATACCGAGCAGGCTGGAAGGGGCCGGGCGCACCACGCGCCCGGCCCCTTCGTCTGCCGGCAGACCCCGGCGGCGCCGTGGCGAGGCGCCGTGTGCCACATCACGCCACGTCCCACGGGGGAATCATCGCGAGGTTTCGGACGTCCTACGGGCATGCAACCTCGCAATGATCCCTCGCAGGGTGTGGCGACCCGCCCGGGGCCGCGCGTCGGGGAGACTGTCAGCATGGATCCCGCCGGCGAGCCGCCTCGCACCCTTCGTGGGGAGGCGCCCCAGCCGCTCCGGCCGGCCCAGGGTGGGCGACGCCAGGGACGGGGACGGCTGGTCGGGGAGGCGGCGCTGGCAGGCCTGGTCGCCCTGGCCCTCTTCGTCGTGACGGCGTATGTCGCGCTGCGCACCTACGAGGGTCAGCGGGTCGACCGCGAGGCGATGTTCGCCGTCAGCGGTCCCCAGGACACGGTGCAGAACGCGCACGAGGTGCTCAACACCGTCTCGGTCGGGACGGTGGCGCTGGTCGTGCTCGGTTGCATGGTGCTGGCGCTCGCGCGCCGGCGTTGGGCGCTGTCCATAGCCGCGCTGGTGCTGGTGGCCGGCGCCAACCTCAGCACGCAGCTGCTCAAGCACGAGCTGCTGTCGCGGACGGACTTCGGGCTCGGCACCCTCAACGGCCTGCCGAGCGGGCACACGACCGTGGTGGTCTCCCTCGCCCTGGCCGCCCTGCTGGTGTCACCGACCTGGCTGCGAACCCCCGTCACGCTGGTCGGCGCGTGCGCCGCCACGCTGATCGGCGTGGGCACGGTCGTCGCACGCTGGCACCGCCCGAGCGACGTGATCGCGGCAGTCGCGGTGTGTGTCGTGTGGGCCGCCGTCGCGCTGCTGATCGCGG
>NZ_VOHR01000284.1 GCF_009192725.1 Segeticoccus rhizosphaerae | reverse complement strand
CGCGCGCCGAGCTGCACCGCGACCGGCGCCGCGCCCGCCACGGCGAGGGACGGCACGACGCTCCACAGCGCGGCCCGCAGGGGACTCATCCCGAGCACGGACTGGAGGTACTGCGTCGTGAAGATGGCGAAGCCGACCAGGGCGAACATGGCGGTGAGGTTGGCCACCAGGGAACCGCTGACGCCGGGCGACCGGAAGATCCGCAGGTCGATCATCGGGTGCGTGGCCGCGTGCTGCCGGCGCACGAAGAGCCCCGCCACCACGAGCCCGCACAACAGGCTCACGACCGGCCACACCGCGAACCCGTGCGCCGCGAGCTGCTTGACGCCGTAGATGGCGGGCAGCACGGCCGCGAGTGAGAGCAGCGAGCTGAGCAGGTCGAAGCGACCGGCCGCCCGGTCCCGGAACTCGGGGATCAGGAAGGGCGCCACGACCAGCAGCATCACCATCACCGGTGTGTTGACGAGGAAGACCGAGCCCCACCAGAAGTGCTCGAGCAGGATCCCGCTGAGGATCGGGCCGACCGCCACGCCGGCCGACGTCACGGCGGTCCAGATCGCAATGGCCTTGGCCCGCTGGCCGGGGTCGTGGAAGAGGTTGCGCAGCAGCGCCAGCGTGGAGGGCATCAGGGTCGCTCCGGCCACGCCGAGCACCGCCCTGGCGAGGATGAGCGCCTCGGCGCTCGGGGCATACGCGGCGGCGACGGAGGCGAGGCCGAAGGCGGTCGCGCCGATCAGGAGCAGCCGGCGCCGCCCGATGCGGTCGCCCAACGAACCCATCGTGACGAGCAGGCCGGCCAGGACGAAGCCGTAGACGTCGAAGATCCACAGCTGCTGGGTGCTGGTCGGCTCCAGCGTCTCGCTGATGAACGGTACGGCGAAGTAGAGCACCGACACGTCCATCGAGACCAGCAGCAGGGGCAGCATCAGCGCGGTCAGGGCGATCCACTCCCGGCGCCCCGCCCTGGTGATGGCGCCCGCGCCGGGCGGTGGGGATGGCATGGGTGTCACGGCGGTCATGAGGAGTCTCCATCATCTGCGTACGACATACACTGTGTATGCTGTAGACGGAAGTATGACCTCTGTGCCGCGAATCTGTCTACGGCATATACGGTGGAGCTCCACACCCGCTCCGGGAGGCACGATGGACGGCACGCAGGACGACCTGCTCCCCCGCGGTATGGCCCTGCTGTGGGGGATCGACGAGCGACAGCGCCGTGGGCCACGACCCGCGCTGACCATCCACGACATCGGTGCGGCGGCGGTGCGCATCGCCGACGAGGAGGGACTGGCCGCGCTCTCGATGAGCAAGGTCGCCACGACGCTCGGCTTCACCACGATGTCGCTCTACCGCTACGTCGACTCCAAGGACGACCTGGTGCTGGCCATGCTCAACGAGGCGTATGGCGCGCCCCCGGCAGGTGGGCCGCGCACGCAGTGGCGCCCATGGCTGATCCGCTGGTGCGAGGCCAACCGGGCGGCCCTGGTCCGCCACCCGTGGATCCTGCAGATCCCGATGGGCGAGCCGCCGCTGACCCCCAACCTGACTGGTTGGTTGGAGGAGGGCCTCACCGCCCTGCACAGCACGGAGCTCAGCGAGCAGGAGAAGCTGTCGTCGCTGTTGCTCGCCGAGGTCTACGTCCGTGGACAGGTCCAGCTGATGGGGGCTTTCGACACCCCGGCTGCGAAGCAGGGCGAGTTCGGCTACGCCGCGCGGATGCGTCGGGTGCTCGATCCCGACCGGTTTCCCCACCTGGCGACGGCACTCGCCTCCGGAGCGCTCGAGGACGACGACGGCGGCGAGGACGAGTTCCGGTTCGGACTCGAGGCGGTCCTCGCCGGCATCGACCGACTCATCGAGAAGCGCGTCGCCGGATAGCTCACCGCCCCCGGCGAGTGGGCTATTTCACTTCTCCCGCGAGCAGTTTCAGCGGGAGGATGGAGTTGTCGGGGGCCAGAGGGTCCGCACCGAGTCAGCTGAGAGGCAGCCGCGATGACACGCGTCAACTACGCCGAGAAGTTTCCCAAGGGGGTCGCCGCACTCACGCGGCTCGAGCAGGAGCTCGCCAAGACGTCGCTGGAGCCGGCGCTGGCCGAGCTGGTCCGGATCAGGGTCTCGGAGATCAACGGCTGCGGGTTCTGCCTGGCGATGCACCACCGCGACGCGCGTGCGCGCGGGGAGAGCCTGACGCGGCTGGACACCGTCGCCGGCTGGCGTGAAGCGCCGTTCTACACCGAGCGAGAACGGGCCGCCCTGGAGTGGGCCGAGACGCTCACCCTGCTCAGCGAGCGGGGTGCACCGGACACCGCCTACGACGCGGTGGCTGCGCTGTTCAGCCAGGAGGAGGTTGCGGCACTCACCTTCGCGATCGTCGCGATCAACAGCTGGAACCGGCTGGCGGTCGGACTCGGCTCCGATCCGGCCAGTCTCGATGGCCTCGACCTGCCCGCCGACATGGCAGGAGCCAAGTGATGGCGGACGACCTCTACCCCAAGGCGACGCCCGCCGTGGCCGAGCGCCGCAGGGAGCTCACACCCGAGATCACCGAGGCCTGGGACGCCTTCAGCAAGGCGGCCTTCGCCGAGGGCGCGCTGGACGAACGGACCAAGCAGCTGATCGCCGTCGCGGTCGCGCACACTACGCAGTGCCCCTACTGCATCACCGGGCACAGCAAGCTGGCCAAGGCCAAGGGCGCGACTCCCGAGCAGATCATGGAGGCGGTCTGGGTCGCCGCCGAGATGCGGGCCGGCGGAGCCTACGCGCACTCCACGCTGATGCTGGGCGCCATCGGCGAGATCCCGCACACCCACTGAGTCGATCACCGCGGCTCCTCGGCGGGAGCATTTCGCTCCCCTCCCCGGTCTCGCCGCTGTCGTCGCCGCGGCCGGCGTCGATTTCCGCGGGCGGGCGGCGCGGAACACCACCGGTGAATCGCAACTCGCGCTGGCAAAGATGCAGGATTTGGGCCCTGGCGGGCTCTTTCGGGGACCTTTGCCAGCGTGGGTTGCGCTCCCAACCAGACGCGCTCCCGAACCAGGCCGTGGTGCGCCCCGCCTTGGCCAAGACGCTGTGGATGGCGCCCCCGGCAGGACTCGAACCTGCGACCTAGAGATTAGAAGGCTCTTGCTCTATCCAGCTGAGCTACGAGGGCTGGTCGCCGCGCCCTCGACGGCGTCGGCCCGAGCAGTCTAACCAAGCACCGTCATGCCCCGGGTGGTGCACGGCGTCGACGGCAGTGCGAGGTTTCGTCGTCCGTGCGGGGGTAACCACGAGGAGATCGACGACCTTCCGGACGCGGTCCGGTCGTCGGAGGCGGTGATCACCCGTTGGGTATCCGGAGCAGTGCGGCGGCAACGCCGGCACTGCCGTGTGCCCACGGGAGCCGGTCGGTCTCATGCTGACCGTGCTGCTGGCCGTCCTGGCCGCGGCGATCGCCTTGACCGCCGTGTTCATGTCCGCCGCCCTCGCCGAGGGGTTGACCTGGTCGATCCTCGTCCGGTGGGAGGTCTACCTGGTGCCGGCGGCGGGGATCGCGGCCATGGTTCTGCTGCAGCTGGGCCTGCAGGCCGGGACCCTGGTTGCGGTGCAACCGGGCGTCACCCTCGCGGATCCCGTCGTGGCCATCCTGCTCGGCGTCACCATGTTCGCCGAGCAGGTGCGCGGCGGCGGATGGATCGTGCTCGAGATCGCCGCGGCCGCCGCGGTGGCCTGGGGCACCTTCACCTTGAGCCGCTCCGATGTCGCCTCCGAGGTGGGATCGTCGGGGCAGGAACCGGACATCGGTCTGGGCGAGGACCGGCGCCCGGATGGCCCACGATCGGCAGGCTGAGGTGGTCATCGCGGTCGGGCTCGCCGCTGCCATGCTCCTCGCCCTGAGATTCGTGCTCCAGCAGCACCAGGCCGCCGAAGTGCCGAGCGGCGCCCCACTGCGGCCCGGGCTGCTGTTGGTGCTGTTGCGACGACCGATGTGGCTGGCCGGTATCGCCACGATGGTGTGCGGCCAGCTGCTCGGCGCGACCGCTCTCGGACTCGGCAGCCTCGTCGTCGTGGAACCCCTCCTCGCCACCAACGTGCTCTTCGCCCTGCCGCTCGGTGCGCTGTGGAGCCGTCGTCGGCTGCAGCGGGGCGACTGGATCGGAGCGGTCAGCATGATCGCGGGACTGGCCCTGCTGCTCGGACTCGATCGGCCGCAGCGGACGGGCACGGTCCTCGTCGGAGCATGGCCGATCCTGCTGGGCGGTGGCGCCGTCGCCGTAGTGGTCGGGCTCATCGTCGCCTTCGCCATCAATCGCCGGGCGCGCGTGCGAGCACTGATGCTGGCGGCGGCCGCCGGTACCACGTTCGGCATGCAGGACGTGCTCACTCAGCAGCTGATCCGCCGGCTCGGGCAGGGACTCCTCACCCAGCTCGTCTCCTGGCCACTGTGGAGCGTGGTCGGCGCCGCCGCCATCGGGCTCACCTTCGCGCAGAACGCCTTCAGCACGGCCGATCTCAGCGCGTCCCTCCCGGCCCTCACCTTGGCCGAGCCGGTGACCGGCCTGTTGTTGTCGACGGTGTTGTTCGGCCAGGGCCTGCGCACCAACCCGGGTTCGCTCGCCGCCGGTGCCGCCGGCCTGGCCGTGATGGTCCTGGGCGTCGTGCTGCTGACCCGCAGTCCGCTCGTCCTCGACCCGCACCAGCGCGGCTCACCCTGATCTGGGCCAGCGCCGAGCGCGCCGCGACCGGGTCGCCGCCGCCAGCCAGGTGCCTCATCAGCACGAGCCGGCACGGTCCCCCGCCTCGAGCACCGCGGCTGCGTTGCCGGGGGGAGCCG